>CAMWQM010000013.1 GCA_947176375.1 uncultured Helicobacteraceae bacterium
GAGCTGTTAAGTTTTAAGATAGAAAATGAGCTTAAAGTTTAAAAACTTTAAGCTTGCTCTTATCTTTTATCCCAAAATATCAAATTAGTTTTTAACACTTCATATAAACATTAATCTTAAATCTATTATTTATTAGCAACACTCTAATCTTAAAAAAATAAATTTTTAGTTAAAACTCTATCGATCTTTACACACATAAAAAAAGAATTTTAATTTTCAAAGTCCTAAAAAAGCTAATTTCTATGCCAAAATAGCTTAAATCAAGCCAAAACTCTAATAATTTATCTTTTAAAAATTATCCAATAGCTCTAAATATAATCAATAAATAACTCTAACTTCATTTATTACAATCCAAAACTAAATATAAATTTATAAGTTTTAGTATTAAAGATACTTTTAGATTTAAATAAAAATAATTAATATCCAATTCTTAAAAATAATATGGATACTTAAAAAAGAAGCTTCCATTTTTTAAAGTAGGAAATTTTGCATTCTTCACATAAAAGCCACTTATAGCTGCATTTTGCCTAATTTGACTTGCACTTGAATATGTGCTAATAATTCCTTTGATTTTTAAGATTCTAAACAAAGATTTAAAATACTCTACGCTCCAAAGCTCTTTATTTTTCGTAGGAGAAAAAGCATCTTGATAAATAATATCAAAAAAATTATCACTAAAATTAGAGATAAAATCTATTGCATTTCCTTTAAAAACTACTAATTTTGCATCTTCATTTTGATAATCAACTCCATTAGAAATAGAATCTAAAATATCCCTCAAATCCAAATAATTTGATAAAATCTTTGGATATTTTAAGGAATTTAATTTTTTAAGCAAATCTAAATCAGATTCTGGTGCATAAATCTCTACTCTCAAACCTAATCTTTTTGCATATGCTATGGTAAAAAATGAGTTATATCCAAGCCCAAAACAAATATCAAGGATTCTAAATGGTGCCATATTAGCATTATACAAATTATTTATATCCATACTATTTAAATTTAACTTATCGAAATCCTTATTATTTGAAGCTAAAGTAGAATCTTTAGAATCTAAATCTTGTGGATTTTTAGTATTATTTATTTTGATATTTAAAATTGATGATAGATTTTTAGAATCTAAATTTATTAGTTCTTTTGCAACTTTAATAGTTTTATTCATATCTAGCAAATCTTTGGAATTTAAAATAGTATCTAATATTTTAGAGATTAAATTAGAATCTAAAGGATTAGTTTCTCCTGCATTAGCTAGAAATACTATATTTTCTTTTAAGATTGAAAAAATAGGATTTGCATTGCAAATTTGTTTTATCTGAGATTGTGGTAGCATTTGGCTCTGTGATAGAAACAAATTGTTTTCATTTTGTATATTTAAATGTTGTTTTGTTATTCTCTTAAAAACTCCATCAGTTCTAGTAATTTTTAAAGCATCATTAATCTTTTTATTTTGGCTTGTATTTGTAAAATCATTAGAATTTTTTATAATATTAGATTCTGTGGGACTTGATTTCGCCATCAAATTAAAATCTGAAATATTTTGAAAAATTTTGTGATTATTTAAATGAGATATATTTGCATATTTTAATAAAGTAAATTTGCTAGATTCTATAACATTATTTAGAACACTAACAGAAAGCGTATAGTTAAAACAAGGAATAACATATTTATACAGAGTTTCTAAAATTGCTCCATCTCTTAAACTATGATAGTAATCTTTATATTCTCTATTATAGAGACTAAAACTACCATCATTAGTTTTATAATAATCCAAAATTATTATTTAAATTTTAGATTTTTAGCATAAATTTTTCTAACTACATCATCAATAGGAGCCATAATTTTATAAAATGCAGGAACAGCAAGTAAGCTTAAAAACATAGATACAATTAATCCCCCTATCATTGAAATCCCTATGGGAGCCTTCATAGCAGAACCAGCGCCACTAGATATAGCCAAAGGAATCATACCAAACACCATAGCAAAAACAGTCATAAGTATAGGTCTAAGTCTAGATTCTCCAGCTAGTATAATAGCTTCATCAAGACTATTTCCTTTTGCCCTAAATTCATTTGCCATATCTACTATAAGTGTTGCATTCTTACCAACAACTCCCATCAATACCATAAGTCCAATTAAACCAAACATAGAAAGACTATTACCAGTTACCCAAAGACCTATAAATGCTCCTGAAAAAGATAATGGAAGAGTTATCATAATAATCAATGGTTGCACTAAAGACTCATATAATGCTGCTAAAATTAAATATATCAATATAAATGCTGTAGCTATTGCTATACCAACTTGCAACAATGTATCTGTAGCATATTTTGCTTGTCCATCAAGAGTATAATTTATGCCATCTACCAACCATTCATTCTTTTTAAGCTTAATCTCTTCCAAAATTTTATTTAGATTGCTTTGCTTTTGATCTATATTTCCATAAATTGTTATACTTCTCTCTCTATCATATCTTTTAATTGAATCAGGTAGAGAAGTTTCTTTTATATCAACCAATCCATCTATAAAAACCATTTTCCCATCTGCATTTGGAATCTGCAAATATTTTAAATCTTCTAAAGTTTTTCTATCTTTATCTGGAACCCTCAAAACTATATCATATTCCTTAGCATTCTCTCTATAATAAGAGATTTTACTCTCACCTGAAAATGCAGCACCAATAGCCGCACCAATTGCTTGAGCACTTATATTATTTTTATTGGCATTTTGTCTTAATATGCTAATTCTATATTCTGGTGCATAATCTGGAGTGTCTGTTCTAATATCTGTAATTCCTTTTGTTTCCCTTAACAATTTGATTAAATTGTCAGCTGACTTTGTAACATTATCTTGATTATCTCCTTTTATTATAACTTGCAATGGAGAATTATTACCACCACCAAGAGTTGAAATTTCAGAAATTGCAATATTAAAATCTTTAAATTTCCTTAGCTTTTCTCTTAAATCTGCCATAATTGCAAACTGACTTCTACCCTTTCTTTCTTTTTGATCAACTAAATGGACATAAATCTTAGAACGAAATGCATTTTGAAGTGAGTTATAACCAATCTGCATACTTGATATATCAATAGCTTTATCTTGAATTACTATATTATAAACTTCAGATAATTTCTCTTGCATATAATCTAGTGTAATTCCAGGATTCGTCTCTACAAATATATTAAATTCTCCTGTATCTTCTGGTGTCATAAAGTTAAATCCAACTCTTGACACTAATAATAAAGATAGCATAAAGAATAAAAATACCAAAAGCAATGTGATAAACTTAAATCTAATAACCAATTTAACCATTTTTACATATATACTATCTAGTGCTTTAAAAAATGGTTCTGTTGCAGTATAAAATCTACTAACCTTTGTGCTAACAACAAGAGAGCTTACCATAGGGATAATAGTAATAACAACAAAATATGAAATAATAATTGCTGCAGTAACGGTTAGTGCAAATGATTGTAGAATCCTACCTATTATTTCACCCATTTGTGCAATAGGTACAAAAACTGATAAAAGCATAGCAGAAATTGCAATAATAGCAAACCCAATCTCTTTTACACCCTCATATGCTGCCTCTAATCGTGACATACCCTTTTCTAACTTTTTATGTATATTTTCAATAACAACAATAGCATCATCTATAATAATACCAATGGCAAGTGTTAAAGCTAACATAACTAGCATATTTAAACTCTGCCCCATAGCCTGAACAAATGCAAATGTTCCAATGATAGAAACAGGAAGACTTATAGCTGCAACAATAGTCATAGTAAAACTTCTTAAAAATAAAAATACTATTGAAGTTGCAAGTATTGCTCCAAGCAATAAGTCAAACTTTACTTCATCAATTGAATGCTGTATATAAGTGGTAGTATCACTCAAAATCTCAATATCATAATCTTTTAACTGCTCTCTTAGCTCTGGCAATATACTACGAACAGCTTGTGCTATCTCAACATCATTTCTACCAGCTATTTTTTGCACCTCATAAATAACTCCCCTCTTGCCATTAACAGATGCATAAGTAGTATCTTCACTAATATAATCTACTATTTCTGCTATATCACCAAGCTTGACATTATTAATAATTCTAATTTGCTTTAAATCATCTACACTCTTTGCAATTGCATCAGTTGTAACAACCCATTCTTTTTTATCTGTTTTTATTTTACCACCGCTAACCTCAACATTCTCTTCTCCTATTATAGAAGCTAACTGGGAATAAGTTATATTGTATTTATTCATCAAAGAAATATCTGGGTAGATTCTAATAGTCCTACTTCTATAGCCTATTTTATTTGTTCCTGCAACGCCAGAAATTCTCTCTAATTTTGGTTCAATAATTTGTTTAGCAACCTTCATAAGAGTTGCATCAGAAACCTTATCACTGCTAACAAATACGCTAATTATAGGTGAAGAAGAACTATCAAACTTTTGAATTGTAGGATTTCTAATAATTGGATCATCAAAATTAACAGAACTAACCTTATCTCTTAAATCACTCATAGCTTCTTCTTTTGGCTTCTCTAGCTTAAATGTTGCAATAACTAGTGAAACACCTCTAGAAGTAATTGATGTAATTTTATCCATTCCATCAATACCACCTAATGCCTCCTCTATTTTATCAGTTACTTCAGTTTCTACAATCTCAGCATTTGCTCCAGGATAAGTAGTCATAACCATAGCCACTGGAAAGTCTATATCTGGCCAAAGAGCCACAGGGAATCTAAAGAGTGCTAATATCCCAAAAAATATCAACGTTAATCCAAAAACAAGTGTTAATATTGGTTTTGATATTGCTATTTTATACATCATTAATCCTTACTCAAGTTCTACTTAGTAGTTATATAACCATCGCCAAAAACACCTGATACCATATTTTTCACTAAAGCTTCAGCTTTTAATTTTCTATTTATGGGATCTATACTTGGATAAACTTTTGTGATAGTTACACTTTGTTTTTTTTCTGAACCATCTATTGAAAAAGTATAATTATCACCAACTTTTACTTTATCAATATATTTAGAATCAAATTCGATTATTAATTTAATATCATTGCTAATTAACTTAAACAAATCTGTGCCATTTTGACTAACACCATCTCCTATTTCTATCATCCTTTCTGCAATTACACCATCAAATGGTGCTTTTAGATAAGTATTATTTAGTAATTCTTTTTGAAGTTGAAGCGAGGCTAGTGACATTTTATAATTATTTTCTGCATTTTTAAAATTAAAATAAATCTGTTCATATGTATTTTTATCTACAACAGATTTACTTTGCTCATATCTTTCAAATTGATTTTTTTGAAATAAATATGTTTGCTCATTTGCATCAGATTGAGCTTGCTGTATCTTAACATCTTCTACTTGAGTATTATTTTGTAGCTTTAATAATAAATCACCAGTTTTAACTTTAGAACCGACATCAACTTTCAATAAATCTACTATTCCAGAAGCGTTTATTCTTAATGATGCTTCTTTTACGCCTCTAGAAATAAATGTAGCATAAACTTCTTCAGCACATAAGCTAGCACTAAATAAAACTAAAAATATAAAATTTTTCATTTCCTATCCTTTTTAATTAATATAATCTAATAACATTTGACCACTATAAAAAATATAGTTTGCCTTTTGTAATTCATAATTATTTAAACTTTGAATATAAGTAGATTCAGCATTATATTTCATAATTAAAGCATCTAAGTAAGTATTATAATTAACTAATTGTGAAAGATATTTTTGAGCAACAGTATCAAATGCTATGCTTGCTGACTTTAATGATGCTTTAGCACTTTCTATTTGAGAGAGTGCAGCCATAATTGAACGTTTATAAAATTTAATATTGTTCTTTTGCTCTTCTTTTGCATAAGCAATATTTTTTTGCATTCTTAAATTAGCTAGTTGAAAAGCCTCTTTTTGTCTGTTTGTAGTAAATCCACTAAATATATTCCAAGTTATACTAAGACCAAACACATTTTGATGTTTCGGATTCTGCATATAAGCAAAACTACCTGCTCCTAAAATAAGAGATTCTGATTGATTATTTTTAAAATTAAAATAATATGTATCAAATAATGAAATAGTTGGCCAATAAGTAATAGTTCCTACTTGATACTCAACACTTAAAGCTTGCTCTTCTTGCATAGTGATATTTAAGCTTTGTATTTCTTTTTCTTCTGGCTTTTTAATTTGATTTAATTTTAATTTATCAATATCAGTATTAGTAAATAATGATAATTGTAGTTTTGTTTGATCAAAATCTAATTTTAAAGTTTCTAGTTGATATTCTGTTGAACTTAACTCTGCTTTTAGAGCTTCTAGTGAATCTAATGGCTCTAATCCTGCATCATATAGCACCTGTATTCTAGCTACATTTGCAGCAATATTCACCCTCTTTTGCTCCATTGCAATAATCTGCCCTTTTATAGAAAAATATTGATAATAGTAGCTAATAACTTGCAAAAATACAGATTCTTCACTATAACCTTTATCAGCTATAGCTGCACGCACTAAAGCGTTATTTGATAATAAGCTAAACTCTCTTGAAGCACCATCAAAAAGCACCCAATTAGCAGTAGCTGAAGTTTGATGAGCATTAGATGCTCTCTCCCAAGAACTATTTATATATGATTTTGTGCTATTAAAGCTATAACCTACATCAAGGCTAGGGACATACCTTCCAATCACAGAATCTCTAGTAGCTTCTGCCTCTTTGATAGCAATATTTTTCGCTTGAAGAGTGTAATTATTCTTTGCCATCTCTAATAATTCTTTTAGACTTAAGATTCCATCTGTATTCTCATATTTATCTAGCAGATCTTTAATCTGTGTATTTGGAGAGATAGTTGGAATAAATACTTCATTTAGTGGTGCAGTATCATCTGGCATTTTCTCTATAAAAATATCTGTATTATCAGTGCCAAATAGGCTAACAATAAAAATACCAAATATTACTAAATATTTCATCATAATTAATCATCTCCATTAATATTTTTTAGGTTGGAATGTTAGAATATTTAATATTAAATAAAACTTAATTTATACTATAAAAAATAAAAACTCATATTAAGTAAAGTAGCTTATCTAGTTAGTTAAATGCTTTTAATTTATTTTAAACCTATGGTATAATAAATTTATCGAGTGTAATCACTGCTCCTACCACCACTTTTACTAAGTAAAGTTATATTTGTTATAAGCATACTTTTATCTATTGCTTTTAACATATCATAGATTGTAAGCAAACCTATACTAACCCCACTTAATGCCTCCATTTCTACACCTGTTTTTCCCTCGCATTTAACTATTACTTCAATATCCACTCTAAATTCAGAATCTACAAAGTTAATATTGCAATCCACTTTACTAAGCATTAATGGATGGCACATAGGGATCAACTCGCTTGTTTTTTTAGCCCCCATAATCGCAGCAATAATCGCAGTATGAACAACAGGACCTTTTTTCACCTCATTATTTTTCATTGCTTTGAAAGCACTCTCACTCATACTTATACTGCCCTCTGCCCTAGCCTCTCTAAAGCTAGGATTCTTATTTGAAACATCTACCATTGTTGGATTATTATTTGAATTGATATGTGTTAAATCCATAGCCCTATCCTTTTATAAAATTAGCCAAAGTATCAAAATACAATTCCCTAGCAATGTTTTGCTTAATTGAAATAGAATCTATATTTATATCACCATTTTTATCCTCAACCTGTCCTAGAATCTTATAACTCACATTATATTTTTTTGCAATATTTTCTAAAGTTTTTAGGCTTTCTTCCTTTATTTCTATGCAAGAGCAGCTTTGAGATTCGGCAAATAGTAAAGATTCTGCATTTGTAACTATATTTATGCCATATCCACCGAGCAAAGCCATTTTGGCTAGAGTGATAGCGATTCCACCATCTTTTATGCTTTTTGCTGATTTTACAAAGCTTGAGCTATCCTGTAAAACCTTCCAAAGATTTAGCTCTTTATCTAGATTAATGTGTGGAATCTCCCCTGATATTGAATTATAAACTAGCTTAAATAGCAAGCTTCCGCCAAAATCCTCTCCCAAATCACCTAATAAAATTATTAAATTGCCCTTATTTTTAAAAGCAGAATCTAGCACTTTATTTTCTTTACCAATAATTCCAACCATTCCTATGCTAGGCGTAGGATAAATATCAATATCATTAGTTTGATTATATAGCGAGACATTTCCACTAACTACCGGCGTAGATAGAATCTCACAAGCTTCTTTTATCCCCTCACAAGTCTCTTTAAACTGCCACATAACTTCCTTATTCTGCGGACTACCGAAATTTAAACAATCAGTTATTGCAAGCGGAATCGCACCTCTTGTAGCACAATTTCGCCCAGAAATGGCTACTGCAATCTTTGCTCCTTCTTTTGGATTTAAATAACAATATCTAGGATTGCAATACAAACTCATAGCAAGTTTTGCACCATTTTCTTTAATCCTAATAACACTAGCATCGCCATTTCCAGCACCAACAATGGTATTTGCCAAAATCGTGCTATCATACTGATTATAAATAAAGCTCTTATCACATATCTCAAGGCTACCTAAAAGCTCTCTAAAAATCTCATTATTATTTTTTGTTTTATTTATATTAATGGCTGGGAGGCTTTTTAATTCATCTAAATATTTTGGATATTGAATTTCACGATTTAACACAGGAGCAGAATCACTAAGCGGAGCAATAGGAATCTCTGCACATAATTCATTATCAAAAAATAGCTCCATATTCCCATTATCTGTAACCTCTCCAATGATTGCTACATCGACTTCCCATTTATTAAAAATATCTATAATTTCTTGCTCCTTGCCACTTTTAGCACAAAGTAGCATTCGCTCTTGAGATTCGCTAAGCATTAATTCATAAGGAGTCATATTTGGCTCACGCATAGGCACTTTATCAAGGTATAGCCTCATTCCACTTCCCGCTCTACTTGCCATTTCAAAAGATGAGCTAGTAAGCCCTGCTGCTCCCATATCCTGAATCCCTACTATCAAATCCTTACTAAAAAGTTCCAAACACGCTTCTAAAAGTAATTTTTCACTAAATGGGTCGCCAACTTGCACTGTGGGCTTTAAAGATGCGCTATCTTCGTTAAAGCTATCACTACTCATCACAGCTCCACCAAGCCCATCTCGCCCTGTTTTTGAACCTACATAAATAATGCTATTTTTAACACCTTTTGCTCTACCATAAAAAATATTTTCCTTTTTTACAATCCCTAAACTAAAGGCATTTACAAGAATATTCCCATTATAACAAGATTCAAAACTAGTCTCTCCGCCAATAGTTGGAATCCCCATACAATTACCATAATCACCAATCCCAGCTACCACTCGCTTTAACAGATATTTATGTCTATCTTTCTCCTTACCATCCTTTATATTTCCAAATCGCAAGGAATTTAAATTAGCAATCGGTCTAGCACCCATTGTAAAAATATCCCTCAATATCCCACCAACACCAGTTGCAGCACCTGCATAAGGCTCGATAAAGCTCGGGTGATTATGAGATTCCATTTTAAAAACAGCACAATAACCCTCTCCTATATCGATAACTCCTGCATTTTCTCCAGGACCTTGCACTACATAAGGAGCTTTTGTAGGAAAATTTTTAAGATAAATTTTACTTGATTTGTAACTACAATGCTCACTCCACATTGCTGAAAAAATCCCAATCTCCACTAAATTTGGTTCTCTATTTAGAATCTTTTTGATGTTTTCATAATCCTGTGTGCTCAATTTATGATTTTTTAAGACTTCGTTTATATTTTGTATTTGATTTTGCATATTTTTACTCTTAATTTAAAGTTTTGCAAATGTGATTTTATATAAAATGCTTACTTTATGTCAAAAAAAATTATAGGAAAAAATGTGAAAAATATTAGTTTTCAACAAGCCCTGGACTTGATTAAATCACTAGAAATTGAAAGTGTGGGTAAAGAAAAAGTATTCATCAATAAAAGTGTAGGCAGAATCCTTTCAAATGATATTCATTCAAAAGAATCCTCGCCAAAATTTGATACCTCAAATATGGACGGATATGCGCTAAATTACGATGATTTGGAGATTTTAAAAAAAGATGGGTTAATTATAGATTCTATAAATAAGGCTGGAAATACATATAATTGCACTATTAAAAAAGGATTCTGTATTAAAACCTTCACAGGCTCTAAAATGCCACAAAATGCTGATAGCCTAGCTATTGTCGAGCAAGTAGAAGTAAAAGAAAATAGAATCTTTTTAAAAAAAAATGAAAATATAGAAAAAAATCAACATATAAGAAAAAAGGGTGAAAATTATACTAAAGATTTGCCTCTATTTAAAAAAGGAAAACTTATCACTCCGCTTGATATAGGGCTATTAGCACAAAATAGTAATGTAATGATTGAAGTTTTTAGAAAGATTCGAGTTAGGATTCTAAGTAGTGGGGATGAGATTATCGAGCTAGGTGAGAGAAGTGAGAGTGAAAATTTTATTTATAGTTCAAATAATCATATTTTAAGTGCGATTGCAAAGTCGCTAGGTTGTGAGGTTTCACTCTATGGAATCTTAAAAGATGATAAAGAAGTCATTAAAAATGAAATACAAAATGCCCTAAATGACAATGATATAGTAATTACCACGGGCGGAATGAGCAAGGGAGACTTTGATTTTACAAAAGAAATCGTCGGGAATCTTGGGGAAAGTATCTTTAGTGGAGTAAAAATCAAACCCGGAAAAGTAATATCCTATATAAAATGCAAAAACAATAAGCATATATTTGCGCTTCCAGGTAATCCGCTCTCAAGCGTTATATCATTTATGCTATTTGGTAGATTAATTATTCAAAAGCTGCTCTCTTTAGAGCCAAATATCACTTTTTACAAAGCTAAACTACTAAATCCTATTGTTAAAAAAGATATAAGAACTGAATTTATAACATCTAAAGTATTTTTAGAAAATGGAATCTTTGCTATAGAGCCACAAAGCAAGTCATCTTATATGATAGATAATTTAAATGGTGCTTTAGCAGTAGTGGATAGAGATTTTGAAATCAATGAATTAATAGATATAATTTTATTTGATGATTTACTTAAAATTAATTAAACTATTAAAAATATACTAAAAAAGGAATAAAAATGATAAAAGTTAATTTTTTGGGACCAATAGGACTAGATTCAATTGAATTAGAATCTAAAAATTTTGCTGAATTGAGAAAAAAACTACAAAACATAGAATCTCTAAAAAATTGGCTACCACTTTGTGCTGTGGCATTAAATGATGAGATTATCAAAGACACTTCAAATATCACATTTAAAGATAATGATGTTATTTCGCTTCTACCTCCTGTTTGTGGTGGATAAATGACTAGAAATCACTAAAATTATGATAAATGATGGGCAACAGGCAATAATTAAAAAATATGGTAGTAAAATTAAAATATATGGAATCTAAAATGTTAGAAATATCGCAAGGTAGCATTGATACGAATAAATATTACTCTCTTTGGGAAAAGTATGCTAGGGAAAATAATTGTGGAGCTTATAGCATATTTGTAGGTGTTGTGCGAGATGAAAGTAATATTAGTGCTCTTAGCTTTGATATTTATTTGCCAATCCTACAAAACTGGTTTGATAAATGGCAAAGCAAAGCAAAAAATAATAATGCAAAAATATATATGGTGCATTCTAGTGGTGATGTGGAAGTTGGCAAAGTGTCTTTTATGTGTGCAATTATTTCACCAAATAGAAATGTTGCGCTAGATTTATATGATAAATTTATAGAGGATTTTAAGCAAAATGCTCCAATATGGAAATATGATATTAAAAATGGGGCTAGAATCTACGCAAGAGAACGTAGCAAATTAATACAAGGGGCTGGAATCTTACAATGACAAAAATAATTAGTTTTAGTGGTGTATCAAATAGCGGGAAAACAACGCTAATAGATGGGCTTTGCAAGATTCTAATTCCTAGATTTAAAGTTGGTGTAATCAAACACGACCCAAAAAACAAAGCTTTATTCGATACAAAAGGCAAAGATAGCTACAAATTTTTTGAAAGTGGCGCAAATGTAGCATTAGTATCACCTTCACAAACCACAATTAGATTCCAAAAAAACATAGAAAATTCAAAAATTTTAGAACTTTTTAATATGAATGAGCCGCTAGATTATCTCTTTATTGAGGGCTTTAAAACTATGCCATTTAAAAAAATTTGCGTTATAAGAGATAATTTTAACCAAGAAGAAGTGGATAATGCAACTGCTATCGCCACTTTAATGGAAAATAAAATAAAATTTAGAAATAAAATTGTGCTTGATTTAAACAATCATAATGAAATTTTAAAATGGATAGATAAGTGATAAAAATAGGCATTCTAACGGCATCAGATAGGGCATCAAGCGGAATTTATGAAGATTTAAGTGGGAAGGCGATAATAGAGGTTTTAAATTCATATTTACTAACAGAGTGGCAAAGTGAATATAGGCTAGTTAGCGATGAATTTGAAATTATCAAAGAAACTTTGCTAAATTTAAGCAAAGTTTGCTCTCTTATCTTAACCACAGGCGGGACAGGACCAGCGACAAGAGATGTAACACCAGAGGCTACGATTAGCGTATGTCAAAAAATACTTCCAGGTTTTGGTGAATTAATGCGAAATGTGAGTTTGAAATATGTCCCAACTGCCATTCTCTCAAGACAGACTGCAGGAATCTGCAATCAAAGCTTAATCATAAACTTACCAGGCAAACCAAAAAGCATAAAAGAATGTCTTGATGCAGTCTTTCCAGCTGTGCCTTATTGCCTTGATTTAATTGGTGGAGATTATTTAGAAACTAACGAGAAAGTGATTAAAGCATTTCGACCAAAATCTTAAAATTTTATATATAAATCATTTTTAAATTAATTTTAATCTTTTATCATCATAGCCATATTTATTCTAAATAAACAAGCTATAATATAATTTTATTTTTCACAATGAGGGCAGAAGTTTTGTAGCAATATTTTTATAAAATTCTAAAATATAATTAGAAATAAATGCTTAAAGAAGGGATTAAAATGAAAAATATGCAATTATAATAATTTTTATGGCATTTATTTTAGTGCTTTAATAGAAATAAATAACTATAAGATGAGTGAAGAGCAAAATGAGATAAATAAAAGCACAATAAAATAATTCAATCCATCATAAACTGCAATAGAAACAATAAATGCTCTAATATGGTGGAGCTATCTAGGACTTGTAATAATGAGGCTTTTTGGATATTTTACTCTTGGACTAGAATATTAATCAAAAGATAAAAATAAGCCCTGCAAATTTTTAAAAAATTATGATGTAGAAAATAATAGTGCTTGTTTAATAGTAGCATATTTACAAAAAGATTTTGACAAAATAAATTCATTATTAAAAGAATTATGTGATAAATATGATACCTATTATTGTGCAACACTTAGTGGAATGAAACTTAGAGAAATAAATGGGAAAATACCCTACAACGACATCAAAAAATCCAAAAAAAGAATCAAAAATATTTTCAAAAGCCTATGATTTGGGAATAGAAAGTGCCTGTGAATATATAAAAGATATTTGTTAACTTAATCATAAGTGGGCTTTTTATAACTTAACAAATCTAATCTATTTCATAAACTCTAAGAATCCACTGCGAATAATATGAACTTTAATTAGCCTAAAGTTTAATTAACCAAAAAAAGATTCTAAATAATTTAAAAAATCTTAATTTTGCGTGATTTTGCTATCTTAAGAAATATTGATATTTGTAAAAAATCTAAAAATATATCTTGGAGTTAGAATCTAAAAAGTCTATTTTTTAAATCTTAAAAATTGAATATTCGCTAAATTCCACCAAATATAGCAACTTTTAAAGATTTTACTTAGATTCTAGAATCTAGAAAAAGTATTTTTTAGATTCTGTTAAATTATGGGACTTTATGAAATATTTTAAAATTTTATGCAAATAAGATAAATTACAAAACATTATAAAGCCATAACCAAATAAAATCTTTAATCTATTGTATTAATTTTTTGAATTAGATTATCCACTTCATCGACTTTAATCTCTAAATTTGTCGCAAAATATTTATATTCCTTAAAATTCTTTAAAATAGTAATGTTTTCTCTGCATTCCGCTAGATTTATAGAATAGAGCGAATCTAAACACTTAAAATAATACATTTGAGCATCATCTTCAATCTCTTTGCTATCTTGCAAATATGTTATAAATTTATACTCCTGTTTTAGCTTAAAATATACTTTGTAGTTTTTTTCCTCTATTGCCTTTATTGCTTCATCTACTTTGTGTGGATATAAAAATATCTCTTGGATAACTTGCATATTAGTTGGAATCTTTTTATAAATCATCATAAGCGTATTTGCATCATCTTTCTTGCCTTTTTTGATTAATTCTTTTGCAAGTATTATTACTTTTGAAAATCTATTATTAAAATCAATATAGCTTTTAAGATTTTTAAGCAGTGGATTCTTCTGCACCAAAGGAATGGCGCGGGCTTCCATATTCATAGACATTAGACTTTCAAATTCCTCAATACCTTTGATGTTACTAATGATATTTGAAATAATTGAGCTTTTGGTGGCAATGGATAAGTATTTTTGTAAATTTTCTATTGCTTTTGCTTGATTGTTACTACAAGCAAGTGCTTTTGCTTCTAGCAAATCAACCTCAAATCTTGCTTCTAATTGCAGATAAAAATTCTCACTTTGTAAAAATTTATTTTCATCTATGAATTGATAAGCATTTGCAATCTCATTACTATCTATCAAACTAACACAATAATTCATAAAATCATCAAAATTATACGCTCTAATAGTATTTTCAACGCTAGATAGAATAATCATATTGTTATTAATTATAAAGCTTTTATATTTATTTTGTGGTAAAAAATTATCTAAAATTTTTTCCTTTTGGTTAAAGTCTATTACCCCTAACACTCCATTTGAATTTAAGAAAAATAAATAGCTATCTTTGTAATGATGAATATCCAATATCTGCACATAAGCAGCTTGAAACTTGCATAATATTATCCTTGTATTTGTATCTATTACATAAATATAGCCAGATATATCACCAAGTGCCAAAAACTTGGAATCATTAAAAAATCTAACACATTTTATCGCACTAGTTGATGCAAATACAAAACTTCCTATCCTATCTTTATTTTTATCAAATAACATTACTCTTCTATCATAACCAACCGAGATGATAAATCGCTTGTTTGGGCTTTCTTTTGATAAAAGTACGAAATCTTTATGCCTTGTGATAATTCCTAAAATCTTTCCACTATAAATATCCCAATTACTCAAAACTCCATTCTTACCACCAATTAAAATGCTACTACCATCATCACTTATACTAATGCTTTCAATTTTAGAATCTTGAATTTTTAGCATTCTAATTATCTTTGATTGCTGTGTATCTACTATCAAAACGCTATTTTCTGTTCTATCAATATAAGCAAATAGTGGCATGGATCTACAAAGTGAAATTTTATGTGTGCTTTGAGATTTTATTATATCAATATTAATTTTTTTGCTGCTATTATTTAGTGTATCGCTAATCCAGTATATAGATTCCATAAAATCAAATGCAAAAATAGTATTTTGGAAAAGATTAAAAATATCTGCATTATATTCACAATCTATTTGAAATGTCGGCTCTATCATTACTCTACTCCTTATAACAAACTATTTTTATTGCATTAGAAGTATTATTTAGCATAACTCTTTTAATAGGATTTAAATTACTTGCACTTACATTATACCTACTCTCCACTCCATAGAAATTTATAAATCTAATATAAAAATTAATAGTGCATTTATTCTCAAATATAATTTCTATATCAAACATTTCTTCTAATTTTTTATTAATTTCATTTCTAACTTCATTTTCTTGCTCACTAATATTTGCTATCAAATTATTATATTTTTCTAAAACTTGTGTGGAATTATTTTTTTTCATCATATATTTATTCATCAAATTTTCCCAATCATAGAGGGTGAAATCTACATTTTTAGATTCTAAAGATTCATAAATCAAAGTATTATTTATACAATCACTATTTAGCCTATTTTCATCAGCCAAAAAAATGCTTTTAAGCTTATTTAGATTTAGCAGTCTTTCATTTAATCTATCAAGATATTTTTTATGCTCTCCATAAGAACAGGGATATAAAATAAATTCATTATTTTGTCCCTCCATCACACCTATATTTAGAGATTTTTGAACGAATAAAATATTATTTGATTTAATTTTTGAGATTCTAGCGTTGTTAAAATAAATTCTAGAACCATTTATATAGTTTATTAATAATTCATCACATTCAATATTTGCATTTTCACAATACCTTATCTCAGCTTCCTTTGCCTCTAGTTTTCCTTTAAAATGCAAAATGGAAGCTCTAGTCGTTTTAATATGACTTTTGATATGAACTTGCCCTTTGATAAACAAATCTTTTGAAATGATATTTGCTGCACCTACATTTCCTACAATCTTTAAAGTATCTATGTTTAGTGAAATTCCAGAACTTATAACATCTTTTGTTAGATTATCATTTTTAACTACTAGAGATTCTATTCCTTGCTCTTGAATATTTAGCAAATTTTGAGGATTAATATAGTTTAGCATAATAATATCAGAAATTAACATAGTATTATTTACTATTGAAACAAAGCCATCTTTTATGGCAGTATATAGAATCTTATCATTTTCTTGTGTAATTTCTACTCCCTCTCCTGCTAAGATTCCTATTGGATATGAAGTGCCTATACCATAAATATTTCCATAAATATTTCGCCAAGTCGAGCTATAAGTAGGTTTTTGATAGCTTAATAAAATCTCACCTTTCGTAACCTTTAAAAATCCGCCACTTAAAAGTAAGCTATTGTGAGATAAAACAGATATTGTCTTACTTTTTGAGATAATCAATATCATTGCGACACTATTAATACTAGACTCTTTTAGTTTGGCTATATTAATAGTGTAATATTTTGGGTGGGAATCGTTACTTCGCAATTTCTGTGCAATATCTAAAATATCTCTTTTTATATTACTCCATCCAAGCCCAATAATTATCCCTCTATATGCACAAATATTTAGTATAGTGCTTTGAATAATACTTTCTAAATTACTATTTTGTGGGATTCTCTCTGTGTATATTAGGGCTTTTAGCTCTGTGTTATTATCATTTGTTTGAAGCTGAATTAAAATAGGATAAAACGAATTTTTACGCTTGAAAATCTCTATTGTGTAATCTTGAGTTATTTTATAGTTAGTATCTAAATAATTATTTAGCTCTTTATTTTCTATAAGAGTTTTACTATTTATATCATTAAAATCTTTTAGGATATAAGTTTTATAAGACACAAGTGTATAATCAAGTAATAAATCATTAATTTTATACTCTTGTGCAAATTGCTTTAATATTGATTTTATATCACTACCACTACGCAAATTCTTGCCATTCATATATATACCTAGAAATTAATTAAACAAAATTATACAAAATTTTTGCATATATTAAATAGCAATAAATAAATCTAGCGCCAACACTTACCAAACATCAAAATATAAATTAAAGTGCGAGATTAAAACGCAGGAATAATCTCACCTTTAAATTTATCTTCTAAAAATTGCTTTGTTTTTTGACTATTTAATGCCTCTTTTAGCTTTAAAAGATTCGCATTATCCACTTCATTTTCTCTTACAACTAAGACATTTGCATAAGGTGACCGCTCATCTTCTAAAAATATTGCCTCTTTTACACTAAATCCTGCTTGAAGTGCGAAATTCCCATTTATCACAGCTGCATCAACATCATCTATAATTTTTGGAAGCATTGCAGCATCTAGTGATTTTAGCTTAAGATTCTTTTTATTCTCTATAATATCAATTTCTGTTGCATATAAATTATTTGAATCCTTTAGTTTTATAAGCCCATTATTATGTAGCAAAATCAATGCTCTACCGCCATTGCTCGGGTCATTTGGAAGTGCTATTGTAGAGCCATCTTTTAAATCTTTAATATCTTTTATTTTTTTAGAATAGAAACCTAGCGGCTCAATATGGGCTTTAGCAATAGATTTAATTTTTAGCTTTTTATCTTCTACCATTTTGTCTAAATAAGGCTGATGCTGATAGAAATTCGCATCAATAGAGCCATCATTTAACGCCATATTTGGCAAAATATAATCACTAAATTCAACGATTTGCAAATCAATTCCCTCATTTTTTAAATCATCTTTTAGATTCTCCAAAATAATTGCGTGTGGATTTGGAGTAGCACCAACTTTTAAAGTAGTTACTTGATTTGAGCTAGATTCCACTTTTGCACTAGATTCTGTAGAATCTTTAGTATCTCCACAGCCAACAAACATCACTAAACCTAAAGCTAATAATAACAATTTAATTTTATTTAACATATTTTCTCCTTTATTTGTCTGTTACAGGCACAATCTCACCCTTATATTTTTTAAGTATGAAATCTTTAACTTCTTTGCTTAATAAAATTTCTTGTAGTTTTAAAATGCTTTCATCATTCTCACTGCCTTTTTTTGTAGCAAGAACATTCACAAACGCACTTTTATTATTCTCATAAAAAAACGCTTCTTTTATACTCATACCAGCTTGAAGCGCATAATTTGCATTAATCACCGCACTATCTACACCCTCTAAAATCTTTGGAAGCATAGCAGCCTCAACAGGATAGAATTTAAATTTCTTTGGATTTTCTATAATATCAAATTCTCCAGAATTTAAATTACTAGGATCTTTTAGCTTAATAAGCCCATTATCGTGTAGTAAAATCAAAGCCCTAGAATAATTTGTCGGATCATTTGGAAGCGCTATCGTAGAGCCGTCTTTAATAGAATCTAAACTCTTAAATTTTTTAGAATAATAGCCTAGTGGCACTATATAAATTGGCTTTAGGGCAACTAAATTCATCCCTCTATCTTTATTCATTTTTTCTAAAAATGGCTTATGTTGATACATATTTGCATCTGTTGAGCCTTCATTTAGCGAAATATCTGGGGTGATATAGTCTGTGAAACTCTGCACGATTAAGTTTATCCCCTCTTTTGCCAAAAGTGGCTTTGCAAATTCTAAAATCTCAGCTGCTGGCACAGGTGTCGCTCCTACTTTTAAATTAATTTGCTTTGCATTCACATTCACAAACAAAGCAAATAAAACTAGAATGGCTATTTTTTTCATTTGATTGCTCCTTAAAAATTAAAAAGCAATTTTACTTTAAAAATTCCAAATTTTTTTACAATTTTGCCTTCTATTCATTAGAATCATCACATTGTGCTTCATTAAGTAAAAAGTTTTTAAATTAACTCTATCAAACCCATTTGCTAAAAGAAAATTTAATATATCACTACTACTTGATAAAATTGCCCCATAACTATGGAACTCTATTGCACCCATTTCTAAAATACTAAATAAATCTAGATTTTTATCTTGTAGTTTTGGTTTCGCCCTATCCATACTTTTTTTAAAAGCAATTAATCCCCCCCTTTTTTTTTATCTCCTAAAATTACTATCTCTTTTTGATGTAATATACGCTATTGGGATTGCCTTTGATAAAAATTTTAATATTTTTATCAACTCTTGCTTGTATGCGACATCTAGTGCTACACATTTTACAAATACTAGAGATAATGCTGCTCTAAGCCCTTAACTTCACCATCAAATACACATAAAGTCCTAGGGCAATCCCAGATATTCCAAAAACCAGACCTTGCTCCTACGCCTTTTAGAAAGTCTCTATAATAAATACTCATTGTTATTTCCTTTATAATTTAAGATTAGGATAAACTATATAGCAAATGATTTTAAAAAATTATGTTTCAAAATATAAAAATATTTATAGTATAGTTAGAAATAAACTATAAATTAGGATAAAAATACACTCAGAGAAAAATTATAAAAATTTGTTAATTAAAATCTAAAAAAGAATAAAAACATAGACATTAATTGACTTTTAAGAAATAGACTAAGATTTTGAAATGCTAAATTAAGAGGCAAATCTTACATTTTAAGCAAAGCTAATGCGAATTTTATAAAGCTTTTATAAGCAAAGGTGAAATCTAAAAAATAATAAAGTAGTTTCTATACAATTTTAATCCTAGATTCCATATATAATTATTTAATCTCACATTTTAAACTAAAGGCTCTAAAGGTGACTTTAAATTATCTATATTTTCTTAAAATCTTTACGATAATATCACCACTTGATTGCACTATTTGCACTAAAATTATTATCGTAACCACAGAATAAGCAAGCATATCAGGATTATAAGTATGATAGCCTATTCTCAAAGCCAAATCCCCAAGCCCACCAGCACCAACAGCACCAGCCATAGCAGAATATCCTATGAGTCCTATAATTGTAATAATAATAGCATTGATAAGCGAAGGTAAGGATTCTAAAATCATCATTTTAATAATCGTAAAATTGCCTCCGCCCATACTTTTTGTCGCTTCTATTAAGCCATTATCCACTTCATCAAAAGCACCTTCAAAAAGCCTTGCAATGAATGGAATAGCAGCTATTGCAAGCGGGATAATCGCAGCAGTTGAACCGATACTAACTCCGACAATTAACTTTGAGAGCGGAAGTAAAACGATTATCAAAATAATAAATGGAAATGAGCGAACGATATTTACAATACCTCCTAAAATCACATTTAAAATCGGCATAGGTGTTAGATTTTTCTTTTTTGTCATCGTTAAGAAGATTCCAAGTGGTAGCCCAAAAATTACAGCTAACAGACAAGATATTGAAACCATATGTAATGTTTGAAGTAAAGATTCTAAAATTTTAGAAAATATCACTTCAAATGGAGTTTGTGGATGTATAAAAAGATTTATAAAATTTAGTATTTCTTCAAACATTTTTATTCCTTAAGTTTATTTTATTTTCTAAAAATAGCAAATTAATGCAAAAACTGCGTTGTTATGCCTTTTGTTTCTAACCATTTAATGCAATCATTTATAACAGCATTATTTCCTAAAAATTTTATCACCAAATGCCCGATTTCTGTATCTTGCACTTCATCAATGCTTCCGCTTAAAATATTTACATCAATATTAAATTTCTTAATCATTTGACTAATGAGCGGTTTAGAGGCATTTGGACCTGTGAAAATAACCTTATAAACATTATTCTTATCTTCTAATTTATCAATTATATTATCATCTCTAGTTGGAGGAAGAAATGAGATTAGCTCTTTTGTAACTTCTTCTTTCGGATTTATAAAAATCTCCTCTACGCTGCCCTCCTCTACTATCTCACCATTGCTAATCACACACATTTTATTGCAAATTTCTCTAACCACATCAATTTGATGAGTGATTAAAATCACACTTAAATTAAGCTTATGCTGAATGTCTTTTAGTAATTTCAAAATTGACTTTGTAGTTTTTGTATCAAGTGCAGAAGTCGCCTCATCACATAAAAGCAAATGTGGGTGATTTGCCAAAGCCCTAGCAATTGCTACTCTCTGCTTTTGTCCGCCAGAGAGCTGACTTGGATAATAATCTTTTTTATCACTTAAGCCAACTAGCTCAAGCAACTCCTCCACTCTGCTTTTAATCTTACTTTTTTCCCATTTTGCAATCTCCAAGGCAAAAGCAATATTTCCAAATACATTTCTTGAACTAAGTAAGTTAAAATGCTGAAAAATCATTCCTATTTTTTGTCGCTCAAATAATAAATCTTTTTTACTTAATTTACTTAAATCCTTATTATTTACTATCACTTCTCCACTTGTAGGAGGTTCCAAAAGATTGATAATGCGAATTAATGTGCTTTTCCCAGCACCACTAAATCCGATAATTCCATAGATTTCACCACTTTCTACTTCTAAATTGATATTTTTTAGTGCGTGGAATCCATTTGGATAAATCTTTTGTATATTTTTTAGTTTAACCATATTGTATAAACCCTATTTTGTTGATTTGTAAAAGCCGAATTATAACAGAATTTTTAAAAATTTAATATGTATTTTAAAAAATTTGTAATTTTATATTGCAAAAATATTTATATACTTTTAAATTTTATTAAATTAGAATCCGAAAAAATTAAATTTTTAGGATAAAAAATGGCTACAAAACATACAAATGAGCTAAGTTTGAAAGAATTTAAGGAAAAAATTAATGACTTAATTGTTATAGATGTTAGAGGAAAAGGCTACTTCCTAATAGACCATATAAAAGATGCAATAAATATAGAATCTACCAAAAGAATAGAATATATTGCAAAGGAAAATAAAGATAAACAAATTGCACTTCATTGTCATCACGGAAATACCGCAAGAAATATAGTGGAAGAATTATTAGCAAAGGGCATAAAAAATGTATTTTTTGTAAATACTAATTTTAGTGATATTGCGAAGTCTGGGCTAGAAATTATTTACTATAACAAACAAAAATGAAAAAAATAATATTTTTATGTGGAGCGATAATTGCTCTTAATGCAGAAACTTTAAGTATGGATTCCAATTTAGAATCTATAAATTTAGCAAAAATTGCAGAATCCACAAAATCTGTAGAATCTATGAAAACAGAATCACAATATACGGAATTTGCAATACCATCTATAGCATCTAGCAATTTTAGTAGTAATGTAAATGATTCTAACAAAAAATATTTGGAAACTAATTTAAAATCCAAACAAACACAATATAATCTATACATCTCAAATGCGGAATCTAAAGCAGATTCTTCATCACAAAATTTAAAGAATCTAACTTCACAGAATCTAGAACCCCAAAATTTAGAATGGAATCCAAATTCACAAAATTTAAATATACAAGAAGCATTTGATTTGGTTTTATTAAATAATGAAAGTTTAAAAGCCTCTTTTAAAAATATAGAAAAATCACAGAAAATTAAAGATTCCACTTATATGCTTTTTGCTCCTAACATTGATATTATAGGTAGTTATAATTATATTGATGAAAAAATGAAGCTAAATTTGGAAATTCCAAATGTTCCATTGCCTATAGGCAACCTCGCAATAAATTTAAGCACGAATCGCCTAGCTTATGGTTTGATAAATATTATCTATCCATTATATACAGGTGGGAAGCGACTAGCAGCTCTAGATATAGCAAATCTAAACATAGATGATGCAAATTTCTTAATGCAAATTAATAAAATCAACTTATTTGAAAAGCTAATAAAAGCTTACTATGGACTAAAGCTAAATATCGAAGTTTATAAAAGCCTAAAAGATGTAGAAAATGGTGCAAAAGAGCATTTAGAAAATGCACTTAAACTAGAAGAAAATGCCCAGATTGCAAAAATAGAACGATTAAGCGCACAAGTTGAATATGATAAAGCTAAAAATAAAGCACTTCAAGCAAAAGATACAGCAGAAATTGCACTACTTGGGCTAAAGACGATAATACAAGATGAAAATATCGCACAAAATGTGCTTTTAGACGAAAATGGAAAGATTATCAATCTAAACTTAACTTCAGAATTATTAATTAGCACAAAAGAGCTAGAATCTCTGCAAAATTATCAAAGCAAAACTCTTGCTTCCTATCCTGCTCTAAAAACTATTGAAACAAAAAAAGAGCAGGTAAAAAAGCTAGGTGATATAGAGTTTGCAAATTTCTTACCAACCATAGGTTTGCAAGGTGGATATGTTTTTAAGGATAATTCTATTTTGCTAAACAAAATTATGCCAAATTGGTATATTGGAGTTACTGCAAAACTCACTCTAATAAGCCCAAGCGGAAGAATATTCAAATATCAAGCAAATAAAATTGCCCAAAGCGAAATAGAACACACCCTATCTCAAGCCAAAAAAGATATTTTATTATTAGTTGAAAGCGCTTATAAAGAGGCGCTTTCTGCAAGGGAATCTTATAAAAATTTTAGCTCTACAATTCTTCTAGCAAAGGAGAATCTAAAGCTACAAGAGGAAGCTTTCATCAATGGTATGGCAAACAACACTCAAGTAAGCGATGCTAGAAATCAGCTATCATTTGCCACAATTGAGCTTAAAAATAGTCAATACAAGTATATTCTAGCTCTTGCAAAATTATATGCACTTAGCAATGATATAGAATCTTTTTATTTATTTACTCAAAATTAGGAGATTGAATGAAATTATTAAAAATTATTAGTATAGCGGTTATAGTCATAGCTCTGCTTATTTGGCTCTCCATTAGCTTTTATTTAGCTCACAAGCCAAAAGAAAGCTTTATTCAAGGACAAATTGAAGCTACACAATATAGTATAAGCTCTAAAGTTGCAGGGAGGATTGAAGAGATATTCGTCAAAAAAGGCGATAAAATCAAAGCTGGGGATTTAGCCTACACAATAAATAGCCCCGAATTACAAGCAAAAATAGAACAAGCAAAAGCAGGATATGAGGGAGCAAAAGCCTTAAGTGAAGAAACAAACAAAGGCACGAGAGTTGAGACAATTCAGAGCGCAAAAGATGTATATCTAGCAGCAAAATCTATGGCAGAACTTGCAGAAAAAACCTACAATCGAGTGCAAAATCTCTATGATAGTGGAGTGGTGAGTTTGCAAAAAAAAGATGAAGCAGAGACAAATTTTAAGAGTGCAAAATTTAATGAAAACACAGCTTATCAGCAATATAAACTAGCTCTTGATGGTGCGACAAATGAGACAAAACAAGCACTAAAGCAAAAAGAAATTGCAGCATTTGGCGCATTAAGCGAAGTGGAATCTTATGCAAAAGATACACAGGCATTCTCGCCTATAAGTGGCGAGGTTAGCAATGTTTTACTTCATAAAGATGAATTAGCGCCTAGCGGATTCCCAGTTGTGCTAGTGCTTGATAGTGATAATGCTTATTTGAGATTTAGTGCTAGGGAGAGTGAATTAGAGAAATTTAAGCTTGGAAATGAGTTTGAAGCCTTTATCCCCGCAATAAATAAAAATTTGACTTTCAAGGTTAGATATATATCGCCTCTAGGAGAATTTGCGACTTGGAAAGCAAGCAGCAGGAAAGATAGCTATGATATGAAATCTTTTGAGATAGAAGCCGAGATTCTAAACAAGATAGATGATATTAGAGTTGGTATGAGTGTTTTGATAAAATAGAGGCACTTTAGTAAATGGCAATAATTATAGAAAATGCAAAAATAGTTTATGGCTAATACAACTAAAATGGTAAAAATATGATTGAAATAATAAAATTAGAATTGAAACATTTATTGCAAAATAGATTCTTGTTAGCAATGTATTTTGTAATGCCTCTATTTTGCGCTGTTTTCATTTATATTACGCTTCAAAATGAAGTGGTGCGAAAGCTTCCTATCGGTTTATTAGATTTAGATAATACACAAACTACAAGGGATATTATTTTTGATATAAATGCTTCTCCTGTGCTAGAATCTAGATTCTACACAGATTTAGTGCAAGCACAAGATGCCTTAAGCACAAAAGAAATATATGCTTTGGTTGTATTTCAAAAAGATTTAGAAAAAGATATTATTTTAAATAAAGTTCCAAAAATCGTGGTTTATTACAATGCGCAGCTGGTTTTTATTGGTAAAAATATTTATAGCGCATTGCTGCAAATTTTTAGCACTGTAAATATCAAGCTAAAATTTAAAAAGCATTTGGTAGAGAGCAAGAATACAACTTTAGCACTTAGCTCTAGTATTAATATAGCACCAAAATTTACAGCCCTCTACAATAAAAATAGTAATTTTACACAATTTATGCTACCCACGCTTTTACCCTGTCTTTGGCAGCTTTTTATTATCCTTTGTATGATTGGGATAATTGCAAGTGATGAGAGCGATGTTGGATTTATTAAAAATAAACAAAATAGAATAAAAGATTTTCATTTACATTTAAGCATAAAGATTATAATTAATTCAGTGATATTTTTCATCTGGTGGGCTGTGATGTATCTAGCTTTTTACCACCTTGGCTACATTCACAATGGGAATATAAATATACTAGCGCTAAATGCTGTTGTTACCATATTTGCCTATAATAGCATTGGAATCTTTATCTATGCTTTGATTGGCTCACATACAAGGGCAATAAGCATAGCAGCTGTATATGCTGCTCCCAGCCTTGCATTTGTAGGAATAACCTATCCTATAAATAATATGGAAGTTTTTGCTACATTTTGGGGTGAAATTCTGCCCATAACAAAATATCTATTAGTTTATATACAACAGGCAAGTTATGGAGTAGATTCGCTCGCTAGCCTAAAATTAATATCTTATAATTTAATATTTCTTTTATTTGGAATTTTAGGAATCTTAATTTATAAGAAAAAAGTAGCCCTATTATGACTAAATTATTTGATTTAATTTTTAATGATATTAAGACTATATTTACTAGTTTCTCGATTCTTGCGGTGATTATTGGTGGAAATATTTTATATGCTTTTTTCTATCCTAGTCCATATTTAAACGATATTTTAATAAAGCAAAAAATAGCACTTGTAGATGATGATAATAGCACATTGAGCAGAGAATTTATCTTTAGAGCAAACGCAACTTCTAAAGTAGAGATAATTGTAGATACAACTATGCAGGAAGCTAGAAATTTGCTAGAGCAAAACAAAATCTATGGAATCTTATATATCCCAAAAGATTTTGAACAAAATAGTATAAAATCCTCTGTGCCACAAATCTACTACATTGCTAATAATTCCTACTTTTTAATTTATAGCACGATAATTGAAGGGCTAAATAATGTAGCAAATTCTATGAGTTTTGATATAAAAATCAAACAATCTTTATACAATAAAAATGCTTTTAATGGCAATATATTTGATGATAGAAATGCACTCGATTTTGAATTTAATGCTTTGTATAATCCTAGTGTGGGGTATTTAAACTATATTTTGGCAGTGATTTTAATCTTTGTGCTTCATCAAACAATTCTAATTTCTTGTGGAATCCTATGTGGCACACAAACTCAGCAATTCACTCAAGGCAAGAGCGGATATTACTCTAGTGCAAATACAAGTCTATTAATCACTGCGAGACTTATTGCATTTATTTTTATTTATTTTCCTATATTTTTATTTTATTTTGGATTTATCTATGATTTTTACAATATCACTACATTTGCAAGTGTTTTGTATTTAGTAGTTTTTGGGATAGCTTTTATACTATGTGCGACTTCATTTGCAATATTTCTAGGAGTTAGCTTTAAAAGGAGAGAGTATGTCCCACAAATCACTTTAGTAATGAGTATGCCATTATTATTTGCTTTAGGAATAATTTTTCCTAACGAAAACATTCCTTTTATAATCAAATTTTTTATGGATTTTATTCCTATTACTCCTAGTGTAAATGGATTCATCAAAATCAATCAACTAGGAGCAGACTTTGGGCTGATTACAAAAGATTTTTATCATTTATTAGCACTTATTATTTTATACACTCTATCTTCTAGCTTAATCCTAAAAAAGAGATATAAAAATTCTATCAAATGCTATTAGAAAAACATTTTAATAAAATAATGGAAATCTAAAGGTGGAGAGAATAAAGTGCAATGAATAAAACACTATTCACACTAAAAGACGCATTTTTAAAAGATATAGAAATACTTTTTGGATATATTTCTATGGGCTTTATATTTGGAATCTTACTTAAGACAAGTGGTTTTAGTGCAATATATGCTTTGATTATGAGTGTATTTGTGTATTCTGGTGTTATGCAGTTTTTAGCAATTAGCTTTTTTAGCAACAATCTTGGGCTACTAAATATTTTCTTAATAACGCTCATATTAAATAGTAGGCAGAGTTTTTATACATTAATTATGCTTGAAACTTATCGCAAAATGGATTGGAAGCGATTTTTTAACATCTTTTGGCTAACTGATGAAACCTTTGCTTTACTTAAAACAAAAAAGCCAAATGAAAAATCCTCTAAAGATTTATTTGTATTTTTTGTCTCTTTGCTAAATCATTTATATTGGATTATTGGCTGCGTTAGCGGAGCATTAATAGGAATCCTAATAAAATTTGATACAAGAGGATTGGATTTTATAATGACTGCGATTTTTGTAGTAATTTTTATCGACCAGCTAAAAAATGCAAAGAGCTATATTCCAGCAAGTGTTGGAATCCTAACTAGCATTTTTTGGCTAGTTTTAATAGGAGAGCAATATTTTATCCTAGCCTCAATTCTAACTAGCATAGTTTTATTAGCCATTTTTAGAAAAAATTTGGAATCTAAACTTTAAAAAGATAAAAATGGAAATAAATATACTTTTAATCATTTTAGTAATTGCAGTGGCAAATTTTATCACTAGATTCATCATTTATTTTATTATGCCAAAGGAGATTCCATCATTTTTGGATTATATTTCAAAAGCATTACCTAGCGTAATAATGGCAATGCTTGTAGTCTATTGCCTCAAATCTAGCGAAATTAGCGCCCCACAACACTATGCACTAAAAGAAATTATTGGTATAAGCGTGATAATAATACTGCATTTAAGCATTAAGATTCCTATCATTAGCATACTAGGCGGAGTTATAACCTATATGTTTTTAATACAAAAAGTAGGATTATGAAAATGTATTATAAAATCAAAAAAAATAATTTTGCAAAAAATATAAATTTTAGGAAAGAAATGTGAATTTAGCGATTTTTGGAGGCTCATTTGACCCACCACACAAAGGGCATTTAGAAATTATTCAAAAAATCACAAAACTAGATTTTATAGATTTATTAATAGTTTTGCCGACATTTTTAAGCCCGCTTAAAGAAAAAAGCTTATTTTCTGCTAAGATTAGATTTAAATTAGTAGAATCTATGCTAACAAATATACCAAAAGTAGTTCTCTCAAACTACGAAATAAGCCAAAATAAGCCAAATTACACCATAGATTCCATTTTTTATTTTAAAAATCTATACAAACCAAATAAAATTTATTTTGTAATTGGAGCGGATAAAATAGATGAACTTCCCAAATGGCATAGAAGTAATGAATTGCAAAATGAAGTGGAGTTCATAGTTGCCTCAAGAGATAAAATAAATATCCCAAAGCATTTTATTAATTTGCAAATTGATTCTCCTTGCAAATCTAGTGAAATAAGAAAATACATTTTAAATAATAATTTTAGCGATTATAAGATAGAATCCTGCCTTTTAGATTCTACTAAAATAGAGGTGAAAACATTGAATATTAAAGAGAGGTTGGATTTTATAATAAATTTGCTAGATTCTAAAAAGGCACAAGATATTGAACTTTTTGATTTGAGTAAAACTAGCTATATCACGCAATATGTAATAATAACCACAAGTCTAGCAGATAAACATAGCTTTGCCCTGTTAGATACACTAAAAACAGAGTTAAAGCCAAAAGGCGAGGAATTCTACGCAACTGATGAGGAGAGTGGAGATTGGATTATTGCTGATTTGGGTGAGATTATGATTCATATTTTCACAGAAAATCATAGAAAAAAGTTTAATTTAGAAGAATTTTTAAGCAATTATCAAAAGGAAAATAATATTGAATAAAAAAATAACACAATTCGTAAGCTGTGCTGGGTGAGCTGCTAAAGTAGGTCTGGAAGACTTAAAACAAATAACTAGCAACCTAAACCAACCAAATTACAAAAATCTCCTAGTAGATTTTAAAGATAATGATGATAGCGGAATCTACAAGGTTGATGAGTCTAATATTATTGTCCAAAGCCTAGATTTCATCACTCCTATTGTAGATGATTTGTATATTTATGGAGGAATTGCCGCGGCAAACTCACTTAGCGATGTATTTGCAAAAGGCTCAGACGCACACACTGCAATGAGTATTTTAATGTGGGATAAAGAACATTTAAATACAAATGAGGCAAATGAGATTTTACAAGGTGCGTTAAACAAGCTAATAGAATCTAGCACTGCCCTGCTTGGTGGGCATAGCATAGTAGATAGTGAACAGAAATTCGGGTTAAGCGTTACAGGGATAATTAAAGATTCTATCTTTTGGAGGAATAATACTGCAAAAATAGGAGATTTAATAATCCTAACTAAACCTATTGGAAGTGGAATTCTCTCTAGTGCGCTAAAAGCTGGCGAAATGGAATTTAGTAAAGATTTAGACTTTGTCAAATCTATGCTAGAACTAAATTTATATGCTAAAAATGAGGCTAAAAAATTTAGTATAAGTGCTTGTAGTGATGTAACAGGATTCGGGTTGATAGGGCATTTAAATGAAATGATAAATCAAAGTATTTCAATCAATCTCTATGCAAATGAAGTAGCAATGTTTGATAGAGTGAGAGAATTTGCGAATATAGGGATTATTCCAGGTGGCAGCCATAAAAATAAAGCTACTTTAGAATCTAGTGTGTTAAATGAAAATAGTATTGATGATATATTTTTTTATGATGCACAGACTTCTGGAGGATTATTAATAGCACTAGATTCCAGCAATACAAATGAACTAAATAAGATTCTAAATGATAAAGGAATACAATCAAAAATAATTGCTGAATGTGTCCCAAAAAGCGAATATAAAATCTATCTTAAAAAATAATTTAAAATTTAGATAAATTTAAACTTTAAATAATCTATTTTTGTATAGAATCTACGCCTTTAAAGAGTTAGGCTTAAAAATAAACTCTTAATCTTTCATAAATATGGGTATAAAATGAGGTATTATAAATTTTTAATAGCTGGTTTTGCTACTACTTTTGCTATTAGTGCTTTAATCTTTAGTAATCTCTTTGGGGAAGATAATCACAATCAAACTAGGCTAGATGCTTATAATAAACTAAGAGTTGTTATAGGAAATATAGAGCAATATTATGTAGATGATATAAATATTAATGAGATTGTAGATAAAGCTATAAGTGGATTACTAACTAATCTTGACGCACATTCGGCATATCTAACACCAAAAGATTATAGTGATTTAAAAGTGCAAATAAATGGAGAATTTAGTGGTATAGGAATCCAAATAGCCCTAAAAGATGGAGCTTTAACAATAATCTCTCCAATAGAAGGCACACCAGGCGATAAAGCTGGATTAAAAAGCGGAGATATTATATTAAAAATCAATAATCAAAGCACACTAAATATGACGATAGATGAGGCTGTAAATCTTATGCGTGGTAAGAAAAATACAAAAGTTAAACTTACAATTATTAGAAAAGGTGAACCAAAACCTTTGGTTATCGAAGTCAAAAGGGATACCATAAATGTAACTTCTACTTACGCACGAAAGATAGAAAATACAAATTATTTATATTTAAGAGTAAATAGCTTTGATAAAAATGTTACTAAAAAAACGCAAGATTTGATAAGAAAAAATAATCCAAGCGGAATAATCCTAGATTTGAGAAATAATCCTGGTGGCTCACTAGACCAAGCAGTGGGATTAGTAAATACATTTATAAAAGATGGATTAATAGTTTCACAAAAAGGAAAAATTAAAAGCAATAATGAGGAGTTTAAGGCGGATGGCAAAGCGCCATTCCCAAATATACCTTTAGTAGTATTGGTAAATGGAGGGAGTGCAAGTGCAAGTGAGATAGTCGCAGGAAGCCTACAAGACCATAAAAGAGCTGTGATTGTTGGAGAAAATACATTTGGCAAAGGTAGTGTGCAAGTCGTTCTAGAAGTTGAGGGTGGCGAAAACACCGATGCTTTAAGACTTACTACTGCAAGATATTATTTGCCTAGTGGAAGAACTATACAAGCAGTTGGAATCACACCTGATATTGTTGTATATCCGGGAGCTGTGCCAAAAAATTCTAATGATTTTGAGATAAAAGAATCTGAGTTAAAAAAACATTTACAAAATGAGCTAGATAAAATCAATCAAGGTGAAGGTGTTGTCAAAGTAGAGCAGAAAGATGATACTAATAAAAATGAAACGATAACGACCAAAGATATTTACAATGATATACAACTAAAAAGTGCGATTGATGCCCTAAAAATACTTATGGTAATAAATAATACTTCTAAAATAAATTTGGCAAATAAATAATAAGGAAAAATGATGGATAAATTAGAATTATTATATGAAGGCAAAGGAAAAAAACTTTACAGCACAAATAAACAAGATGAAGTTATAGCAGAGTTTAAAGATGATTTGACAGCATTTAACGCACAAAAAAAAGGAAGCGAAAGCGGCAAAGGAAGCTTAAATTGTCAAATTAGCTCACTTCTATTTAAATTACTTGCAAAAAATAATATTAAAAGCCATTTTATAGAAATGCTAGATGAAAGAAATATGCTTTGCAAAAAAGTAAAAATCATTCCTCTTGAAGTAGTGGTTAGAAATATTGCTACTGGTTCTCTTACAAAGCGTCTAGGAATACAAGATGGCAAAATGCTAGACTTTCCATTGGTGGAATTTTATTATAAAAATGATGATTTAGATGATCCGATAATCAATGATGAGCACTGCAAAATTATGGGAATCTTAGACAATGATAAAGATATAGAATTCCTAAAAAACACAGCTAGAGAGATTAATAAGATTCTACTTGCATTTTTTGATGAGCGGAATCTAAAATTAGTAGATTTTAAAATTGAATTTGGAAAAAATGAAAATAATAAGATTTTGCTTGCAGACGAGATTAGCCCAGATAGTTGCAGACTTTGGGATAAAGATACAAATAGAAAAATGGATAAAGATATTTTTAGACAAAATCTTGGTAGCGTAGTTAAATCTTACAAAGAAATTTTAAATAGAATAAATGGTTAGGGAGTTGTATGAAAGCAAGAATTGAAATATCACTTAAAAATGGTGTTTTAGACCCACAAGCAAAGACTATTTTTAATGCCCTAGATTCTCTTGGATTTGATTGTGTCAGAGATGTAAAAATGACTAAAAATATAATTTTAGATTTAAACACTGATGATAAAAAATTAGCATTAGAAAAATCGAAAGAAATGAGTGAAATGCTTCTTGCAAACACAGTTATTGAAAATTATAAAATAGAGTTAGAATAGTGGTTGCTATACTTAGATTTCTAGGGACAAACTGCGAATATGATATAGAATATACTTGCAAAATTCTAAATAAAGAATGTGCAATTATTTGGCATAAAGATAATACCCTACCCTCAAATACTTCGCTTGTTGTTATACCTGGTGGCTTTAGTTATGGAGATTATTTGCGATGTGGTGCAATTGCAAGATTTTCCCCAATTATGAAAGATGTTATTAAATATGCCTCAAATGGTGGGCTTGTATTTGGTATTTGCAATGGATTCCAAATATTATGTGAAGCAGGATTATTGCCTGGAATCTTAATGAGAAACAAAGATATTAATTTTAAATCAAAAATGAGTGAGTTAGAAATTACCTCAAACGATAATAAGCTTTTAAAAGGCTATACAATAGGAGAAAAAATTAATATCCCAATAGCCCACGCCGATGGTAATTACTATATCGATTCTAAATCTTTAGAAAAACTAAAAGAAAATAATCAAATTTTACTTAAATATAGCAGTGATGAAAATGGCTCAATTGAAAAAATCGCTGGAATCTGTAATGAAAATAAAAATATCTTTGGTATGATGCCACATCCAGAGAGAGCTATAGATAAGGCTTTGGGTAGCGATGATGGAATTCGGATTCTATCTAATGTTTATAGTTAGGATTTAAAAATGAATAATATTGCAATAAAATTATTTGGAATCTCAATTTTATTCGCAAACATTGCTTTTGGTGAGGTTAAGCCAAATATTCAAATAGAGCCTAATTTTCAAGCAGAATCTAGCCCCCAAATAGAATCTCAAAATTTAGAATCCCAAAATAATGCAAAACTAATTTATATAAAACAAGAATTAATTAAAGAAAACGATACTTCCAATCTAAACTATGTGGGAGAAATTATTGCTATAAAATATAATGTCCTTGTGCTAGATAATGCAGAAATTCGCTCAATTGGATTTTTAGAATCTAAAAATGTCTCTATTAAAAATCAAAATTCACCTTGGAATGAGCTAGAAGATGGCTCTTTGGAAAATATATTTTATTTTAAAATAAATTCCACTGCATTTTCTATTCCTAAGCTTGAAGTTATAGCACAAAAAGGTGAATTAGAAGAAAGGGAATTGAGCCAAAATATAGCAAACTCTGCTATCAATCTTAATGCTCCAAATTATGTGGGAGTCGTGGCAAAAAAACTTGAGATAAAAAATTATAGTATCAAAACTTATGATGAAAATAATAATATTATTGTGCTAGATTTAGTTGCGGAATTTGGAAATTTAGAAAACTTTAAAATCCAGCATATAAAAAAGCAAGGCTTTGAAGCTTCAAACTTTGGCATTAATAAATCTAGTGGAATCTACTATGCAATCCTTCCAAATAATATTTTAAATATTAATTTGGAATATTTTGACATAAATACGCAGAGCTACAAAACTCTAAAAATAAAAAATATAGTCAATAAAGAGCAAATAAATATTAATCAAGAAATCAATCCCATAAACAAAGCATTGATATTTAAAAACATAGTAATTTTGGTAATTTCATTTGCATTTTTAATAATGTTTTTTATAAGGAAGCTTCCATTTAAATTGCGATTATCTTTATTTATTGTAGCAATTCTCTTAATAGGCTATCTAATTTTTACACTTAATAGCAAAGAAGGTGCCACAATTAAGGCAAATAGTAATATCACTATACTACCCACGGCAAATTCTACAATCATCACAAAAACCACAAGCCAAATGCAAGTGCAAATCTTAAGCGAATATAGAAATTATTACAAAGTGCTTATAAGCGACAATAAAACAGGTTGGGTAACAAAAGATAATGTTGAATAAATTAAAATTCTTTTGGGCAGCTACTAGCATAGCAATAGTTATGCCTATTATTATAGTTTTTATCTATGTTTTTAGACCAATAAATAGATGTGTTAGAAAAACTAGCAGATTATTTTTTTGGGTGAATTTTTGCAAGGTTGAAAAAATTGGGGAGTTTGACAAAAGTGCAAAAATTTTAGTGCTAAATCATCAAGGAATTATGGATATTTGCTACCTTGAAGCTTATTATCCTTGGGATATCTGCTGGATTGCAAAAAAAGAGCTTGGTGATATTTTTCTCTATGGACACGCACTCAAAGCCCCCAGAATGATTTTAATTGATAGAGAAAGTAAAAAATCTCTAATATATTTATTAAAAGAATCTAAAAAAAAGATAGAGGAAGGGAGAATTCTAGCTATATTCCCAGAAGGCACAAGAAGCAAAGGTGGGAGAGAGTTTCTACCATTTAAAGATGGTGCTAAAGTATTGATTGAAAAATATAATCTAAAAATCCAACCAATAGTTTTAATAAATACTAGACAACTCTTTGATACTTCAAAACTTGAAGTGCGTTCAAACAAAGCTAAAGTCGTATGTATGGAATCTTTTACTCCTGATTTTAGCAACCCAAATTGGTATAGTGATTTAAAAGATTCAATGCACCAAATCTACACAAAGCATTATGATGAAATGAATAAAAAATAAATATGCTATCATTCCATAAAATAAAAGGTTTATTATGAGATTGATTTTAATATTTTTATTAATGGTGGGCATTTATGCAACAGAATCTAACACACAAAATACAGAATCTACTCGAACACTAAATAAAAACTCTAATTTAAATACAATCAATCATAATAACTCAACAGATTCTACATCACAAGAGGAAATAGATTCTAAAAATTCAAAAGGAGATTCCATTGTAAAAGATTTAGAAAATGAAGCTAAAAATAGCGAATCTAGTGAAGTAACAAATGAGGCAAAAGTAGAATCTAAAAAAGATTCCAAATCGCTAAAAGAACTTTTTATCCCTGCTGTTGTAGTGGAAGATAGTTTTGGCTCATTTGTAGTGGGTTATCAAATGCTTTTTAAAAACAGGACAGAGCATAAACACGGAATCTTTTTTGCGCTTGATAGAGGTTGGCTTGTATGGAGTGATATTTTGTTTGTAGGAATGTCGCTTGATGGGACAGCAGGAAGCTTTTATAGCATTAATCTTAATGTCAAAACAGGCGCTAGATTGATGGAAGGTAGGCTTAGTCCTAGCATTTCATTTGGATATGGGCTATTTAATCACAATCAAATAGATTTACAAACCAACAAAGAGATACAATATAACTTACACGGAGCAAATGCCACTTTATCACTATTTGTGGATATCTTTAGAGGTATTGGGATAGAGTTTAGTTATAGAGTTGGACTACACCCATTTCACACGATAAAAAAGACAGATATTACAAGGAATATTCAAAGTTTTATGATAAATCTTAAGTTTATAGATTTTAGTATATGAAAAAGATATTTTTTATTTTAACTTTATTTTACAGCATTATTTTAGCGTGTAGTGGAGATTGCACCTCCTGTCACTCTAATGTTAATTACAAAGACAACGACCATAAAATTATGCTAAATTGCAAAACCTGCCACACTGATGAAAAACTTGCTAGAGTGCAGATGCAAAGCTCTTGCGGACAAGACTGCTTTGCTTGCCATAATATCGAAAACATCAATAAGATAAAAAATAAAGAGCATTTAGCGCTAAATTCCTGCATAAACTGCCACAATTATATCACACTAAAAAATAGGCTAAATACAAATATCAATCCATTATTTGATAGTAATTTTTTAAGAAAAAAATAATATTTAGTTAAATTTAAAACATACATTGCATAAAAAATTACATAGAATAATTTAAAAAGCATTCCAACTTAAAGCAGTTAGACTTGCTTTTTATTTTTAGCTTATTTGCTATTTTGCCTCTTAGTTTTATTTCATCTCTAAAATAACATAGAAAAATAGCTTTAGATTCTAGCTATAAAAGATTTATCTATACTTTCAAATTTGAGAATTAATCTCTTAAAATTTCACCTAGATTATGCTCTATAATAGCCCATTCCTTTGGTCTTATATCCCAAGTATAATCTACTAAAAACTTATCTGGAGAGATAACCAACTTTTTAGGATTATCATTGAAATAGGCTGCAAAACAAGAGAGAGTGGAATTTGCAAGTATTTGATGAGCACAAGATTTCATCAATACTAATTCAAAGGCTGCATTATGCGCACCATTTATATCTACAATGCTAAAATTTTCTAGCAAATTGCCAAATTCGCTTACAAATTCACTTTTAACAAAATCTAAATCATTGCTAAAGATGAAAAAGTGGCACTGCCCCCCCCCTATTGGCTATTTTTTCTTTCATCAAATTAATTGCACTTTTATAATACTTACTTCCTAAATTAATAAACAAATTAGACAAATTAAGATAATCACCTCTTCTAATATGCAGACAGACAGAGTTTTTGATAGATTTGATTTTCTCTAGCATAGCTTTATTTTTAGAATCTAGTGGGATCTTTATAAATAAAGTAGATTTTGTGCTATCAAAATATCTATAATCGCCAAAATACCCCTCAATATAAGAATTATCTAGCACTTCAAAATCTTTTTTAAAGTCTCCAGATTCAAATTTTAGATGAGAGACTTTAAATAAATTTGGTTTAACCTTTCGTGCAAGATGATTGATTTTTAACTTTAATCTCTCGTTAGAGGGCAAAATCTTAAGTTTATCTTTCTTGCTAAAAAACTTAACTTGCAATTTTATATCAAATTTTAATAATTCCAGATTCCTTGCCTCTTTCATATCGCAGTCAAGTCCAAGCCCATTTTCCCCATACCAGCTACTATCTAGCACTACATCATAGTTATATTTATATTTCAAAGCAAGAGCATAAAAATAAATATAAAGCTGATTTCCTAGCCCACCTACAAGCTTCACTACTATCAAAATTTCTCCTTAATTTTAATTTTTTAAAATCATTTTTTAGCACCAAATCTAGCTTTTAGCTTATCTAATTTGGATTCACTAAATATTTTTTTAGCGATATTTCGCCCCAAAACCAAAACCCACCATTTAAGACTAAAGCTAACCTCTTTCATTCCGTCTTTTTTCATAGCTTTTAGAGCATTATTCATTTTGATTAGATTGGAATCTTGCTTTGAAATAGCCTCTTCTTCCTTACCATATTCCAACCCCTTAGTCGAGCTTAAAAACTCATCTTTATCCTGCGGTGGGACAAAAGTGTTAATATTTAGATATTTCTTTAGTGCAAAAGATAGGTATGCGTCCTCTGCAACATTACCTAAAGCATAAAACTTGCTTGAATTAATCCACATAGCCCCTAAATAGTCTTTTTTTAAAAACCAGCTATGCCCCACAAAATCAACTCTCAATGTTTTAGCATTACGCAGGGCAAAAGGAGGATTATCATTCCAGCCAATAGTCCTATGGGCAAAATCAAATGGATATTTAGCTAAATTATTTGACAAAATTCCAATCCCACCATAAAGTCCATCTTTTTTTAAGCTCTCATTATGGCAGTTTTCAAGCCAACGATGAGATGGGAGCGTATCATCATCAAAAAAACAAATATATTTACTCTTAGCTAGTAACCCTCCTGCAAATCGCCCCCAAACGCCGACATTAAACTTCACTTGAATAATATTATCAAAATATTGCTGCAATTCTCTATCTAATATTTGATATAAACCCTGCTTTTCACCTTCTTGCTTATCATCATTTTGCTTTAAATTTATATTTTGGCTTTCTTTTTGAAAATCTGTAAGATTTATGATGTATGGAGTTGTATTTTGGGAATCTAGCAAGGCAGCAGATTCCACATTTATAATAGAAGATTGTAAATTAGAAGATTCTACATTTTTAGAATCTATAAAATTTGTGGAATCTATATTATTTACAAAGTCATTTTGTCCATCTACTACTTCTTTTTTCACACTAGAATCTATAAACAAAATTAGCTCTTTTGGTTTTAAACTTTGATTTAGAATTGACTGAATTTGGGCGCTCAAATGCTCTTTTCTTTTGTAAAGAGTTAAAACCACGCTAACATCACATTCAAAGTCCTCATACATATAGCAATTTCTATCACCAAAAAGGCTATATTTATCCTGATATGGACGAGTTTTTGTATCTAAGTAATAACTATCAATGCTACTTCCAAAATCCACATAAATATTATTTGGATTATGTAAAAATAGTCTCTCTATTATCACGCAGCTCATAGGACCAGCACTCACAACATAAAGCAAATTATTTATTTTTCCAAAGTCCTTTTTAATAGAATCTATCATATTAGGAGCGTGTTTTTCCCAAAAACTAATGCAGTCATCATCGATTTCATAATGTTTTAGTATATTTAGACTTCCTATCTTTGCGCCTTTGGCTCGATAATTTGCTATGAGAATTGCATCTTTTTTAATGCTTTCAAATTTCGTCCTAAAATGCCTAAAATTTGCATTTATCCAAAGATTTGCAAAAGTCTTATTTTTATTCTCTATCCTACTACTATACCAATAATAAGCCTCTCTATCGCAACATGGGCAAGAGATGGCATAATAAAATCGCTTATCTTTAATATTGAGCGAATTTAGCAAATCAATTCCCAACTTTGAGACAAAATTTGGCGAAGTCCATTTTTTCTCCTGCGACTCTACACTAATACCAAGCATTATAGCCCGCTCACCATCAGCATTTCTAGCAAATGCGAAATTCTCTCCTTTTTTTATCTTATCAATAAAAAAGTCGATTTCCTTATCCAATCTCTTTAGCTTATGCCCTCTAATATAGGGATTTATAAGCTTTGAAGTCAGAGTGAAATTATAGATTTTGTTAATTAGAATAAAAAAGATTCTAAATTTATAAAGTTCTTTAATTAAAGATTTCAATGAAAATTCTCACTTTTTGATTTTTATTTATCTCTTTTTTTGCTTTTAAATTTATGATTTAACTTTTTTATATTTAAAAAATACTAGCCTTAAAGTAGCTTCTAGTAAATTTTTTTCAAAATATAAAAAAGGATTCTACCTAAAATCCCTCTTTTTTTAAAACTATTTTTAGCTCCTTTTATTCCACCTTTTGCCCAATTACTATTTAAAATAATCCCGATGTATTGACTTTTTAGATTCTGCATACTCTGCCCTGCTAATTTATCAAGGACAAACTCAGCTTTAGTATGATAAATTTTAAAAAATGGCTCAATCTGCTTCTCCTTTATAACTTCACATTTTTGAAAATACGCACTATACCAGCTAAATTCAAATGGAGCAATTTCAAGCAAATCAATATAACTAAAATTATTTTTATTCATAAAATGCTCTTTAAAATGCCTCATCACAACGCTAGAGATAATTTGGCTATTATGGCAAGTTCTAAAGCGCTTATCATTACCCAAAATTAAACTAAAAATCTTTTTTATTTGCCTTTGTCGCTCTTTACCAAAGCCTATATAGTAAGGCTTGCTTAATAAATCTTTGTCTTGCACTAGACAAATATAGGGCGTAAATTTATCATAGAAAAAATCATCTTTCCTAAAATCTCTAATAAAAATACTATCACTATCGATACAAAGATAATGCTCTACCCTCCTACTCTCCCAAAATGCAAGCTTCGCAATCTGCTGATTAATATAACCTATGCTAAAATCTAGCTTCTTATTTCTTTCTTTTATCAAATAAGGCTTGCTAAAAGAAGTATCACTAATAATCTCCACACACTCACACTCAAAGACTTTAAACTTCTCTAAAATATTTGAAGATTCTGCTTTATTTGAATTTAAATTGCTTAGTTTTAAATTTTGCGCGCTAGGGCTTGTTTTCTTTGATCTTTGATTAAGGAAGTCGATAGATTCTATTACTAGATTTTGTGTATTAGTTTCCTGCGTGCTAGATTCCACATATTTGGCACTATATTCATTTTCTTTAGAATCTATTTTATTGTTAATAATATCGCTTCTACCCCCCCCCACCATTTGGCAAGATTCCACATAATTTTTAGAATCTAAATTATAAATATTGTCTGAACAGGATTGTGTTGTATTAGTGGAATCTTTTTTAACAAAAGCATAACTTTTAGATTCTACTTTATTTGCGATAGATTCTGCTGTGTTTGCAAAATTAGCAGAATCTAAATTTTGATTTTTTATATAAGCGGAGTTTGTATAAGATTTCTCATTTAATACAGAATCTAAATTTTTGGCTTCAAATTGAGTAGTTAGATTTGGGATAGATTTTTTAAAATCTTGCTGGGTTTCTTCTATTCCTTGAAGGGCAACTATAAGCTTAATTTTATCAATATTGTGTTTTTTAAAGCTCTCCACCATTGCACAAAATTCTTCATAATCCCCCTCATAAGTAACACAAAAGAAACAAAAATGCTCCATACTCTAACTCCTTAATCTGCTATTTTGTCTTGCATTTTCATAACATTTTTCATAATAACGATTATCCAACGCCTTAAAATCACAATTTGATTTAATTTTTTCAATACTACTTGATAGATTTTGCACCGAAGCAAGAGTTAAATCAAAATCTAGTTTCGCTAGATTATTTTTTAGCTCTAAATAGTCCTTTGCTGACATTTTTATGCAAGATTCCACACTTTTACTATTTTTAAAAATCACTGCATTATTTGGGGTAAAATTAAATGCACTTGCAAAAGGCTCATTGATTAAAAGTGGAATGTTAAACTCTAGGCTCAAAGCCCTCTGTCCGCTTGTAGAAGTCCTTAAATAATGCCTATGTGCGAAGCTATCATAAAATGCAAAAATAAAATGACTTGTTGATAAAACTTCCTCCATTTCACTTTTACTAGGATTTTTGTAAATAGTTATAAAATCGCTCTGCAAGGCAATCTCATCCCTTGAAATTAGATTAAATCTAAAATTTTTAATCCCATTTTTCTCCAAATCTCTAATAATTTTTAACAAAATAACTTTAAAATTTTTATGATGGAGTGCAAATCCTACGCTAGTAAAATGGATTGTAGAGCTTTTTTTATTTTTAGTTTCTAAATTAATATTTATCGATTCTAAAGGTGATTTTTTACTTATATTACTTTTAAGATTTAGCCCTTTTAGCACCACCACCCCACCTTGATACTTATATTCAATATCACGCAGTGCAAAATATCGCCCCTCGCTATAATTTTTAAAATCGCCAAATTTGACAATATCACTTATTGTATGATAGATTCCAAGAATCCCATATTTTGACCTCACTTTCACTAAATCTAGCACAAAAACATTAGAAGCACCCACAACCATAGTATTAAAAAAGATAAAATCAAATTTTTTTGTGCAATCATCATTTAGAATATAAAACATATCATTTAAAGAGGCAAAGATATTTTTAAAACCATTAGAGCTAGAATTAATCACTTTGTCTTGCATATTTTTCGTATCTTGCATATCTTGCAAACTCTGCGTATTTTGAATTCTAGAGGAATCTTGTAAAGTTTGCATTGTTGCTTTTTGAGTTAGTTTGCTATTTTCTTGCACCTTGTTATTAAAATTTGCCTCATTCACACTAAAATCTAGCTCTTTTTCCTCCGCCTCTAAAGTGCTTTTAACTTCCTCTCTTAATAAAATCACTACATCAAAGCCTAGCTTTTTTAAATAAAATTCCACCCCAAAAATTGTCTCAATATGAAATGTATTTAGTTCTACTAGCAATACTTTAGGCAAAGTTTGTGAGGTTTTTAAACTTCTAAAAGGTATTATATTAGTAGGATTGTGGGAGCTGGCGAAGTCAGATTTTAAATTAGATTCCATATTAAACCTAGAATCCAAATTGATGGAATCCATCTTGTAAAATTGAAAACTAATAGAATCTAGCCCTTTAGATTCTACTTTATTGAAACAATCTTTTAAATCTAAATTACTCAAACTAGCAGAATTTAAACTAGAATCTAAAATAGAATCTAGCTTTTTAATAATCTCTAAAGCTCTCTTGCTTGGCAACTCTCTATCTTGTTTTAATGAAAAGTTAGAATCTTTAGAATCTCTAAAAACCCTAAAAACAACACTCTTGCAATAATAAAATATATCAACAAGCCTAATTAAAAATTTCATATTTTCTTAATAAAATTTATTATTTTTTTAGCTGTATTGCCATCCCCATAGGGAAGTGGATTTTTCGGATTTGACATAATTTGATAAGCTTTTTTACTATTTAGTAATTTTAGGCTTTCTTTTACTATTTTCTCTTTAGAAGTGCCTACTAGCTTCAAAGTTTTGCATTCTAACGCCTCTTTTCGCTCTGTTTTATTCCGCATAATTAATGTAGGCTTAAAAAGCGCAGTAGCCTCCTCTTGAATACCGCCACTATCTGTAAGTATCAAATAAGACTCACTCATCAAATATACAAAACATTCATAATCAAGCGGACTAATTAAAAAAATATTCTCAATCTCGCCTAAAATCGCTTTCATTGGCTTTTGAATATTTGGATTTAAATGAAGTGGATAAAAAATATTTATATCACTAGATTTTAGAGCTATTGCTTTTAGTGCAAGGGCTATATTTTTGATATCCTTTCCAAAGCTCTCTCGCCTATGCGCTGTAACTAGAATGAATTTCTTATCCATTGGTAAAGAGAGTTTAGATAGAATCTTTTTCTTAATGGCTTTGTCTTTTTTGATTGTTTCTTGCATTAGCTTTAGGCTGTCAATCACGCTGTTTCCAACGATTTTAATATATTTTTTACTAATGCCATCTTTTAGTAAATTTTCATAAGCTAACTGCGTTGGGGCAAAGTGATAGGTTGAGAGTTTGGTAGTTAGCTGGCGGTTAATTTCTTCTGGAAATGGACTATATTTATCATTTGTCCTTAGTCCCGCCTCGATATGTGCTACTGCAATTTTATTATAAAAGCCACTCAAAGCCCCAATAAATGTTGTGCTAGTATCGCCATGCACTAAAATCAAATTAGGCTTATAGCTTTCTATCACACTTTTAAGCCCCAAAAGTGCATTTGTGCTAATGCTAAATAAATCTTGCGAATCTTTCATAATATCCAAATCAAAATCAGCTTTTATCTTAAAAATCTCTAATACAGAATCTAACATACTCCTATGTTGTGCGGTTATGCAAACCTTACTAGAAATATTTTTCTCTTTTTTAAGTGCCAAAATTATTGGAGCCATTTTGATAGCCTCTGGGCGAGTGCCAAAGATTATTAGGATTTTTTTCATAGGTTCTGATTATCTCTTTTAATTACTAAATTTTAAGCAAGATTCTAGCATAATGTTGGTTTATTCCATTTTAATAGGATTTTATTTTTGAATAAATTAAGCAAAGAAGAAGAATTTATAATCATTCACAAAGGCACTGAAGCACCTTTTAGCGGGGAATACACAGATTTTTTTGAAAAGGGAATCTATCTTTGTAGGCAATGCAACGCCCCGCTTTACAAATCTAGTGATAAGTTTAAGTCTCATTGTGGCTGGGCTAGCTTTGATGGTGGGATAAAAGATGCCATAAAAGAGCAACTTGATAGCGATGGAGCTAGGGTTGAGATACTCTGCTCTAAATGTGGAGGGCATTTAGGACATAAATTTAATGGTGAGGGATTCACACCCAAAAATACTAGGCATTGCGTGAATTCACTATCTATAAATTTTAAAAAAGATGTTTAAAAAATGAATATTAGCTTTATAGTTTCTAAAAATAGACTTAAAAAAATTCAAAATATTCCTAATTAAAATCATAATTTTTAAAGAAATAAATGAAAAAACTAAATATCATAATCCCTATTTATAATGTGGAAAATTATCTTAAAGATTGTCTAGATTCTATTCAAAGGCAAAGCTACACAAATTTTAGAGCAATATTAATAAATGATGGTAGCACAGATAAAAGCAAAGAAATCGCAGAATCTTACTTGAAAGATGAGCGATTTGTCTTAATCAATCAAGAAAATATGGGTGTGGCGTATGCTAGAAATGCAGGATTAGAAATGATTAAATCAATAATGTTTAATCAAAATATTGGGGGGGGGCAACGATTTAGTGGATTCCAATGTGGTTTCTAATGAAGATTCTGGTATAGAATCCAGCTATGTTGGTTTTGTAGATTCTGATGATGTAATTGCAAAAGATTACTTTAGAAACCTCATATACACACTAGAAATAAATAAAGTCCAAATATCAAAAAGCTCTGATATAGAGATTTTTGATACAAATAATTACAACAGCAAAGCCTTTTATTTAGAGCAAAAGAAAACGAAAGGAAAAATCCACATAATTAAGAAAAATAATATCACAAAGCTAGAAGTATGGAGATGTGTATTTGAATACAACTTAATTAAAAATCTAAAATTCCATAAATTGTTAGCAGAGGATATAGTCTTTAATTTTTGCGCTCACGCCCTTGCAAGAAAAATAGCCATTAATAAAAATGCTAGATATTTCTATCGCCAAAGGAATGGTTCAATTATGAAAGCAGGCAGCAATGGAAATACAAAAGGAAGCACAATGGAATCTTTTAGAGAAATATTCTATTTTTTAAGAGACAATAATTTACTTCAAACTTTTGACCTCCCGACAGCTTTTATTCGCCCTAAATTAGAATATACATCTAAAAAAGATGAGGATTTTTTGGAAATGAAAAAAAATCTAAAAGATTTAAATATTCCAAAATATATTGTGCAAAATAATAAGATTCTAAATGCTGCATTTAGTGCTAATAGCGCAAAAGAATTCATCGCTAAAACCTCATCACTCAAAGAAAAGTTTAAACAATATTTTCAATTTAGAATCTCAAAAAAACAAAATATCGTAAAATTTTTTGGCAAGGTGATTTATTCTAATAAAAGATTATAAATTTTATTTATTAATTCCTTCAAAAAAAATCTAAAAAACTAAATACAAAAATCAATATAGAAGCACTTATTAACTTTTATACTTTTTATATTTTAAAATAAATAAGATTCTAAAATCAACTTGTATTTAAATTAAAAATATTTTATTAATTTATTTTGTTCTTGTTGTGATTATGCTATGACTTAGATTCCAATTTAAAAATAAAGCTAAATCTATATTACAAAATAATAAGTGGAATTTAAAAACTATGCTTTTTAGAGATGGTTTTGCTAATAAATACAATCCGACTCTAAAATAACATAACTATTTTAGATTTTGTCTTTAAAAGCTTTAGGCAACTATATACAAAGGCGATTTTTTATCTTTATCACCATACTTAAAAACTAACAAAACCCCTCTCTAGATATGCTAAAAATCTTTACATATTTAATAATTATGAAATATTTAAATTGAAAAAATCTCTAACCAAATTCATTTTTGTCGCACTCATAAAGTGAAATTTATTATGCAATTTTTTTAGATTATTTAGATTTTGCATTGATAGCTCGATTCCTTTTTCTATCTCATATTCTCTACCCTTGCTGGAAGCTATTTCTAGCCCATCTATGTAGCAATCTGGAATATATACATCTTTTAGTCTATTTTTTATAAAAATAGCAGTCTTATAGCTTGTAACAGGAAAGAATCCAAAAACAAGCTTCACATCTCTACCATATATTTTATTCGCCATCTCTACATTCTCTAACAAAAATTCTGCACTTTCACTTGTATAAATTGGCTGTGAAAAAAGAGCATAAATATCGTTGTTTGCGATCTTTTTATGGATTCTATCAGCTAAGTTAAAAAGATTATTTGAATAAGAATTAATCACATTGAAATTATAAATTTTATTTATTTTACTTTTTAGCTCCTTACCATTAATTGCCCTATTTTTATTTAACTCACTTATGATATAGGATAATTTAGCGGAATTTCCCTCAAAAACTCCCTTGCTCTCTATACTATCGCCAAATTTTATAGGATCGCCTGTGAGGGTTAGAAAAAGTCTAATATCAAATTCATTCACCCCTAAAATATCTCCACAAAGTGCAATAGAATTCCTATCTCGCATCGAAAGTGTGCAAATCACAGGTTTAGACAAAGCATTTTGCAATTTCAAAGAGCTAATAATACTTGAGGGTTTGAATCTAGCCAAAGGGCTATCAGTGCAAACAAACGCATCTATAAAATCATAGCTTTTTAGCTCATTTATCAAAGATTGATTAATATCTGCACTCAAACTCGGCGTAACTTCTAAACTAAGAAAAGAATTATTAGAACAAATCTTTGTGATTAATTTTTCTATCATTTATTCTAAATTTCCTTTCTTATCTCTTTTACAGCATCTACTAGGTTTTTTAAGCTAGGTTTTACTTCATCATATTTTCTAGTTTTTAGCCCACAATCTGGGTTTATCCATAATTGCTCTTTTGGTAAAACTTCTAAAAGTGCCTTGATTTGCTTTTTTATTTCACTCACACTTGGAATCCTAGGGCTATGTATATCATAAACACCAGGACCAACTTCCTTTACATAGCCAATTTCTTTGAATACTTTTAGCAGTGCATTTCCACTTCTTGCAGTCTCAATACTTATAACATCAGCATCAAGAGCTTCTATACTCTTTATAATATCATTAAACTCGCTATAACACATATGCGTGTGAATCTGCACTTCACTCTTTGCTATCGCAGTAGCGATTTTAAAGCATTTTATTGCCCACAATTCATAATCTTCAATATTCTCTTTTCTTAATGGATAGCCCTCTTTGAATGCCGCTTCATCTACTTGAATAATTTTAATTCCCGCATTTTGCAAATCATTAATTTCACTAGCAATACTTAATGCAATCTGCTCACACACAGCAGAACGCGCTAAATCATCCCTAACAAAACTCCAATTAAGTATCGTAACTGGTCCTGTTAGCATTCCTTTCATAATCTTTTTTGTTAGACTTTGTGCAAAATTTATCCATTCTAGTGTCATAGGCTTTAATCGCTCCACATCTCCATAAATGATAGGTGGCTTAACACATCTACTTCCATAGCTTTGCACCCAACCATTAGATGAAAATGCAAATCCCATAAGCTGCTCACCAAAATATTCCACCATATCATTTCGCTCTGGTTCTCCGTGCACCAATACATCAAGTCCAATTTCTTCTTGAAACCTTACACAATCCCTTATATAATCCTTAATAGACTCATTATAAGATTCTGTATTAATTTCTCCTTTTTTATGATTTAGGCGCAATGCTCTTATTTCAGGTGTTTGCGGAAATGAGCCAATCGTAGTAGTTGCCAAAATCGGATAGTCTAAAAGACTTTTTTGAAGCTTGATTCGCTCTTCATAAGGCGTACTCCTTGCAAAAAGCTTATTATTCGCAACCCTATCTCTAATCTCTTTATTATTTGTTTTATTTGAATTTGCCCTTTTTTGATTTAGCTCTATATTTTTCTCCCAAGATTCCTTAATTTCACTTGTGACACCATTTTTAAAAGCACTTTCTAACAATAGAATCTCACCAATCTTTTCTTTTGCAAAACTCAAATAAGATAGAATCTCGCTATCAATTTTGCTCTCATTCTCCTTGCTAAAAGGCACATGTAAAAGCGAACAAGATGAGCTTACGGAGATTCTATCTTTTGGAATAATTTTGCTAATCTCCTCTAAAAATTCTAGCTTTTGTGCTAAATTTGCAATCCAAATATTTCTCCCATCAATCACCCCAGCATACAGAATCTTATCGCTATTTGCGATATTTTCTAAAGATTGTTTGTTTTTCTCTCCATAGATAAAATCAAGTCCAATTCCACAAATATCTGTCTTTAGCAAAATCTCGCTAAACTCGCTACTATGCTCAAAAAATGTGCTAACAATAGCCTTGATACCCTTTTTTGCAATGTTATTATAAACACATTCAATAATATTTCTATCATAGATGCATTTTAGATCGCCAGACTGACTATCATTTAGCCCACGCACAAAAATAGGCTCACTAAACTCCACCAACACATTAGAATCTAACTTACTAATCTCATCAAGTAAATCAAAATAAGCACTTTTTACTTTTTGAAAAATCTTCTGTGGCTTGCCATCAACAACCTTACTTAAGCCAAAAAATGTAAAAAGCCCAATTAAGCTAATTTTAGGCTTATAGCCATTATCTTTAGCCTCCTTGTATTGCGATTTTAGAGATTCTATATTGATTTTATAATCATCATCAATGCTTAATTCAGGCACAACATAGTGATAATTTGTATTAAACCATTTTGTCATCTCGCACGCTACACCACTTTTATGCCCTCTAGCCATAGCAAAATAGCACTCCAATCCATCCAAATGTCTAAATCGCTTTGGTTTTGCACCCAAATAGAAAGCTAAATCAATCAAATTATCATAAAAACTAAAATCATTTACACACACATTATCAAGCCTAGATTGAATCTTCCAATGCTCTAATCGCAAACTTTTTGCGACATTTTCTAACTCATTTTCGCTTCCCCTTCCACTCCAAAAAGATTCCAAAGCCTTTTTTAATTCTCTATTTTTTCCAATTCGTGGGAATCCCAAAATACTACCCATATTCTCTCCTTAAATTCTATTTTATACGAAGTAAAATTATATGATTATTTTAATGAATACAATATATATTTATTAATTTTTGCATACTTTATTAGAAATTAATTTTATCTTTAAAACTTTTTTATGTGAAATTTTCCATAGATAGCGATATATTTTTACAATGATACAAAAAGTAATGAATACAATATATAATTTTATTTTTTAGCAAAATTGATACAAATAAAAGAACTATAATCCATAAAACTACAAATTTTATACACAAATATATATTTAATCGCATAAAATTTAAAAAACATAGCAATTAAAAATTAAATTTGCTACACTTATATTCTATCACTCGCCTATGTGTGAAAAATTTAAAATCATAAGGCAAAACAATGAAAGATTTGATAAAAATATTGTGTGTTTGTTTGATATGTGGGTTTATATATGCAAATGAGAACGAAAACAGCAACTCTACTAGTAACAATATGGATAATAAAGTTGATTCTAATGAATCTAGTAATTTAGAAATATATAATTTGCAAAATATAGATGAAAATATCATCAATGTAGCTAAAATGGAGCCTCCCAAAGTAGAGTTTATAACAAATAGATTCTATTATAGTGTAGGACTAGGAGCTGGATGGAGTGGCTTTGAGCCAAATACTAATAGAAATGCTGGACTAATACCACTTACTATGAGCTTTGGCTGGGCTTTTATGTTTAATGATTGGATAGGACTTCGCCCTTATGTGAGCTTTGATATTCGTGCAGGTGGTGATTTAAGAGATATGTTTAACTTGGAAAATCTAGCAAATGGAAGTAAAATCTCTGCTGGAGGTGCCGCAAATGGTGCGATAAATTTAGATTTATTAATAAATTTTTACAATACAGAAGATTACTACTTTAGAATAGGTGGGGTGCTAGGACTTGGCTGGGCTGGAGTACTTGGCTTTGGGATAGATGCTAGTATAGCTGATGGTGTGGATAGTAAAATCGATTTAAGCACCTATGGAAGCTTGAGGATAAATACTGGATTAAAAATGGTATGGGAACAGAAGCATGCACTTGAACTATTAGTTAGAATCCCTGTCTATAATAGCAAAAATACAATCAATATACTAGATTTAGTTAATAAAAATACTTATAGAGAGGGTATTGGCTTTATAGTGGCATATTCAATCACTTTATAGAGATTTAATGATAGTCTTATTTATGACCATATTAATATACAATGTTTATGCATAAAAATCTGCATAGAGACAAGCTGGAGATATAATAAGTTCTATATAGATTTTATTATATAAACTACATTTAGAGTGTAAGGATTGAATTTATTGCTACTATATTACTTTGAAATTTGTATCAATAATTTTATGAAAAATTATGCTTTTATGGTAAAAATGCTAGAAGGTGCAAAAATAGAATCTCTAAAAGTTTAAAGGAAAGTATGGCTATTAAAATTTATAAGTAACTATACTTTATATTTATTTATCAGGATAAAGTGGGAATCCATAGATTCTAGGAATAGGTTTTAAAATATTTTAAATATTTAAAAGCTAGAACTAGTTAATTTGTTTGAATTGGATTAATTATTTTTAGGGCGGACTAGGCTAGATAATTGATATTTTATATCTTAAATATCTATTTTTCTCTCTTAAATAATGAAGTGATAAAGAGCCTCACTCTTTTTGGGAATCCATAGATTCTAGGAAAGTGGAAGCAGAATTTATACTTACCTTTCATATAAGGATAAAATCTTTTTAAATCACTTTTAGTGAAGTTTAAGTCTTTTGAATAGCCTGTAAGTTGGAGGGATCTTAAAATTTCTCTTATGCTTAATTTTATATTATACAAAAGATGTTTTTCTAATATTTTGTCCTTGCATTTATCTCTTTTATTTTCAAACCACGAGGCAATAGTAAGCCAACTATATATTGACATATTTAGTTTAGATATAGTTATTTTACTATGCATTGTGGAATTAGGATTTATTCGATAGTTATAAATTGG
>CAMWQM010000014.1 GCA_947176375.1 uncultured Helicobacteraceae bacterium
GGGGGAAGAGGTTTAATTTTAAAATTATTTAAATATAATTCTAAATATTTATGATCAATAACTTAAAATAAAATTTATAATGTATAGATTTTAAGCATCTACTCTTAAATATTATAATATTAGTGTCTTAAATTGAAAAAAATAAATACAAATTAAAGAATAAAATTATTAATTGATTAAAGATATGGTAGGTTAATTTACTAGATTTTGATTATAAATAAATACAAAAATCTAGCTAAAAAGTATGATTTAAAAAAATGAAATACAGAAAAAACACAAAATGAAAAATAAATTTTAAAAATAGCAGTGATAAAATTTATCAAGAATGTTTGTGTATGAAAATTTATAAGTTAAAAATATTTGCTAGTTAATAAACAAATAGATTTATTATAAAGATTATTTTGATAGATTCTACTTACAATAAAATTCTAGATTCTATTTCAAATATATTTTGGCTAATTCACACATTCTTTCATAAACTTTATCAAAATCTATACCATAAGAGCGAGTATTTGCGATAGAAGTTAGAAAATTTGTATCACCACTCCATCTAGGAAGTAAATGTAAATGTAAGTGTAGAGGGATTCCAGCTCCACCTACTGCCTTAATATTCATACCCATATTAATACCGCTTGCGCCATAATCATATAGTATTTGCATAGAATCTTGTGCTTTAGCAAACATTTCAAGCCAAATGTCTTTAGGCAGTTTTTCGGGAGAATCTGTATGAATATTTGGGATTATTAGGATATGTCCAGGTGTATATGGAAATTTATTCATCACTATAAAAAGATTTTCATTTCTATAAATCACTTTATTTTGAGTATCCAAAATAGCATCTTTAGCAATAGCACAAAATACACATTCACACTCGCTTTTACTAAAATAAGCTTCCCTCCAAGGAGCGTATAAAATATCCATATTTGAGCCTTTAAAAATTATTTTAATCTTATAAATTTAGCACAAATTATACTTTAAAATTAAAATGTATATTAAATATAATTTGGTGTATCATTTGCAAATAGCACTAAGTCATTATCTTTACAAAATGATGATAAAATATTCTGCAAATTTACCTTATCTTTTATTACCATTTTTTGAGTTTTTGTTATATTTTGTGCAAGAATTTTGCTATTTAGCTCGCCTGTAATGATTGCTATATCAAAAACTTCATTTATTAGATTTGCTAATTTGATATTATTTTCCTCACTACTTTCAATTAAGCCAGGTGTAACTATAATCTTCTTACCATTTTTATAAAGTGATGAGAGGCGGATAGCTTCGCTCATACCTTTTAGATTCCCATTGAAACTATCATCTAGGATAATTTTTCTATTTACTTCTAGCTTTTCTAATCTATGTTCTACTTGCTTAAGATCCCGCACTTTTATTTGAATATCTTTAATATCCATTCTAAAATTATGATGTGCTAATAAAATTGCAACAGATATATTTGAAATATTAAATCTCCCTAGAATCTTTGTTTGAAAGCTATAAAATTCACTATCAATTTTCAAATCAAAGCTTGTTGCCTCTAAATTAGATTCCACATTTTTTATTTCAGTTGGGAATCTTAAAATTTTCGCATTAGAAATATTTATATCCTCACTAGGCTCATCATTATCTTTATAAAGAAACACTTCTTTTAAGCGGTTGCTTAAAAATAGCTCATATTTTGTATTTTTGATATTTTCTATTGTTTTAAAATATTGCAAATGTGCCTCACCTATCTCGCCTATAATTGCATAGTGATGATTGATTAGCTTTGAGATTTTGGCAATATCGCCTATATTTCTTGCTCCTGCTTCGACTATATAGATTTGTGTATCAGATTCCAAATTATTATTTATATCGCTAATAATTCCATTTATCGTATTTATACTTCTTGGAGTAGCATAAGTTTTATACTGCTTTGAGAGCAATTCAAAGATAAAATTTTTAATACTAGTTTTACCATAGCTTGCGGTAACTGCAATGATTTTTAAATCTGGCATAGAATCTAGCTTTTCTTTTGCTAGTTTTTTATACTGCTTTATTACTACAATCTCACTAATATATGAAGTGATAAAGGCAATTATTGCAGCTACAAAGATAAAATATTTTGATATATCAATATTGATTACAATGATAAAATTAAGTGCTAAAAATATTGCAAGAATACTAAATAATCTAATAATTCTAGTAGTCCAAACTAGCTTTTTATCGAGTTTGTAATACCATATTCCTAGTAAAATTAAATGAATAATTAAATAAATATAAAAATAATTTTTTAACACAATGTAGCAAATAATGGGTATTACTAAAAATATAATATGCCAATAAGGTTTTGAATGTTTTGTTAGTATCCTGCTTAAACTATAATTATACCACTGCAGATTTTGTAATAAATAAAATACAAGCGAGAGTATAAAAACCAAATCTATTAGCTGTAAAATTATGTTATTTGTTATTTCCATTAGTAATCCTATCGATAAAATCTGCATTATTTAAGAAAAAGAAATGATTGCCTTTTAGCACATATAACTTTGAATCTTTTATTAAGCTTTCGATTGTTTCTGCCATATAAAGTGGTGTTGTCTCGTCATTGTCTCCCCAAAAAATAAAAGCTTTGTTACTAAACTTGCTAAATATTTCACTAAAATCCTCGTTAACTACTATTTTTAAAGTCTCATACATATTTTCTGCCAAATTATCTGCATCTTTTGTGCGGAAGATTTTAGTTTTTATATGAAAGAATTTAGCAATTTTGGCTAGTTTTATTTTTACTTTCACTTTTAGACTCTTTTTTTTGATAATTCCTGCACTGCTTAATAAAACCAATTTATTTGGATTTAGAAGTGTGGCGATTTTCCCACCAAAGCTATGCCCTATAATGACAGATGGTGTGATATTCAGTGTTTTTAAAAATGCTTGAGCTATCTTACAATAATCTTTAGAATCTAGCACATAATCATTGCTACTATTGCCAAAGCCGGGCAAATCTAAATACAAATGATTGTATTCTCTAAAAGTATTTTTAAAAGCATTTTGCATTAGTTCTTTATTGGCTCCCCAGCCATGCAGAAATAATGCCCATTTATTTTTAGTATTATTTTGTAAAATATAGCTAATTTCAAAAGATTTAGATACTAAACTTATATTTTTAAGTGCCAACTCTCTCTCCAAAACTTTGATTATTTTCCCTTATGTGCTTGAATCTTAGAAATATATTTATATTGTATTTTGATGTTTTTAACTTTTGGGATATTTGTTGCTAATTTATTTAAAATCGCATTTATATCATCAAATAAATAGTGAGCCATTGAGCCTGGAATCGGATTAATCTCATTTAAATATACTTCATTTTCAATCACAAAAAAATCGCAACGAATGAGTGAACCTTCAAAACAATTTAGATAGATTTTTTTAAAAGATTCTTTAATTTTATTTTTGAGTTCTTCACTAATATTTGCTTCTTTCTTTTTTACCTTATTTGTGGAAGATTCGTTATGAGATTGCAAGAATTGAGTGGAATCTTGTGTAAGATTTTTAAATTGATTTTTAATTAAATCTTTAGAATCAGAGGGAGTTTTAGTTTGATTTTTAGAATCTAATTCTAAATTTCTTGCTCCAAAATCAAGATATTTTTTCTCAAAATCCAAATATTCACCTTTGTTAACCTCCTCGATGATAGAAAATTTAAATTCATTATCTATTAAAGCCCCTGCAAGATTGTATTCTTTAATATTTGGGATAAAAGATTCAATAATAATTGTATCATCAAATTCAAGTGCAGAATCTAGCGCATAAGCAATCTCATTTTCATTTTTTGCGATAGAGATTCCAATAGAGCTTCCAAGTCTAGCTGGTTTGAAAATAAGCGGTAGTTTTGAGGCAAGATGGTTTATTAAATTTGGCTCTATTTTAGTAGTATTTTGCAAAGCTTCATAATTTAGTACATTTACGCCTCTATATTTAGCATAAACCTTACCATATTCTTTATTAAAGCTAACTACACAAGCCTCATTCCTAGGACCAATAAATTTAATATCATAAAAATTAAATATAGAAGCAAGCATTCCATCTTCGCCCATTTTTCCATGCACAAGGTTAATCACAATGCCCCGTATCACTTCACTTTTTAAGAAACCTTTTTTTAAAAAACCACTAGGACAAAACTCTATTTTAGAATCCTTTTTATAAGCAAAAGTGCTAAAGTGCTTTGAAGTCATCTTATTGTTTGGGATTAAATAAAGTGAATTTATAGAATCTAAAAATATAAAATGAGAAATATTTTTTAACTCTTTTTTTAGAGTAATCGCACTCACTATGCTAACTTCGTGTTCATAAGAATTCCCACCAAATAAAATAATAAATTGCATTATTTAACCCCTTTAAAAAATTAAGATTCTAGCACATTATTATATAAATTTAAGATTCCCTCAATCATTTTATCTAAAGTAAAATGTTCTAAATATCTATTATAGGCATTTTGGGCGTAGTAGTTATAATTTTGCTCAATTTTTGCTACTGCTTGTGCTAGAGCTTTTGGATTTTTTGGTTCTACTACGATACCACTAAATTCATTTTGATTTATAAAATCAACTCCAGATGGCTTAAGTTTTGTGCAAATTATGGGCTTTTTAAAACTCATTGCTTCAATAAGAACAATCCCATAAGATTCTTGAATAGATGGGAGTGCAAAAATATGGCAATTTGCATAATAATTTTTTAATAAACTTCTCTCCATTTGCCCACTTAAGCGAACTTTTTGCTTTAAATTATTTGTTTTTATAAGAGAGAGGTATTCTTTCTTTAATGCTTCATTTCCGCCTCCACCAATGACAATCATATATTCATCACTTAAATATTTTGCACTTTGTATTAAATATTCAAATCCTTTATTTTTGGCAAATCGTCCAAGTGAAAAAATGATTTTTTTATCTTTTGGAAATATATTATTTGCAACTTCCTTGCTATTAAAAAAGGCATCTTGGTTAAAGCCTATGGGAATGGCTACGCATTTATTTTTATATTTTGGCAAAAAACTGGATTCTTCAATGTATTTTGTTGAGGTTACAATGATTTTATCTGCTATATTTAAAAGCTTATTTTGTAGTGGTAAATAGAGCTTTAGTAGATTTTTTTGCTTGATGATATCTGAATGCCAATGCAAAATGATTTTTTTATTTTTATAATTTGATAATAAAAGTGCAAGATTTGCCATAGGGTCGGGTAAGTGAATATGAATTATCTCATAATCTTTAATAATTTTTATTAATTTAAAAATCATTTGCGGAGCAATCGAGGTTGAAGCTAGCCTCCCAAAAGACGCACATCGCATAATTTTTGCACCATTAATCAAATCTTGTTTATATTCTAGCTTTGAGTTTGAGCAGAGCACATCACAAATTATTCCCTTTTTATTTAAAGAAACTGTAATATCTTCCATTACGCTTTCAATCCCACCAATATCAGGTGGATAAAATTTGCCTAGTTGCAAAATTCTCATTTCTTTTTTATTTAGAATCTCTAAAATTTGAGGATATGCTTTTATCACAGCATTAAGCTGCTTATCATTACCAGAAATTAGATTTTCATACCATAGAGATTGTCCATAAGGCGAGTTTGTCATCGCATTTCCATTTGCCATTGAATTATTTTTAACAACGCCAATTTTACTTCCATTTAGTACCGCCATAGCCCAAAGCCAAATATCATCAGCCTTTGGGGATAAAGAGAGGAATTTATCTCTATTTAGCACATTTTTATGCAGTGAATTAGGAGGGTATAAAACGCCACCCACACCCTCTAAAAATAGGCTAAATTGTGGAAAATTTTGCAAAGAACTATTATTTTTTTTTACTAATTTCCAAGTTGAAAAACTCTCAATCTTAGTGTTAGAATATTTAAGCACTCTTGCCCTCTGACACCAAATCGTTTTTTTATTGTTTAAATGTGCTTCATATAAATTTTTTAGCAAATTTTGTGGGTAGAACATATCATCATCGATGGTTATTATCACTTCATCTTTGTAGTGCTCTAAAATCGGGATAATTTTATTATACTGCCTTAAATCCTCATCACTCCACAGAATCTTAAGCCCAAATTTATTTAAATTTAAAATTTCTTGCGGTATCTCAAAATTTTCAAACTCTTTTTTACTCAGACATAGCACAATTTCCTTTGGACGCAGATTTTGAATAATAATAGAATATAATGTATATTTTAAGATTCCAATTCTTGCAGGAAATGTTGTAAGTGAGACTATAAAATCACCAATATTGCTGTTTTTTACAGCCTCATTATTCTCTAAAGATTCTAGTTTTATATTTGCTAATTCTCTGCCATCTAGCTCATAATCTCTACCAAGAAGTCGCAAAATCTTATTTTTTAAAGTGGGATTTGTAAAAATTTTATTAAATATGGATTTTAAAAAAAGCTTTATTTTTAGTTTTAGATTCATATTCTTTAAACCTTATAATTTTTTCGTGCCAAAAGTTAGGATAAAAATCATTAATTTTACTGCTATTTGCCACCTTGCCATAAATTTAAACGACATAATGCTATATGTAAAATAAGGCGAGATTGTTGTATTTAAATCATTTTTTGTAAGGAATCTTTTAGAATAGCAAATGAAATAATCTAGCATATTTTGCATATTTTTTTTAGCTTGATGGAAATATTCGTGGCTTGATAAATCTTTGTTTTGTGAAAGGTAATCTAGAGCATTTTTTAGATAAGTTCTGTCATCTATTTGCTTTAATAATCTCTCTTTATTTATTGAGCGCATAATTGAGCCATCATTTTGGCAATAAATATAGAAGTTTTTTTCCACACCAACACTTTTTTTAGCAAGCAAACAAATTACGAAAAACAAAATGCTATCTTCGCTTGAGATTAAATGCCTATCTATGAAAGCTAGTTGTTTTATTGCATTTTTTACTAAAGCTGTTTTAAATAGCTTTGCACAGACGATAAACCACGATTTTTTAAAATCTTTTATAATGATTTTATTTGTGATTTCTTCACCTAGAATCTCCTCTGTGTGAATCTTTGGTAAAGTTGCATTTTTTATAATTGGTTTATTTATAATGCCAAAATTCACCATATCTGCACTTTTGCTAACTGCTATATTGTATAGAATTTCCAAACTTTCATTTTCTAAATAATCATCGCCATCTAAAAAAATTATATATTCTCCATTTGCAATTTTTATCCCCTCATTGCGTGATAGAAAAGTGCCTAGATTCTCTTTATTTTTAATTATTTTTATTCGCTCATCTTTGTAGCTTTCTATTATTTTTAGGCTAGAATCTGTGCTTTTATCATCAATTATTATTATTTCAATATCACTTAAGCTTTGTTTTAGGCAGGATTCTATGCTATTTTTTAGAAAATCTTGCGTATTAAAGACAGGGAGAATAACTGAAATTTTTGGCATTTTGCCTCTTTAGTAAAAATAAAAATAAAACGCAATTATAGGCAATTAATTTTAATAAAGTGTTAATTTGCTTACTTAATTTGCAATTTTAAAGCAATAAGCATATAATTTACAAAACTAAAATAATCATTTTTAATAAAAATTTATAAAAAAGGAAAGTTTGTGAATTTGGATTCAAATATTTTTGTGGCAGGACATAATGGATTGGTGGGTAGTGCGATTGTTGGTGAGTTGCAAAGAAATGGATATAAAAATTTAATTCTTAAATCAAAAGATGAGTTGGATTTGATGGATTTTAGTAAGGTAGAAAGCTTTTTTAAAAATAATAATATTGAATACATTTTTTTGGCTGCCGCTAAAGTTGGTGGAATTATGGCAAATAACACTTATAGAGCTGATTTTATTTATGAAAATTTAGCAATACAAAATAATATTATCCATAATGCTTTTAGATTCAAGGTTAAAAAACTGCTTTTTCTCGGCTCAAGCTGTATTTATCCAAAGTTTGCTACCCAACCACTAACAGAATCTTCTTTATTAAATGGAGAATTAGAATATACAAATGAACCATATGCTATCGCAAAAATTGCTGGGCTTAAAATGTGTGAATCTTATTCTTTGCAATATGGTTGTAACTTCATTTCTGTAATGCCTACGAATCTTTATGGAAATAATGATAATTTTGATTTATTTAACTCCCATGTTTTGCCCGCATTAATTAGAAAAATCTATCTTGCAAAATGCCTTGAAGATGATGATTTGGAATCTATTAAGGCAGATTTGGGAGAGAATTATAAAGAAATTTTGAGAGATTTTAAGATTTCTAAAAATAGCCTTGAAGTATGGGGTAGCGGGAATGTTAGAAGAGAATTTTTACACTCAAACGATTTGGCTAGGGCTTGTGTGTATATAATGCAAAATATTGATTTTAAGGATTTGGCAAAAGGGGCAAATGGAGGTGAAATCCGCAATACGCATATAAATATAGGTAGTGGAAAGGACATAAGCATAAGAGAGTTGGCTTATTTGATTAAGGAGATAGTTGGCTTTAGCGGGGAGATTATATTTGATTTAAGCAAACCAGATGGAACGCCACAAAAACTGCTAGATATTAAAAAATTACAAAATCTTGGTTTTAGTCCCCAAATTAGCTTAAAAGATGGCATAAAAATGGTATTTGAAAATTACAAACTAAAGGCTAAAAATAGCTAGTTTTAATTTTTATTTCATTGATTTGTTTTATTATATTTAGATTCTTGCTAGTTTTAGTGAAGTTTAATAAATTTAATTTTTAGAATTTGCTTTCCACTAAAATTAATTTAAAAAGATTAAAGATTTTTAAAAAATGAATATGGTAGTTTTTAACAAAAGCTTTAAAAAGATTTAGAAACTAAAATAGATTCTGCTATTTTAGTTTCTATAAGATATTGCAAGATCCATTATAATTTTTAAATTTAAAATTGCTAGATTCTATGCCAAGTTATTTTTCTTTATCAGCCTATTTAAAATAGCCATTCTTATATAAACGCCATTTGAGACTTGAGATAGCACTTTTGAGCGAGAATCTTTTAGCATATCATCATCTATGTCAATATTTCTATGCACAGGACCTGGATGAAGCACAATAATATCTCTATTTCCAATTAGCTCTTTTGTAATGCAAAATCGTGAAGCGTAATCTTTTAGTGAGCTATAAATTTGGTAGTTATGCCTTTCTGTTTGTGTTCTTAGGCTCATAATCATATTAACTTTATCAATAATTGAGTGGATATTGTCTGTTTTAATTAGATTCTTACTTTCTTTAAAAAGGCTTTGGAAATGCGGTGGAGCAACCAGAATAACTTTCATCCCAAGTCGTCTAAAAATATCAATTCCGCTTGTCGCAACCCTAGAATTCACTATATCACCAACTATCGCTATGCTTTTGCCTTTCAAATCGCCAAAGTGAAGTTTCATTGTCATTGTATCAAGCAGGGCTTGTGTAGGGTGTGCGTGTGCGCCATCGCCACCATTTATAATAGGACAAGAAACGTATTTTGCTAGATAGTTTCCAGCTCCTGCGTGTTTATGGCGGATTATTATTGCATTTGGATTCATAGCATTGATGTTTGCGGCAGTATCTGCCATACTCTCGCCTTTTGAAGCGGAGCTTTTAGAAATATCAAGGCGGACGACTTTAGCTCCAAGCCTTTTTGCTGCGATTTCAAAACTGCTTAATGTTCTAGTAGAGTTTTCAAAAAATATTGTGGTAACGAGTTTGTTTTTTAATGTATTGTGTGGAATCTTTTTTTTATATTTTATTGCTTCATCTAAAATTTCGTTTATATCATAAATGCTTAAGTCTTTTGTGCTTATTAAATGTTTTATCATATCCATTCCTTAAAGATAAAGATGTTAAAATCATATCAAAAATATTATATTTTTAAGAAGTGTGATTTTGAAAATTTTATTTTTTATTTTTATGCTGCTTTTTGGCGGTTGCAGTATGTATAACAAAAGCTACAAGCCCGATATGATACTTGATAAAAAGGTTCTCTCAAGCCGAAAAGACCAGATTATAATTGATGGTAGAGTAAAGATTATAGCAATAGCAACCTATTTGAATAATGTAGATTCTAGCCTAGAGGATGATGATAGAGAATATTTTTTTATTGAAATTTTTAGTGAGCTAGATATTCCATTAATTGATTATATGCATTTTAGTATTAATGATAATGCAAAATTTTTGTGGATTAGAGAATTTCAGCAACAAGATAGTATTGACAAAACAACAAATTTAAATAATAAGTGGAGCAAAGGTTTTTTGATAGCATTTGAAAGTATTAGCTATCAGAGTAAAAAGAATCTAGAACTAAAAATGGAAGTTGATACACTCGGAGAAATGGCATTTGATTTTGCTTATGAGGTGTTTGAAATGCAGTTTTAGGAGAGTTTGGAAATTAAGTGGTTAGACTAAATGACATTTTTGTAAAAAAATATTAAATAAAACTTAATTAAATTTAATACTTAAATATTGATTCCATAAAATAAATACCAAAATTTTTTAAGGATACAACCACGAATCTATTTAATAAAAACTATTTTTCTTATTTAGCTATTAGTCTTTTGGCTCTGTTATGTGGCTATGTGCGATGAGTGTTACTTGGAGATTGATGAAGATTTTGCTTCATTTGATGGGTACATGGTTTTGAGAATATTAGCAATATATTTTCTTTAAATATTTGCTTTATTGGCTATTTTGGCTTTTATTTCACTTATTGTTACTTATGGGCTAAAGATTATTACAAGCTTTCAATCTTTTAAGCAAGAATTTAGCCAGCCACTTACGCGTCCATTTTTTGGCACTTTTGGTATCGCATTATTACCCCCCCCCTTTTTTTTTGTTTTAGCTAGATTGGGTTTGACTACAAATTTTAGCTTTTTAGTGTAGTGTTTGGGTGCAGTTTATGCTAAGTTTTAGTGTGCATATCGCTGCTTTTGAATTAGTCATCCATTTGAATTAGCTCATATTGCGCCTGCGTGGATTATACCTGTTGTTGGACTACTTGATATCCCTATAGCACTTGGTGGTAGCATAGGATTTGAAAACATTGCTTTTGTAAAATATTTTGGTGAAATTATTTCTATATTTTGTGTTGCTGTGGGGCTGTTTTTTTAGTATAGTTTTTAATTCCTTTAATTTTAGGCAGGATCATATTTTAGTAAACTGCCAGAGAAGCTAATGCCAACACTTGTGATATTTTTAGCACCTTTTGCCGTAGGAATGGGAACACATCTTGTAATGCGACAATTTGGTGGCGTAGAGTTGGATATTTTTGCCATTAGTTTGTATTTTATAGGATTGTTTTATTTTTTGCATTATTTCCACAAATTGTTTCAGCAAAACAATGCTGTCCTTTTCGTGTAACTTGGTGGGCGATAAGCTTCCCACTTGGTGCTATGTGCATTTCTGCTTTAAAAATCGCTCTTGTGATTGGCAATCAAGGGAAACTAGAGCATTTTAGAATATTTTTTGATTTTGTTGGAATCCTCTTAAGCGTATTTATAACCATAGTTTTTGTATGGCTCATTTATCAAACAATGAGTGGAATTTTAAGAGATGAATTAAAAAAACCTAGCGTAAAGTAATTTTTTAAAATTTAGCCTTAAGCTAGATTCTAGTTTTTCAAGTAAATTGGAATATAAAGCAGATAGATTCCAAATCTTTGGAAGCTACTTTGCAAAACAATATTAATTTAGATTCTAAAGTGGAATATAAAAAAAAGAAAATTCAAAATTTAAAATAAAATCAAATAAGTGTAGATTCTAAATATAGTATCTATTTTATAATATTGCTATTCAAATTTAAGCAGCATAAAAATATATTTGCAAATTAGAATCTAGGGCTTCTTAAGCTTAAATATTTTTGCCAAAATAATGGCTTAAATAAAATCTAGATTCTGCTTTAATATTTTTATCTAAAAAATATTAAGATTTTTAAAATTATGGATTAATCTAAATTTTGTTTGTCTAATAAATCAACATATATTTTACTTCTATTATCTGCATATCTTGCCGTATATGTGAAAATTTTAGGTAATGTATAAGAGACACCATATTTTGCCAAAATATTCTAATTCTTATTTATTTGAGCTAATTGTTGCTTGACACACTATTTGTTTATTATTTCTTTGTGTTATTATAAAATTACTAAGGATTGTATTTGCATTTTTTAATTCTAATTTTGCTTTTATCAAAAAAAGTAAAATAATTATCCAAAATTCGTTTTATAAACATCTGTTTTACTATTGATTATACTTCCAAATCATAACATTTTGTGCACCATAGCCTATAAAAATAAAATTGGCAATAACGATATTAGTTTTTTTCATTTTTATTCCTTTAGAGTATTATTTTAATAAATATGGCAACTTTAGATTCTAACTATATGAAATAGTATTTTAGTTCTAGATAAATATACTAGTTATATTTGTAATTTTAAATAAAGAAAAATATTGTATAAATTTAAAAAATAGTATAAAATGATGAAATATACACAGCAAGATAAAGCTAGAATCTTAAAAATAATGACAATGACATTGCAGAGATTGAAATATACTAAGCTAGCTTTTGTCATAATCAAAGCAGGGTTAAATGCGCGTGAGAGGCTAGAGATTGATGAGCTGCATAATAAAGAAATAGAACAATTAATAATAGACCCGCAAGAAAAACACAAATAAAGATAATTAAAGGGCAAAGACCAAGAATAAATTTATTTTTTTAAGATTCCTCTTTTAGCTCCTGTCTTAAAAAGCTAAATTTTGGTAGCTTTGTAGGTAGCCTAAAAGCATTGACATTGCCGCTATGTATCTCATTTAATTCATTATTATTTTCTAGTAGAATCTTTTTAAATTTTATAAAAAATCTTTCACCTTGCTTAAAAATCTCACCAATCTCATTACTAATCTCGCTAATCTCTTCTCTCAAAGGTGCTATTATTTCTTTTATCTCACCTAGCCTAATTGTATGTTTGCAGTAAGCAAAGATTCCATCTTCTCTAACTTCTGCATTCACTTGAAAACTACCCTCGCTTAATGCACTTTCTCTATTTTGCGTATTTAGTCGCTCATAAGGGCGGTGAATGATGTATCCATCGCTAAAGCCACGATTTTTAAGTGTATTTAGTTCAAAAGCATAAAGTTCTTTATTTTGAATATTGTTATGGAAATCATCAATTATCATTCTATAAGTTCTAGTTGTAATTGCCGCATAGTATGGCGACTTCGTCCTGCCTTCAATTTTTAGTGCATTAATTGCGTTAGATTGCAAAATCGTATCCAAATGAGAGGAGAGATTTAAATCTTTAGCATTAAAAATATGTGTCCCAATGCCTTCTTCCTCCTCTAGTCTCATCATTACGCCATTGTCTGGATTTCTTACATAAAATTCATAATCAAATCTACAATCATTTGCACAACTACCACGATTTGGCACACGCCCACTTTGCAAAGATGAAATAAGACATCGCCCAGAGAATGCAAAGCACATACTTCCATGGCAAAATATCTCAATCTCTAGGCTTGGAATCTCTTTTTTAATCTCTACTATATCTTTCAGGCTAATTTCTCTTGCAGCAACTATTCTCTTTACTCCCATATCAAAGAAAACCTTTGCATCAAGGACATTTAGCACATTTGCTTGAGTTGAGAGATGAAGCGGCATATTTGGTGCAATCTCTTTGCATAGTTTTATAACACCTGGTGTTGCGACAATGAAAGCATCTGGCTTAATATCTCGCATTTTGGCAATGTGATTTTTTAAAAGCGGAATTTGTGAGTTAAAAGGGAAGCCATTTATTGTTACATAAATCTTTTTGTTTAATTTGTGAGTGTATTCTACACCCTCTAAAAAGCTCTCATAGCTAAATTCTTTACCTGAACGATTGCGAAGTGAAAAGTGGCTAACTCCGCCATAAACTGCGTCAGCTCCATAGTTTAGTGCTATTTTTAGCTTATTTAGATTCCCAGCAGGTGAAAGCAACTCAATTTTTTTGGAATCTTTTAAATCTATAGGAGCATTTTTTTTTGCTTTGGAATCTGTAATAGAAGTGGAATCTACAAAAGATTTAGATACTAAATTTTCTAAATCCTTGGAATCTATAAATTTTATTTTATTTTCTTTCATTAAATATATATTATTTTTTGCCAAGGTCGTTTATTAATTGTTCTATATCTTCACTACTTGCAAGGTCTTCTTTGGTATCACCCTCGATATAAGTTGCAGATGAAACCCTTTTGCTATCATCAATATCTGTATCAAACATAGAGTTTAGATATTTAGCCAAAGTTCGCATAATATTCACCACACGTTCAATTTTCTGTCTATGAATATCTTGATATTGCATTATATCCATAGCTTGTAGGATCGAATCTGTGCTTTCATTAGACTTTTCTATAATTATATTTGCTTGTTTTAACATATCATTGCTAGATTGAAGTGAGCTTTGAAACACAGTAATGTTTGGAAATTGCACAGATAGCTTTTGGAATAAATCTTTTTGGGATTCCAAATATTGCTTTATTTTTTGCATTTCTTTTGTAACAATTTCCGTATTAGTGCTAATTATTTCGAGCTCATCAAAAACTTGCGTAGCCTTTACCTCCAACCCTTTTGTTACATCATCTAGCTGATCTACTACTTTGTGGTCGCTTATAGGTGGTGGTGGAGGCCAGTTGTTATCGGAATCTACTTTGTAATGATTGACATCAAAATTTTTATCATCAACTTTAATATTATTAATCCCATCATCACTAAAAGGATTTACATTGTTTGTATTTTGTTTGGATTCTTGTTTTTGATTGTTATTAGTTTCATCTTCATCAATAATCATATTATCAAAATTACCCAATATAAGTCCATTTAACTCTTCTTGTGTCATATTTATCCTTAAAAATTTTTGTAAAATTCTATCAAACTTATTGCTAAAAATTACTAATTTAAAGGTTAATTTTGTAAGATTCTATTCTTAAAAGTCGCTTTTCGTTTAACTTTTTACACATATTAAAGGCAAGATAATGAGTTTTAAAAATGGCAAAATAGTTATATTTAGCGGTGCTGGGATTAGTGCAGAGAGTGGGATTGCTACATTTAGAGATGGTAATGGATTGTGGGCAAATTATGACCCTGAAGTCGTTTGTAATTATACTAATTGGCTTACAAATTATGATTTAGTGCATAAATTTTATAACTTAAGGCGAGAGGAGCTAAAAAAAGTAGAGCCAAATATCGCACATAAATTGATTAAAAAATTAAGCGATGAGTTTAGCGTTATAAATATTACGCAAAATGTAGATGATTTATTTGAGAGGGCAGGATGTAAGGATGTAATCCATTTACACGGGAATCTATTGGAGCTAAAATGTCCCAAATGCAAAGAAATAATAAATATTAATTATGAATCTTATAATTTCATTCCTTGTCGAAAATGTGGCAGTGAGAAGCTAAAGCCAAATATTGTATTTTTCTATGAAGAAGCACCAAAATATCGAGAAATGTATCAAATTTTTGATAGTTTAAGTAGTGAAGATATTATTCTTGTGGTTGGCACAAGTGGCGAGGTGGTAAATGTCTGTGGAATTATGAATAAGGGCTATAAGATTCTAAATAATTTAAATAGTTCGCGTATGATTAATGAAAGTATATTTGATAGCCTGTATTTAGAATCTAGCTCTAGCGCAATGCCAAAGATATATGATGAGATTAGGAAACTTAAAAGCTAAAGTTTATATAGAAATTTTGATTAATAAATTTTGGGGGATTGAAAACCAATAATGCAAAATGTTTTTACACTTCTTTTATTTGTTGCAATGGTTTTTTGGGGACTTTCGTGGCCATTATCCAAGATTCTATCAGCCACTCATTCTGCATATATCATTGCATTTGGGAGATTTGGTCTTGTTGCTTTGTGTTTGCTACCACTTTTATTTTATTTTAAAATTAGTCTAAAGATTCCAAAGAAAAATATTCCCATTATGATCATAAATGCTATTTCTAATGCGAGTTATTCATTAGTATTTTTTTATGCTTTGAAGTTAGGAAATGCAGGTAGTGCAGGAGTTATTACGACCACGCTTTCTCCTATTATTGCCACATTTTTGGCAGTTATTATTTTTGGCAATAAATTAAGTAAAAGAGAAATTTTTGGCTTATTGCTAGGGCTTATGGGCGGATTCTTTTTGCTAAATTTAGTTAGCCTCCAATCTTTACTAAATCCATTTAATTTATTTTTTATTTTTTGTGCGTTTCTTTGGGCTTGTGTGAGCCTTAGTGCTAGGAAACTTTCAAGCAATACAAACCCCCTTCTTATAAATTTTTATAGCTCTTTTATTAGTGCTTTAATGTTTATTCCATTTATTAAGCTAGGTGATTTAGAAATTTTTAGACAGGTAGATTCTCTTTGTTTTTTATTGATTATTGCTATTTTATCGACTGTTTTTGGAACTACAATTTATTACAAAGGAATTGAAGTTCTAGGTATCATAAAAAGTGGGGCTTTCACATTGCTTGTGCCGTTTTTTGCGTTGATATTGTCTTATTTTATATTAGATGAGATTCCTAGTTTTAGTACAATTTTTGGTGGAATCTTAGCAATTAGCGCAATATATTTTATAAGTTTTTATAATAAAAAACATTTTGCTTTTTTTAAGATTTGATAAATTTCCTAAAAATAAATAGTGAGACAAAGAATCCTAATATTGAGCCAGCAAATACTTGTAAAGGCGTGTGATATAAGTTTTCAATCCTTGAAATTCCAACTAAAAGCCCAAGCATTAAAAATAAGATTTTCCATTTTAATTTATAAAAATTATAGGCAAAAGCCACTGCTATAAATGCACTCGTAGCGTGTCCGCTTGGAAATCCATTAAATTTGCCATTTATAGGTCGTTTTGCAAACTCAAAAATATCTTGCATATTAAAGTGGGCTACAATATAGGCTATTCCATACTTAAATAAATATGCAATTCCGCACGCAATAACAAAAGCTATCATTAGAATCTTAAATTTTTTATAATCTTGATTGATAAACAAAATTATAAAAATAGGCACTGCTAGAAATCTAAAAATATCGCCATAGTATTTAAAATCAAACAAAGCTAAAAATATAGCAGAAATAATCAAAACTACAAAAGCAATATTATTTAAAGAGTTGAAGGACTTTGCTAGATTCATTATTTTTGACCCAATATTGTAAAATATGAGTGCAATTATACTTATTTATAAAGACTAAATCATAAAAATTTTAGTAAGATTAAGATTATGGAATTTTTTTAAGGTTGGTAATATGTTTTCAAAAATATTAATTGCAAATCGTGGTGAGATAGCTGTTAGAATTATTCGTGCTTGTAATGATTTGCATATAAAAAGCGTGGCAATTTATTCTCGTATTGATAAAGATTCAATGCATGTAAAAATGGCGAGTGAGAGCTATGAGATTAGCCAAGATGCACTTAAGGCATATTTAGATGGAGATGCGATTATTAATGCTGCGCTAAATTGTGGTGCAGAGGCTATTCACCCTGGATATGGATTTTTAAGTGAGAATGCAGATTTTGCTAGAAAAGTAAAAAACGCAGGAATTGTTTGGATAGGACCAGATTCTAGTGTAATAGCCAAAATGGGTGATAAAAATGCAGCTAGAGAATTAATGAAAGCAAATGGAATCCCCATAGTTCCTGGCACCAAACCTCTAAATAATCACAGCATTGAAGAAATAAAAATTATCGCAAATAAAATCGGCTATCCTGTAATTCTAAAAGCAAGTAATGGAGGTGGTGGAAGAGGTATTAGGGTTGTTAGAAATGATAATGAGATACAAGAAAATTTTGAGGCGTGTAAGCGCGAAGCTATGGCATTTTTCAAAAATGATGAAGTATTTATGGAAAAATATATTGAAAACCCAAGGCATATAGAATTTCAAATCATAGGCGATAATTATGGCAATATTGTGCATTTATTAGAGAGGGATTGCTCGATTCAAAGGCGACATCAAAAATTAGTAGAAATCGCCCCAAGTCCGACTATGAATCTTGATTTAAGAAGGCGAATGGGGGCTGTTGCAGTGGCAGCTGCAAAAGCTGCAAACTACACAAATGCTGGGACAATAGAGTTTTTAGTAGATGATTTGAATAATTTTTATTTTATGGAGATGAATACCAGAATCCAAGTTGAACATGGTGTAACTGAAGAAATCACCGGTTTTGATTTAATAGGAAGGCAGATTCGAAGTGCAGCAGGAGAAATATTAGATTTAAATCAAAGTGAAGTGCTTCATCAAGGCTATGCGATAGAAGTGAGAATTAACGCCGAAGATGTGGCAAATGATTTCGTTCCAAATCCCGGAAAAATTACAACATATTATCCAGCACTTGGTCCATTTGTTCGCATTGATAGCGCAGTTTATAAGGATTATACTATTCCTCCAAACTATGATTCTATGATTGCAAAATTAATTGTTAGGGCTTCAAGCTATGATTTAGCAGTAAATAAACTTATTCGTGCATTAGAGGAATTCACTATTAGAGGCGTGAAAACTACGATTCCATTTTTGCTAAATATCGCAAAAGATAGAGATTTTAGAAAAGGAAATTTTGATACTTCATATTTGGAATCCAATATGCAGCGATTAATGCCAAATGAGACAATTAACAAAGATGATATAGTTGCAGCGATTGCTACTGCAATAGCTATTAGGGCAGGATATTAGTAAATTATAATTTTAGTTTAAAAAAAAAGTAGTATAATTAAAGTTTATGTAAATTTTTAATCAAGGAATATCTAATGAAGCGAACATATCAACCACATAATAAGCCAAGAAAAAGCACTCATGGCTTTAGGGCTAGAATGAAAACAAAAAATGGTCAAAGAGTGATAAAAAATAGACGAGCAAAGGGTAGAAAGAGACTTGCTGTATAAAAATATACAAACATTAAAAAATAAAAAAGAATTTGATTTTGTTTATAAAAATTCAGTAAGATTTAGAAGCGAAGTTTGTGATATTTGCATATTAAGGGCAAAGTTGATGGATAATTTTTATACGAGATTTAATAAGTCAATAGATTATAATTTAGTCGGATTTATTGTATCTAAAAAAGTTGGTAAGGCAGTGGAACGGAATCTTGTTAAAAGACGTTTTAGGGCAATTGTTCAGAAACTGCTTAGCCAAAAGACTAAATTTGTTTTTATAATTATCGCCAAAGAAAAAATTAAGCAGATCCCATTCTATAAGCTAGAAATGGATATTAAAAATATATTATCTAAAAGCTGTATAAAATGAAAATTGATTTTATTTATAGATTCTATAAAAATTATATTTCACCTCTAAATCCGCCAAGTTGCAGATTCTATCCAACTTGCTCAACTTATGCTATGCTTTGTTTTAAATATCAAAATCCATTTCTTGCTGCTTTTAAGAGCATAATTAGAATCTTAAAATGCAATCAGCTTTTTAGCGGTGGGATTGAGTATCCAATAGTTACTATTAATAATATCAAGCCAAAAATAGGAGAAAAAATTGATATAGACTTTTGGCTAGTCCCTGTTAAAAACAATAAATTTTATATCATTAATAAATTAAAGGAAACAAATTGAATAATAACTCAAATAGTCGAATTTTACTTGCAATAGTCTTATCATTATTGTTTTTGATACCATATATGTATTTTTTTGCTCCAAAGACAGAGCATAATGATGCAAATGCGACGATAGCAAAAGCTTCTAGCTCTAATATAGCACAAAATCAAGAATCAGATAAAATAGATTCCATAAATGCACCTAGTAATGTTAATATATCCGATGTGCAGGCGCCAATTAGCACAGATAACTCTAAAATAATAACCAAAATAGAATCTAGTAATATCGAAATTAATATTGATAATTTAGGCAGGATTGCTAGTGTATTTTTAAAAGATAAAAAATATTTGCAAGATGGCAAACCACTCTCTTTGCTAGATTCTAATAATCTTAAGCCTTTAGAAATAAGATTCCAAAATAAAGAGATTAATGAGAAAGCATTTAGGATGCCATACAAAGCGAATATTTCAGATATTAATTTGGATAATGGAAATACAGAGCTTATTTTAACGCAAGATTTGGGCGAGATTAATGGGATTGGGAATATTACTATCAAAAAGATTCTAACTTTTTATGATAATTTTAAATATGATATTAGAATAGAGTTAAACAAACCGCTAGAGTATTTTATCTCAAATGGTGCGCGTCCTGTTGCTGATAGCTCTGCTTATGTTTTTAAAGGTGTGATAATAAAAAAAGCAGATAATAAATTAGAAAAAATAGAAGAAGGAGACAGTCTAAAGGGTGAGAATCCTATTTTTAATAATGCAAAATTCGTGGCTAGTGTTGATAGATATTATTCTACATTATTTTTTAATGAAAATGGCTTTGATGTGATAATGGATATTGATAGCAAGGAGAATCTACTTTCTTATATTGCATTAAATGATAGTGCATCTTTTAGTGGATATATAGGACCAAAAAACTATCAAGAGCTAAAAGATATTTCACCAATTCTTACAGATGTGGTTGAGTATGGTGTGATTACATTCTTTGCAAAACCTTTGTTTTTGCTATTAGAATGGTTGTTTGATATTTTTAAAAATTGGGGTTGGGCGATTATTGGGCTTACATTGATTGTTAGAATCGTGCTTTATCCACTAACTTATAAAGGTATGATGTCTATGCAAAAGCTAAAAGATTTAGCTCCAAAGATGAAAGATATTCAAACAAAATACAAAGGAGATTCCCAAAAACTTCAGCTTCATATGATGGAGCTTTACAAAAAGCACAAAGTCAATCCTATGGGTGGCTGTTTGCCATTGCTATTGCAGATCCCAGTATTTTTTGCAATTTATCGTGTGTTATATAATGCAGTCGAGCTGAAAGATGCGGCGTGGCTGCTTTGGATAAAAGATCTCTCTGCAATGGATCCATATTTTATATTACCTATTTTAATGGGAGCTACTATGTATTTACAGCAACGCATTACTCCAGCAACATTTAATGATCCTATGCAAGAAAAAATATTTAAATTTCTGCCACTTGTATTTACAATATTTTTGATAACCTTCCCCGCAGGGCTTATTTTATATTGGACTGTGAATAATATTTTTTCAATAATTCAGCAATTAATTATTAATAAAATAATGGAAAAAAAGAAAATTCACGAAATGGAAGAAAAAAGTGTTAAAAATTAGTGCGCCAAATATTGAACAAGCATTACTTAAAGCTTCGGTGGAGTTAAATTGTTCTTGTGTTGATTTAGAATATGAAGTTGTGCAATATCCTAGCAATGGAATCTTTGGTATAGGCAAAAAAGAAGCCAAAATCATAGCTTCTCTAAAATCAAATCTTTCTAAACAACCTACTACAAGTCAAAGCAAAAAATATTGTTTCGATGAAATTTTAGAAAAAATTAGCAGTGAAATTAATGAGCTGTTTTCTTTGCTTCCATTTGAGCTTGATAAAATAGAAGTTAAGAAATATGATTCAAATACAATTTTACTACATTTTAAAGGTAAAGATTCTGCCCTATTAATTGGTGAAAAAGGATATAGATATAAGGCTATTTCATATTTACTTTTTAATTGGATAAATTCAAAATATGGGCTAAACACTAGGCTTGAGATTGAGAGTTTTCTTGCTAGTCAGGAAAATATGATAGCAAATTATTTAGAGCCAATAATTACTAACATAAAACAATCAAATAAAACTTTTATCACAAAGCCGCTTGATGGAATCCTAGTGTATATTGCATTAAAAAAGTTAAGAAGCCAATTCCCAGATAGAATGATTACAATTAAAACAAATGGGCATAATGAAAATTGTATCATAATCACGCAATATAATGAGAGCGCTAACTGATACTATCGTAGCTATTTCAACTCCTATTGGTGTTAGTGCTATTAGCATAGTTAGGCTTTGTGGTTATGATTCGCTAAATATTGCAAAAAGACTACTAAAAGTATCAACCTTAAAGCCTCGTTATGCGTATTTAAAATATATTTATGATTCTAATAATAATGTGATTGATAGAGGAATTGTCATTTATTTTAAGGCTCCAAATAGTTTTAATGGCGAGGATATTATTGAATTTCAAATTCACGGCGGAATACTAGTATCAAAGGCTATAGTAAATGAGTGTTTAAACTATGGAGCTAGACTTGCAAATGCAGGTGAGTTTAGCAAAATTGCCCTGTTGAATGGAAAGTTAAATTTAGCAGAAATAGAAAATATAGCCAAATTAATAAGTGCTCAAAGTTTGCAAGCCTTGCAAATTATCGCTAGAAATTTGAAGGGCGGTTTAGCTAATTTTATAAATGATTTAAGACTAAATTTGCTTGAGATTTTATCTAGTATTGAAGCTTTAATTGACTATGCAGAGGAGGACTTACCTAGTAACCTTGAAGAATCTATACAAAAAAAGTTACTTTTAGCCATAGATAAACTAGATTCTATTTATCAACATTCTTTAAGTTTGCAAAATGTGATAGATGGACACAAGCTAGCAATAATTGGTAAACCAAATGTAGGTAAAAGTTCAATTCTTAATAAACTTCTGCTAAAAGATAGAGCTATCGTTTCAGATATTGCAGGCACTACAAGGGATGTAATTGAAGATAGCATTACAATTAATAATCAAATTATAAAGATTGTAGATACAGCTGGAATCCACAATACCAATGAACAAATAGAAAAAATAGGTATAGAAAAAAGTCTAGAAGCTTTAAGCGAATCTAGTATTATTTTGGCTGTATTTGATGGAAGTAGAGATTTTGATGATGATGAGATTGTAGATTTATTGCTTCAAAATATGGATAAAATTATTATCGTAGCGATAAATAAAAGCGATAAATTGCAGATTCTAAATACAGATAAATTAAGCAATTTTGAGTGTGTTTCCGTCTCTATCCTTGATAATAGTGTCTTTAAAATAAGAGATATTATCGCAGAAAAAATTACAATCAATGCTCTAAATAATGAAAGCATAGTTTTAAGCACAAAAAGACAGCTTGAATGTATAGAATCTTGTATAGGTGCGCTAAAAGAAGCTAAAGATAAATTAAGCGATTTTGAGATTTTTGGCTTTCATATAAATGAGGCTTTGAGGGCGCTTGATTTGCTCTCAAAACCTTTTAGCAATGAAGAAATATTAGATAAAATGTTTTCTACTTTTTGCCTTGGAAAGTAGTTTTTAAAGAATTAATTGTCTAAAAAATATGACTAATTTGTTTTGAGTATAATTTTGATATTTTTTAAAAGATAAATTTAAAATAAAAGCAAATAATCTGTGTTAAACATTATAAAACTATTGATTTAGGAAAATCAAAATGGAGTAAAAAATTAGTGGAATATTTATTAAAAGGCTTTTTGATTGCATTTTCACTTTTTGCAGCCATTGGGGCGCAAAATATATTTGTTATTAAACAAGGAATTATTAAAAATCATATTTTTTGGGTTTGTTTTACCTGTATAATGTGTGATATTATCTTTGTTAGTATTGGAATCTTTGGCGTGGCGCAAGTTTTATCAAACAATAAAATTATTTCGATAATGCTTGGAATTTTTGGGGCTATTTTTATTAGCTATTATGCGCTAAATTCGCTAAAATCTGCAATTAATGCAAAAGAAAGCCTAAATATTGTGCAAAATAGCAAGAAAAATTCATTAAAAAAGACAATCACCCAAACCCTCTTAATCACATTGTTAAATCCTCATGTATATTTAGATACGATAATCATACTAGGGGCTATCGCCCTACCACTAGATTTAGGTGAGAAAATTGCTTTTGAGATTGGCATAATATTTGCGTCTTGCTCTTGGTTTTTGTGTATAGGATATGCGTCAAACAAAGCTCATATGTTGTTTAAAAATCCAAAAACTTGGGCTATTTTTAATGCGATAAGTTCTTTGATTATGTTTTATATTGCTTTTGAATTAGCTTTATTTAGCTTAAAAGCTTTATTTCAACTCTAAATTTGGAATCTAGTTTAATAATAAAATAGAGCTACAAATAGCATTTAAACTAGATTTTGCCTTTGTGTAATTTTTAAATAATTTATTAATTTAAATAAAAATAGCATTTCTAAAAAATATGCTATAATCACAAACTTCTTTATAAAATTCTTTAAAAAGCCGTGGTGGTGAAACTGGTAGACGCGCTAGACTCAAAATCTAGTAGGGGCAACCCTGTGTCGGTTCGAGTCCGACCCTCGGCACCACAAAGATTCTAAATTATACAATCACTTTCAATATTTCTTGTGATATTTTTTGTTTGTTAGATTTTTAAATATTTTAGTTTAAATCAATAATTCCAAATGTTTAGAATCTAAAATAGATTACCTCTTTATTCAATAATTTTTAGATTCCATTTTAGACTTTAAGATTCTGCAAATAAGATTCCATAAGTAAAATTTCACAAAATATGGCAATACATTTTTAAATCACACCAATGTTGGAATTTACTTTTTAGCAACCAAAAAGCTGTAATTGGGATTCTCAGCATTAGAATCTATAATTCAAAATATTTTCAAATAAGCATTTTTAGACTATGATTAATTTATTTGTATATTTTCTTAAATATTTTTTAATCAATGTTACTAAATTAATCAACTTTATTTTATAATTTCGCATTCACAACTTAATAAAATATATAAAAGGTGGTAAATGAGAGGCTTTAAAATATTTACAGGCACAGCAAATCCTAGTTTCACAAAAGAGTTAGCAAAATATTTAGATGTAGTTATTTCAAAGGCAAGTGTAAATCGTTTTAGCGATGGAGAAATAAATGTTCAAATAAGCGAAAGTGTTAGGGGGAAAGATATTTATATTATTCAACCAGTTTGTGCTCCTACTAATGATAATTTAATGGAGCTTTTAATTATGGTTGATGCTTTTAGGCGAAGTTCTGCTTCTAATATAAATGCAATTATTCCATACTTTGGCTACGCAAGACAGGATAGAAAAGCGGCTCCACGAGTGCCGATTACTGCAAAATTGGTGGCAAATCTTATGCAAACAGCAGGGATTAATAGAGTTATTACTATGGATTTGCACGCAGGGCAGATTCAAGGCTTTTTTGATATTCCTGTGGATAATTTATATGGTTCAATCGTATTTTACGATTATATAAAATCTAAAAATTTGCCAGATCCTATCATTGCTTCTCCAGATATTGGCGGCGTAGCTCGTGCTAGGCAGTTTGCCTCTAAACTTAATTATGGGCTAATTATTGTTGATAAAAAACGAGAGAGGGCAAATGAAAGTGAAGTGATGAATATTATCGGTGATGTGAAAAATAAAAGTGTAATTTTAATAGATGATATTATAGATACCGCAGGGACAATCTGCAAAGCTGCTGAAGTGTTAAAGAAAAATGGTGCAATTAGTGTTATAGCACTAGGAACTCATGCAGTTTTTAGCGGTAAGGCGATTGAGCGGATAGAAAATAGCGTGATTGATGAGATAGTTGTAACAAACTCAATTCCTTTTGAAAATAGATCAAGTAAAATCAAAGTTTTAAGCGTAGCCCCGCTATTTGCAGAGGTTATTAGACGAATCTATCATAATGAGAGCGTAAATTCCCTCTTTTTATAATTTTTCTATTGTGAGAGTTTAATAATTTTAGAAATTAATTTACAGACTGATAATATTTAATTTGAGATTCTAAATCTAGATTCAAATATTTTTTATAAATAATTTATATTCTTCATTGCTTTGATATTTTATTATGGTTAAAAATATAAAATAATATAAGTTCTATTTATTTAATTTTAAGGATAGAGGCAAATATTCTTATTAAATATCTAAATTTATCTTATATTTTAGTTTTTTTTGTTAGTATTTTAGCTTTTAATTTAAAAAGAGAGGTGGTGATGCTATAATGCCTGGTATTAAAATACGAGAAAATGAAAGCTTTGATGAGGCTTACAGAAGATTTAAAAAACAAGCTGATAGAAATTTGGTTGTTACTGAAAGCAGAGCTAGGAGATTTTTTGAATCTAAAACTGAAAAACGCAAAAAGCAAAAAATTAATGCTAAAAAGAAAATGTTAAAAAGATTGTATGTTTTAAGAAGATATGAATCTAAACTATAAAATTTGGAGTCTATAGAATGAAGTTTAGTGGAACAAATGTTTTAATCACAGGTGCGAGCAAAGGTATTGGTGCTGATGTAGCTAGAATCTTAGCTGATTATAAGTTAAAAGTTTGGATTAATTATAGAAGCAATCAAGATTTAGCCATATCTTTAAAAGAAGAGATAGAAGACAAAGGTGGCAATGCAGCTATAATCGCATTTGATGTGAGTAAAGAAAATGAGATTCTTGAGGCTTTGAAAGTCATAATTGATTGTGATGGAAAGCTAGATTATCTTGTCAATAATGCTGGAATTACAAATGACAAACTAGCACTTAGAATGAAGAATGATGATTTTATGAGTGTAATTAATGCAAATCTTCTTTCGACTTTTATGTGTTGCAGGGAAGCATTGAAGGTTATGTCTAAAAATCGATTTGGAAGCGTTGTAAATATCTCTTCAATAATTGGAGAGAGAGGTAATGCTGGACAAAGTAATTATGCTGCTTCAAAAGGTGGGATTATATCTATGAGCAAATCTTTTGCCCTTGAAGGCGCAAGTAGAAATGTAAGATTTAATGCTATTACTCCAGGATTTGTTGATACTGCGATGACAGCAGGATTAAAAGAGGATATAAAAGAATCTTATTTAAAAAACATTCCACTAGGAAGATTTGCTAGCGGAAGTGAGATTGCAAATGTTGTGGCATTTTTGTTAAGCGATAGCGCAAGCTATATTACAGGTGAGGTTATTAGGGTAAATGGTGGCTTATATATGTAAGTTATTAAATAATTTATATTATTTTTGCTACAATTATTATTTTATAAAATTTAAATCTAAACAAGGAGTTGTTAATGGCAGTATTTGATGATGTAAAAGCGGTTATAGTAGAGCAGTTGAGTGTAAATGGTGATGAGGTAAAGTTAGAATCTAGATTCGTAGATGATTTAGGTGCTGATTCACTTGATGTCGTAGAATTAGTTATGGCATTAGAAGAGAAATTTGGTGTTGAAATACCAGATGAGGAAGCTGAAAAAATTACAAATGTTAAAGATGTGGTTGATTATATAGAAAAAAATAAAAAATAATTTATTCTAATCTCAATCTTTAAGGAGATATTATGCAAAGAGTTGTTGTTACTGGTTTAGGTATGGTTAATTCTCTAGGACTAAATAAAGATAGTTCTTTTAAGGCTATCGTTGAGGGAGGGTGTGGTATAAAAAATATTACTTTATTTGATACTACTGATATGCCTGTTAAAATAGCTGGAGAAATAACTGATTTTGACCCTGCTAATGTAATGGATGCTAGAGAAATTAAAAAAGCAGATAGATTTATACAACTCGCTTTGCAGTCTTCAAAAGAAGCTATGGAAGATTCCGGATTATTAGAGAGCAAAGATATTGATTTTGATAGATTTGGCACGAGCTCTGGTTCCGGTATAGGTGGGCTTATAAATATTGAAAAAAATTCCATAGCTTGTTTTGAAAAAGGAGCAAGACGCATTAATCCTTTCTTTATTCCTTCTGCTTTGGTGAATATGCTTGGAGGTTTTATATCTATTGAATATGGATTAAAGGGACCTACTCTTGCAAGTGTAACAGCTTGTGCTGCTGGCACTCATGCTATTATTGAGGCGTATAAAACGATAGTTTTAGGTGGTGCAGATAGAATGCTTGTAATAGGTGCTGAATCTGCAATTTGCCCTGTTGGGATTGGTGGATTTGCTTCTATGAAAGCATTAAGCACTAGAAATGATGACCCAAAAACCGCTTCACGACCATTTGATAAAGATAGAGATGGTTTTGTTATGGGTGAGGGTGCAGCTAGTTTAGTGTTAGAATCTTATGATTTGGCTAAAAAACGGGGAGCCAATATATATGCTGAACTTATAGGATATGGCGAGAGTGGTGATGCTAATCATATTACAACTCCAGCTCCAAATGGAGAGGGTGCATTTCGTGCTATGAAAGCAGCTATTTCTATGGCAAATACAAAAATCGATTATCTAAATGCTCATGGCACTAGCACCAAATATAATGACTTATATGAGAGTATAGCAATTAAAAATGTTTTTGGTGGAAAAGATAATGTCCCACCTATTAGCTCTACGAAAGGACAGATAGGGCATTGCCTTGGTGCTGCTGGTGCATTAGAAGCAGTTATTTCTATACTTGCTATGAAACACTCTGTTCTTCCGCCAACAATTAATCAATTTACAAAAGATATTGAATGTGATTTAGATTATATACCAAACAGTGCAAGGGATGCTAAAGTTGATTGTGTAATGAGCAATTCTTTTGGCTTTGGTGGCACAAATGGTGTGGTAATTTTTAAGAAAGTATAAAAATGCTTACATATTTAGATTTTGAGCAAAAATTAAAAAATATTCAAGATGATATAGAATCTGCAGTTGTTAGAGGAGATATTCACGCACAGCAGATTTTAAGTAAAGAGTTGGAAACTGAAGTTGGAGTTGTGTATAGTAATTTAAGTGATTATCAAAAGTTGCAATTAGCAAGACACCCAGATAGACCATATTCTATGGATTATATTGAATTAATTTTGAGTGATTCTTATGAAATTCATGGGGATAGACATTTTAGAGATGATTTAGCAATAGTTTGTTTTATTGGTAAGATTAGAGGGCAAACTACTATGGTTATTGCTGAAGAGAAGGGCAGGGGAACTAAAAATAAAATTGCTAGAAACTTTGGTATGCCAAATCCAGAGGGTTATCGTAAGGCTCTAAGGGTAGCAAAAATTGCAGAAAAGTTTAATATTCCTATATTAATGCTTGTTGATACAGCAGGTGCATATCCGGGAATTGGGGCAGAAGAGAGAGGACAAAGTGAAGCTATAGCTAGAAATTTATTGGAATTTAGTTCGCTTAAAGTGCCAACTATTGCTATTGTTATTGGTGAGGGTGGAAGTGGAGGAGCGCTTGCTATAAGTGTTGCTGATAGATTAGCTATGATGGAATATTCCGTATTTAGTGTAATATCTCCTGAAGGCTGTTCTGCAATCTTATGGAATGATTCAATGAAAGTTGAGAATGCTACGAAATCATTAAAAATTATTCCAGAATATTTACATCAATCAAAGTTAATTGATTCAATTATAAAAGAGCCATTAGTAGGAGCTCATAGGGATAAAGTTGGTGCAGCAAATGCTATTGCAGAGTATTATTTGAAATCTCTAAAAGAAATACAAAATAATAAGAATTTCATTGAAGATAGATACGAAAAAATCATATCTTATGGTGTTTTTAGAGAATAAAAACTGATAACTTTGTTACTCATAAAAAATAATAAATTGTTCTTATTAAAAATCTTGTTAGATAAGTTATTATTTTTGTATTTAATTTTTCAAGATATTTAAATATAAAATTTAGTAATAAATTGACAAATATTAGCAATAAATATAAAAAATAAAATAGTTTTTTTAAAGGAATATTGACACTTAAGATAATATTTTGATAAAATACTATCTTTTAATTTTGCTGGTTTAGCTCAGTTGGTAGAGCAGCTGCCTTGTAAGCAGCAGGCCGGGGGTTCAAGTCCCTTAACCAGCTCCATACACTTAATATTTTTTCAGTGTTTTACCAGTTTTAATGTTTTTGGGTGAGTTACTCAAGTGGCCAACGAGGGCAGACTGTAAATCTGCTGGTTTTTACCTTCCGTGGTTCGAATCCACGACTCACCACCATAAAAAGTGATGCGGGAATAGCTCAGTTGGCTAGAGCATCAGCCTTCCAAGCTGAGGGTCGCGGGTTCGAGTCCCGTTTCCCGCTCCAAAAAGATTATAGTTTAGTAATCTGGGAGCTGATTATACAAATGCTTTCACTATTATTTTTATAATCTAATTATTTTTTTGCCCATATAGCTCAGTGGCAGAGCACTTCCTTGGTAAGGAAGAGGTCGGCGGTTCAATCCCGCTTGTGGGCTCCAGTTTTTTATTTTAAATTAAGGAGAAATACTATGGCAAAAGAAAAATTTGTCAAAAATAAACCACATGTTAATGTTGGAACAATCGGGCATGTCGATCATGGTAAGACTACTCTAAGTGCAGCTATTTCTGCTGTTTTGTCTCTAAAAGGTCTTGCTGAGTTAAAAGATTATGATAATATTGATAATGCACCAGAAGAGAAAGAAAGAGGTATTACAATTGCTACTTCTCATATTGAGTATGAAACAGAGAATAGACATTATGCTCACGTGGATTGTCCTGGACACGCGGACTATGTAAAAAATATGATTACAGGTGCTGCTCAAATGGATGGAGCGATTCTAGTTGTATCAGCAGCAGATGGTCCTATGCCACAAACTAGAGAGCATATACTGCTATCTCGTCAAGTTGGTGTGCCTTATATTGTTGTATTCTTAAATAAACAAGATATGGTTGATGATGCAGATTTATTGGAGCTAGTAGAGATGGAAGTTAGAGAGCTTTTAAACAAATATGAGTTCCCTGGAGATGATACTCCTATAGTTGCTGGTTCTGCACTTAAAGCATTAGAAGAGGCTAAAACAGGTAGTGTTGGTGAATGGGGAGAAAAAATTTTAAAACTTATGGCAGAAGTTGATAAATACATTCCTACTCCAGAGAGAGATACTGATAAAACTTTCTTAATGCCTGTTGAAGATGTATTCTCAATTGCAGGTAGAGGAACTGTTGTAACAGGAAGAATTGAAAGGGGTGTTGTTAAAGTAGGCGATGAAATTGAAATCGTTGGTATTAGAGACACTCAAAAAACAACAGTTACTGGTGTTGAAATGTTTAGAAAAGAGTTAGATAAAGGTGAAGCAGGTGATAATGTTGGTGTGCTTTTAAGAGGAACAAAGAAAGAAGAAGTAGAAAGAGGAATGGTCCTTTGTAAACCAGGCTCAATTACTCCTCATACAAATTTTGAAGGTGAAGTTTATGTTCTTTCAAAAGATGAAGGTGGAAGACATACACCATTTTTTAATGGTTATAGACCACAATTCTATGTTAGAACAACAGATGTTACAGGTTCTATTAAACTACCAGAAGGTGTAGAGATGGTAATGCCAGGTGATAATATTAAAATCACAGTTGAGTTAATCAATCCTATTGCTCTTGAAGAAGGAACAAGATTCGCTATTCGTGAAGGTGGTAGAACAGTTGGTGCAGGTGTTGTAACTAAGATTATCAAATAAGGTTGAACTTATGAAGGTAAAAGTAGGTCTTAAATGTTCTGAATGTGGTGATATAAATTATAGTACCACAAAGAATGCTAAAACAAATACAGAAAAACTGGAGCTCAAGAAGTTTTGCCCTAGATTGAATAAACATACTATTCATAAAGAGGTTAAATTAAAGAGTTAATTATTATTTTAGAGGCTTTAAAAAGTCTCTAAAATATAGGTCAGTAGCTCCAATGGTAGAGCATCGGTCTCCAAAACCGACTGTTGGGGGTTCGAGTCCCTCCTGGCCTGCCAAGAATTTGTATTTTGTTTAATTATAAAATTTTTAGTAGGCACAACTATATGTTTTGTGTAAATTTATGGAGTTTGAATGAAAAAAATAATTTCATTTTACAGGTCAGCAAAAGAAGAATATGATAAAGTTATCTTTCCAACAAAAGAGCAAATGCGAAGTGCTGCTATATCAGTTCTTATTGTTGTAACAGTTATAGCTTTGTTTTTAGCATTAGTTGATATTATACTTGGTGCTATTGTTTCTAGTATTTTATAAGGTTTCATTATGGCATTAGAATGGTATGCGATACAGACATATTCTGGAAGTGAAAAATCAGTTAAATTAGCAATAGAAAATTTACTAAAGGATTTGAATCTGTTAGATAAAATGGAACAGATAGTTGTGCCCACGGAAGATATAGTAGAATATAAAAATAACAAAAGAAAAATAACAGAGAGAAGTCTTTATCCAGGTTATGTTTTTATAAAAATAGATTTGGATACAAAACTCTGGCATATGATACAATCATTGCCACGAGTAGGCAGATTCATAGGTGAATCTAAAAAGCCTACTGCACTTAGTAAAAAAGACATTGATGTTATTTTAGAAAAAGTTAATAATCGTGCAGCACCTAAGCCGAAAGTTTCTTTTCAGCCAGGTGAATTTGTGCGAATTATTGATGGGGCATTTTTAAATTTTACTGCTACAGTTGAGGAATATGATATGGAGCACAGAAAATTGAAACTAAATATTTCAATTTTTGGTAGAAATACACCTATTGAGATTTCAGATTCTCAAGTAGAAAAAATAGTTTAGGAGAAGAAAAATGGCAAAAAAAACAGTAGGCGAGTTGAAACTTCAAATTCCAGCAGGAAAGGCTAATCCTTCTCCGCCGGTAGGTCCAGCACTTGGTCAAAGAGGTATTAATATAATGGAGTTTTGTAAAGCTTTTAATGAAAAAACAAAAGATATGGGTGATTTTAATATACCTGTTATTATCACAATTTATCAGGATAAAAGTTTTAGCTTTATTACTAAGAAACCACCGGTTACAGACTTGATAAAAAAAGAAGCTAATATCAAAAAAGGCTCAGACAATCCTTTAAAAAATAGGATCGGAAAGATTACTAATAAGCAGTTAGAATCCATTGCTTCATTAAAAATGGAAGATTTAAATGCAAATACACTAGAGGCGGCTAAAAAGATAGTATCAGGCAGTGCTAGAAGTATGGGTATAGAAATAGTTGATTAATTGGGAGTTGTTATGAAAAAAGTTGCAAAAAGATTACAAAACCTTCAATCAAAAGTAGATAAAGGTAAGATATATGATTTAGAGAGTGCTACAAATCTAATCAAATCTTTAGCTTCCGCTAAATTTGATGAAACAGTTGAGATTGCACTTAGGCTTGGAGTTGATCCAAGACACGCAGACCAAATGATTAGAGGTGCTGTTGTATTGCCACATGGAACAGGCAAGAAAGTTAAGGTTGCTGTCTTTGCCAAAGGTATCAAAGCAGATGAAGCAAAAAATGCTGGTGCTGATATAGTAGGTGATGAAGATCTGGTTTCTTCTATTAAAGAGGGAAATTTAGACTTTGATATGGTTATTGCAACACCAGATATGATGGCTATGGTTGGTAAGGTTGGTAAGATTCTAGGACCAAAAGGTTTAATGCCGAATCCAAAAACAGGAACCGTTACTCTTGATGTAGCTAAAGCAGTTAGTAATGCAAAGAGTGGTCAAGTAAATTTTAGAGTTGATAAAAAAGGCAATATCCACGCTCCTTTAGGTAAAGCTAGTTTTGAAGCAAATAAAATAAAAGATAATCTTTTAGAGCTTATAAAAACTATTAATAAGCTAAAACCAGCAAGTGCAAAGGGTAGATATATCAAAAAAGGTTCCATATCACTTACTATGAGTCCTGCCATTGAGATAGATTCGCAAGAATTAATGGATATAAAATAATTACAATTTTTATCTTAGACTGAAGACTACAAGGGAGTTTTCTCTTAATATCTTTGATTATAAAGTCCTTGTATAGGTTAGTCTGAAAGGAGGAAATATGACAAAGCAAGATAAGGCGAAACTTATTGAGCATCTTAGTTCTAGCTTTTTGGATACAAATATTATAGTTTGTGATTATAAAGGACTGAGTGTTAGGGATTTAGAAACTCTAAGAAAGAGTATTTTAGAATCTAATGCAAAAGTTCAAGTTATAAAAAATAAACTTGCAAATATTGCATTGAAAAATGCTAAAGTAGATGGAATCTCATTAAAAGATACAAATATCTTTCTATGGGGAAAAGATCAAATATCTTTATCAAAAAGTGTGCAGAAATTTGCTGATGCAAATAAAGATAAGTTTATAGTAAAAGTTGGATTCTTTGATGGCAAAGTTGTAGATTCTAAACATATTGAATCTATCTCAAAGCTACCAAGCAAAGAAGAGTTAATCGGAATGTTATTATCTGTATGGTCTGCACCTGCAAGATATTTTGTAACAGGACTTGATAATCTTAGGAAACAAAAAGAAGCTAGCTAAAAAATAAAAATTAAGGAGTAAAAAATGGCTATTTCAAAAGAAGATGTTTTAGAATATATCTCTAATCTTTCAGTGTTAGAGTTATCAGAGTTAGTAAAAGAGTTTGAAGAGAAATTCGGTGTGAGTGCTGCACCAACCGTTGTTGCTGGAGCAGGAGTAGCTGCTGGAGCAGGAGTAGCTGCTGAAGAAAAAACAGAATTTAGCGTTATTATCACAGATAGTGGAGATAAAAAAATTAATGTAATTAAAGTTGTTAGAGAATTAACAGGACTTGGATTAAAAGAGGCAAAAGATGCTACTGAACAAACTCCCCATACTTTAAAAGAAGGCGTTAGTAAAGAAGATGCTGAAGCTATGAAGAAGAAGCTTGAAGAAGCTGGAGCAAAAGTAGAGATTAAATAAATCTCTTTAAAATTAAAATATGATGTAATCCTTAAAGGTTTGCATCATATTCTTTTAAAATATTCTAACCGCTATTTTTATTTTCAAAGGATAGCGTTTATAATATAAATAAACTACTAAAAGGTTGAATTATGCCAACAACAATTAAATCAGGTAATAGAATGAGATTAAACTTTGTCAAATCACAAGAGGAATTACCTATACCAGACTTATTGCAATTACAAAGAAATAGCTACGATTCTTTTGTCAATACACAGAATCCAGAAGAGAGTGGTATAAATGCAGTTTTTAAGTCTGTGTTTCCAATACACGATACACAAAATAAAATTACACTTGAATATTTGGGCTGTGAATACGGTAAACCAAAATATACAATTAGAGAGGCTATAGAGAGAGGTATTACATATTCTATACCACTTAAAATGAAAGTTAGGTTGATACTTTGGGAAAAAGATGAAAAAACTGGTGAGAGATTAGGAATCCAAGATGCAAAAGAGCAATCAATCTATGTTAGAGAGATTCCATTAATGACAGATAAAACTTCATTTATCATTAATGGAGTTGAGAGGGTTGTAGTTAATCAGCTTTATAGAAGTCCTGGAGTAATTTTTAAAGAAGAGGAATCTAGTACTTCATCTAATAAATTAGTTTATACAGGGCAAATTATACCTGATAGAGGTTCATGGCTGTATTTTGAATATGATACAAAAGATACATTATTTGTAAGAATTAATAAAAGAAGAAAAGTTCAAGTAACTATTCTTCTAAGGGCTTTAGGATATAGCAGACAAGATATTATTAAGATATTTTATCCACTTCTTGATGTGAAATGCGACAAAGAAAATTATTTAATTCCTTTTAATCCAAATGATTTTGCAAATGGTAAGATTAACTTCGATATTAAAGATAAAAAGGGTAAAGTTGTAGCGCAGGCAGGAAAGAAACTTGCACTTAAAAAAGCAAATGCACTAAAAGATGATGGTCTTGATTATATAGTATATCCAAAAGAGACTTTGGAGAATAAATATTTTGCAGAACCAATTATCGATAAAGATAGTGGAGAAATTATATTTGATACTTTAACCCAAATTGATGATGCTAAATTAAAAAAACTTTCCGAATTAAAAATTAATAAATTTAAAGTTATTAATGATGATGCATATGGTTGTGATTCTTCTATCATTAACTCATTTCTAGCAGATGTTGAATCTTTAAAATTATTAAAACAAACAGAAAAAATTGATGATGAAAATGATTTAGCAGCTATTAGAATCTATAAAGTTATGAAGCCCGGAGACCCTGTTACAAAAGAGGTTGCTAAAAGTTTTGTTCAGCAGTTATTTTTTGATTCCGAGCGATATGATTTAACAAAAGTTGGTAGAATGAAAATGAATCATAAGCTAGGATTAAGTGTTCCTAGCTATGTAACAATGCTAACTAGAGAAGATATAATCGAGAGTATTAAATATCTAATCAAAGTTAAAAATGGATTAGGTAAGATTGACGATAGAGACCATTTAGGAAATAGAAGGATTCGATCTATTGGTGAGCTATTGGCAAATGAACTTCACGCAGGATTAATTAAAGTGCAAAAAGCAATCCGTGATAAACTTGCTAGCACAAGCACAGATTATGATACTATTATGCCGCACGAATTGATAAACTCTAAAACTATCACAAATACCATTACAGAGTTTTTCACAGGTGGGCAGTTATCTCAATTTATGGACCAAACCAACCCACTTTCAGAAATCACACACAAAAGAAGACTTTCAGCGCTTGGCGAGGGAGGATTGGTAAAAGAGAGGGTAGGATTCGAGGCTAGAGATGTGCATCCTACGCATTATGGTAGAATCTGCCCTATTGAAACCCCAGAGGGACAAAATATTGGACTTATAAATACTCTGTCTACTTTTACTAGAGTAAATGATTTAGGATTTATTGAAGCACCTTATAGAAAAGTTGTAAATGGCAAAGTAACTTCTGAGATAGTTTATATCACAGCTTCACAAGAAGAGGGGTTAGTGATTGCTCCTGCAAGTACAAAGATAAATAGTGATGGAAGTATTGCAGAGGATTTAATTGAAGTTAGAAAAGATGGTGAAATAATTTTAAGTGAAAAAAATAAAGTAAATCTAATAGATTTGAATCCTAGAATGCTAGTTGGTGTAGCTGCTTCTCTTATCCCATTTTTAGAGCACGATGATGCAAATAGGGCTTTAATGGGGTCAAATATGCAACGACAATCTGTGCCACTTTTAAAGCCAGATGCACCGATAGTTGGCACAGGAATTGAAAGTATAGTAGCAAGAGATTCATCAGAAGCTATAAAGGCTGGTAGAGATGGTATTGTAGAGCAAGTTGATAGCAGAAATATTTATATTATGGGTGAAGATGAAAATGGTGCTTATATAGATCACTATTCTTTGCAAAAAAATTTAAGGACAAATCAGAATACTTGTTTTTCGCAGATTCCGATAGTTAAAAAAGGTGATGTTATTGTTAAAAATCAAGTTATAGCAGATGGTGCTAGTATGGATAAAGGTGAACTTGCTTTAGGTAAGAATATTAAGGTTGCCTTTATGCCATGGAATGGTTATAACTTTGAAGATGCAATTATTGTTAGCGAAAAATTAATTAGAGAAGATGCTTTTACCTCAATTCATATTTATGAAAAAGAGATTGAGGCAAGAGAGTTAAAGCAAGGCACAGAGGAAATTACTGCAGATATCCCTCAAGTAAAAGAAGAAGAAATAGAGCATTTAGATAATAGCGGTATCGTAAAAGTAGGAACTTATGTAACAGGTGGAATGATTCTAGTTGGAAAAGTATCTCCAAAAAGTGAGGCAAAGCCTACTCCAGAGGAGCGACTTTTAAGGGCTATCTTTGGTGAAAAAGCTGGACATGTGGTAAATAAATCTCTATATTGCCCTCCATCGTTAGAAGGTGTGGTAGTAGATGTTAAAATATTTACTAAAAAAGGATATACAAAAGATGCTAGAGCTATTAGAGCTTATGAATATGATAAAAATCGCCTTGAGAGTGAGCATAGAGATAAAATTGCTATGCTTGATAAAGAGGAAATGCTTAGAATCGCCTCACTTTTAAGCAAAGAAAAGCTTTTATCCAGTTACACTATAAATGATAAAAAATATCAAAAAGGTGATATTATAAGTAAAGATGATATTTCTTCAGTAAATAGATTCACAATGCCTTCAGTCATTAAAAACTATTCTAAAGCAATTCAAAATCAATATGAGCAGATTAAAAATAATTTCCTAAATCAAAAGAAGATTCTAAATGACGAACATCAAGAAAAACTTTCAATTTTAGAAAAAGATGATATTCTTCCTAGCGGTGTTGCTAAAAAGGTTAAAGTCTATATTGCCACAAAGCGAAAACTAAAAGTTGGTGATAAAATGGCAGGAAGACACGGAAATAAAGGTATAGTTTCTACAATAGTGCCAGAAGTTGATATGCCATATACTGCTGATGGAGAGAGTATAGAAATTGTGTTAAATCCGCTTGGGGTTCCTTCTCGTATGAATATAGGGCAGATTCTAGAAACTCACCTTGGACTTGTTGGCAAAAAGCTAGGAAATCAAATTGAGGATTTATTTAACGAAAGCAAGAAAGATTTTGTAACTAAATTAAGAAATAAGCTTTTAGAGATTGTAAAACTCACAAATAAAACAGATAATATTGAATTTATCAAATCACTAGAAGATAATAAATTGATAGAATATGCTAGAGATTGGAGTAAAGGAGTAAGATTTGCCACACCTGTTTTTGAAGGTATTAATGAAGAAAATTTCAAAAAGCTTTTTGAAATAGCGAAAATTGATATGGATGGCAAAACCGAGCTATATGATGGAAAGACTGGTGAAAAAATAAAAGAAAGAGTAAATGTAGGCTATATGTATATCTTAAAACTGCATCACTTGGTTGATGAAAAAGTCCATGCAAGAAGCACTGGACCTTATAGCCTTGTTACACAACAACCTGTTGGAGGTAAAGCACTCTTTGGCGGGCAGAGATTTGGTGAGATGGAAGTTTGGGCGCTAGAGGCTTATGGAGCTTCTCACACTCTAAAAGAAATGCTAACTATAAAATCTGATGATATAGATGGTAGATATAATGCTTATAAGGCAATTACAAGCAACAAAATTGTTGGTGAATCTGAGATTCCACAGACTTTTTATGTTTTAACAAAAGAATTACAATCCCTAGCACTTGATGTGGTAATGTATGATAAAAATAATGAGCAGATTCCATTGCTTGATGAAAGTGATACTAAAGAGAGAAAATTAAGAAAAGATTTTGCATCACTTCAACTTGTTTTAGCAAGCCCAGAAACTATTAGAGAGTGGAGTTATGGTGAGGTTAAAAAACCAGAAACTATCAATTATAGGACACTAAAGCCAGAGCGAGATGGATTATTCTGTGCTAAAATTTTTGGTCCTGTGCGAGATTTTGAATGTATTTGTGGAAAATATAAGAAAAAAAGATTTAGAGATACTGTTATGGTATGTGAAAAATGCGGTGTTGAAATCACAAGCTCAAAAGTGCGTCGCTCAAGAATGGGGCATATAGAGCTTGTAACCCCAGTAGCACATATTTGGTATGTGAATTCACTTCCTAGCAGGATTGGCACACTTCTTGGTGTAAAGATGAAAGATTTAGAGAGAGTGCTTTATTATGAAGCATATATTGTTAAAAATCCAGGAAATGCTTTTTATGACAATAAAGAGACAAAGCCTGTTTCAAAATATGATGTATTAAATCAAGAACAATATGATGATTTATTTAAACGATTTGAGCATACAAATTTTGTTGCTGAAATGGGTGGAGCAGCGGTTAAAGAGCTATTAGAGGAACTTGATATAGTAGATTTATTAAAGAAGTTAAAAGAGGATATTAAAAATACAAATTCAGAAGCTAAGAAAAAGTCTATTGCAAAGAGATTAAAAGTTGTTGAGAGTTTTATAAATTCTAAATCAAAACCAGAGCATATGATGCTAACTGTATTACCTGTATTGCCACCTGATTTGCGTCCTTTGGTGGCGCTTGATGGCGGAAAGTTTGCAGTTAGTGATGTAAATGATTTGTATAGAAGAGTAATTAATAGAAATCAAAGATTAAAGCGACTTATGGAGCTAGATTCCCCAGAAATTATTGTTAGAAATGAAAAGAGAATGTTGCAAGAAGCGGTCGACGCATTATTTGATAATGGAAGAAACGCAAATGCAGTAAAAGGTGCAAATAAAAGACCTCTTAAATCTCTTTCTGAAATTATCAAAGGTAAGCAAGGGCGATTTAGACAGAATCTATTAGGAAAGAGAGTTGATTTCTCTGGTAGAAGCGTTATTGTAGTAGGACCGAATCTTAGAATGGACCAATGTGGATTACCTAAAAATATGGCTTTAGAACTTTTTAAACCGCACTTATTAGCAAAATTAGAAGAAAAAGGCTATGCCACTACATTAAAGCAAGCAAATAAAATGATAAAACAAAAGAGTGATGAAGTTTGGGAATGTTTATCGGATATTGTAAAAGGCTATCCTGTTCTTTTAAACAGAGCGCCAACGCTTCATAAACAAAGTATTCAAGCCTTCCATCCAAAATTAATTGAGGGTAAGGCAATCCAGCTTCATCCATTAGTTTGCTCTGCTTTCAATGCCGACTTTGATGGTGACCAAATGGCAGTGCATGTGCCTTTATCACAAGAGGCAATCACAGAGTGTAAGATTCTAATGCTTAGCTCTACTAACATCTTACTTCCTGCAAGCGGTAAGGCTATCGTTGCACCAAGTCAAGATATGGTTTTAGGAATCTACTATATTTCTTTGGAGAGAAGTGGTGTTAAGGGTGAGCATAAGTTATTTGGTGATATTAATGAAATAATCATAGCCATAGAGGAGGGCGAGCTTGATATTAATGCCAAGATTAGAACTTATATAGATAATAGGTTGATTTATACAACTGCAGGACGAATGATACTTCATTCACTGCTTCCAAGTGGAATCCCTATGGATTTATGGAACAGGGTGATGAAAAAGAAAAATATTAGTGATTTAATAGATTATGTAAATAAAGAAAATGGAATGTATATTATGGCTAGATTCCTGGATGATTTGAAAGATTTAGGATTTAAATATGCCACAAAAGCAGGAATCTCAATTTCTGCTTATGATGTAATAGTGCCTAGTGATAAGCAAAAACTTATTGATGAAGCTAAAAAGAAAGTTAAAACTATTCAAACTCAATTTGATAGTGGATTATTGACAGAGCAAGAGCGATATAATAAGATTATTGATATTTGGACAGACACAAGCAATAATATGGGTAAAGATATGATGAAGCTAATAGAATCTGACAAAGAGGGCTTTAATTCTATCTATATGATGGCAGATTCTGGTGCTAGAGGTAGTGTGGCACAGATTAGACAGCTTTCAGCTATGAGAGGACTGATGGCAAAGCCAGATGGAACTATTATCGAAACACCAATTATTTCTAACTTCAAAGAAGGGCTAAATGTTTTAGAATACTTTACTTCAACACACGGCGCTAGAAAAGGACTTGCAGATACTGCACTTAAAACTGCTAATGCAGGTTATTTAACAAGAAAGCTAATTGATGTTAGCCAAAATGTTAAGATTGTAATGGAAGATTGTGGAACACATGAAGGTGTGGATATTTCTGATATAACCGTTGGAAGTGAGCTAATAGAGCCACTAGAAGAGAGAATCGTAGGTAGAGTTTTAGCTGAAAATGTAATCGACCCAATTACAAATGAGATTTTATTAATTGAGGGAACATTAATTGATGAAACTATGGCTAGAAAAATAAAAGAAGCAGAAGTAAAATCTGTAATCATTAGAACTCCTGTTACTTGCAAGGCAGAAAATGGAATCTGTGCTAAATGCTATGGATTAAATCTAGGCAGTGGCAAAATGGTAAATATAGGCGAAGCAGTAGGAGTTATCGCTGCACAATCTATCGGTGAGCCTGGCACACAGCTTACACTTAGAACTTTCCATGTTGGTGGAACAGCAAGCAGAAGCCAAGAAGAGAGACAAGTAATCGCACAGAAAGAAGGATTTATTAGATTCTATAATATTAAAACCTATAAAAATAAAGAGGGTAAAAATATTATTGCAAATAGGCGAAATGCAGCTATTTTATTAATTGAGCCAAAGGTAAAAGCTCCATTTGATGGTGTCGTTAAGGTTGAAAATATTCACGATGAGATTGTAGTTAGCATTGTGGGCAAGAAGGAGACCGCAAGATTTACCGTTAGAAAAAGTGATGTTGCTAAGCCAAATGAGTTAGCAGGCGTTAGCGGAAAGATTGAAGGTAAAATCTTTATAGCACACGAGAGTGGCTATAATATTAAAAAAGATGGAAGCATTATTGAGGTGATTAAAGATGGATGGAATGTTCCACATAGAATCCCTTATGCAAGTGAAATAAATGTAGAGGATAATGCACCAATAGCACAGACTATTACAGCTAAAGATGAAGGAATTGTAAAGATTTATAAATTAATTGGTAATACTCTAGAGCGAATTAGGGATGTTAAGAAAGGCTTTAAAGTTACTGAAAAAGGAATCTTTGCAATCATTGCTGATAAAAATGATAGAGAAGCAGCTAGATATTATCTAGCACGTGGCTCAGTTATGCAAATAGATGATAATAGTGAAGTTCAAGCAGGTAGTATCATTTCTAAACCAGAAGAAGACGAAATAAAAATTATAGCAGAATGGGACCCATATACAACTCCTGTTATCTCTGAAGTAGATGGATTGGTAAGTTTTGAGCATATAATTTCTGGTCTAACTGCAACAGAGCAAATTGATGATGTTACAGGGCAAAGCAAATTAGTAGTAAATGAGTATTTGCCAACAGGATATAAACCAGCAATTATTGTTACAAATAAAAAAGGCGAATCATTTAGGTATCCGCTTGAGCCAAAAACTTCTATTGAAGTGAGTGAAGGGAGCAATGTATATGTTGCAGACACTTTAGGTAAGGCTCCAAAAGCACTTGTAAAATCAAAAGATATTACAGGAGGTTTGCCGCGAGTTAGTGAGCTATTTGAAGCAAGAAAACCAAAAGACCCTGCAATTTTAGCTGAGATTGATGGAACTATTAGCTTTGGAAAACCATTAAGAGGTAAAGAAAGAGTTATTATTACATCTCAAGATGGCAAGGTTAATGAATATTTAATTGATAAAAATAAGCAGATTCTGGTTTATAGCGGTGAATTTGTGCATTCTGGTGAGAATCTAACTGATGGTGCGACTTCAAGCCATGATATTTTACGAATCTTAGGCGAAAAAGAATTGCATAAATATATCATTAGCGAAGTTCAGCAGGTTTATCGCAGACAAGGGGTCAATATCGCCGATAAGCATATTGAAATCATTGTATCACAAATGCTAAGACAGGTTAGAATCGTAGATAGTGGAAATACAAGGTTTATTGAGGGTGATATTGTAAGCAAGAGAAGCTTTAGAGATGAGAATGAAAGTAAGATTAAGTTGGGCGGAGAGCCAGCTATAGCAGAGCCTATATTGCTAGGTATTACTAGGGCGGCTATTGCAAGTGATAGCATTATTTCTGCTGCATCATTCCAAGAGACCACAAAAGTCTTGACAGAAGCTTCGATTGCTGCAAAAATTGATACTCTAAAAGATTTGAAAGAAAATGTAGTTTTAGGAAGAATGATTCCAGTAGGAACGGGAATCTATAAAGATAAAATATTTAAAATAAAGAAGTAAATTATAAAAAAGTGCTTATTGTTTAAGATGATTCAAAGATTATTTTTTATACAATGAGTGCTTTTAAATTTTTGATAAGGAAATATTGTGCCAACTATAAATCAATTAATACGAAATGAAAGAAAGAAGATTATTAAAAAATCTAAATCTCCAGCTTTGATGGAATGTCCTCAGAGACGAGGAGTTTGCACTCGTGTGTATACTACTTCACCAAAGAAGCCTAACTCAGCTTTAAGAAAGGTAGCAAAAGTAAAATTAACAAGCAAAGTTGAGGTTATTAGTTATATTCCTGGTGAGGGACATAATCTACAAGAACACTCAATCGTACTAGTTAGGGGTGGAAGAGTAAAAGATTTACCGGGTGTTAAATATCATATTATTCGTGGTGCATTAGATACTGCAGGCGTAGCAAAAAGAAGTGTATCACGAAGTAAATATGGGGCTAAAAAAGCAAAAGCAGAATCAAAAAAATAGTTTTTTAAAGGAGATTTATGAGACGAAGAAAAGCAAGCAAAAGAGAGGTTTTAGGAGACCCCGTATATAAAGATAAAGTTATTACAAAATTCATAAATAAAATGATGTATGATGGCAAAAAAAGTGTAGCTGAAAAGATTATTTATGCTGCAATAAAAAAGATAGAAGAAAAAAGTAATGAAAAGGGAATAGAAGTTTTTAAAAAAGCACTAGAAAATGTAAAACCTTTAGTAGAGGTAAGAAGTAGAAGAGTTGGTGGTGCTACTTATCAAGTGCCTGTTGAAGTTAGAATTGAGCGACAGCAATCATTATCAATTAGATGGATTTTGGAATTTGCTAGAAAAAGAAATGAAAGAACTATGGTAGATAGATTAGCAAATGAGCTAATTGATGCTGCTAATGAAAAAGGTAGTGCTTTTAAGAAGAAAGAAGATGTTCATAAAATGGCTGAAGCGAACAAAGCTTTTGCACATTATAGATGGTAAGGAGAAAAAAGAATGGCAAGAAAAACACCTTTGAATATGTTAAGAAATATAGGTATTGCTGCACATATTGATGCAGGCAAGACAACTACATCTGAGAGAATTTTATTTTATACTGGTGTTAGCCATAAAATTGGTGAAGTGCATGATGGTGCCGCTACAATGGATTGGATGGAGCAAGAAAAAGAAAGAGGAATAACAATTACTTCTGCTGCTACTACTTGTTTTTGGAAAAATTATCAAATAAACTTAATTGATACTCCTGGACACGTTGATTTTACTATTGAAGTTGAAAGGTCAATGAGGGTATTAGATGGAGCTATTGCTGTATTTTGCTCTGTTGGTGGAGTGCAGCCTCAAAGTGAAACCGTTTGGAGACAAGCAAATAAATATGGCGTTCCAAGACTTGTATTTGTAAATAAAATGGATAGAATCGGAGCTAATTTTTATAGTGTAGAGAGCCAAATAAAAGATAGGTTAAAGTCGAATCCTATCCCGATAGCTTTACCTATTGGAGCTGAAGATAATTTTAAAGGTATAGTTGATTTGGTTGAAATGAAAAGCTATATTTGGAATGATGAGACAATGGGTGCAAAATTTGATATAGAAGAAATCCCAGAAGATATGAAAGAAATCACTGCTAAATATAGAGAAAAAATGGTAGAAGCAGCTGCTGAGCAAGACGAATCTCTAATGGAAAAATATCTAAATGGGGAAGAATTAAGTAAAGAAGAGATTAAGAAAGGTTTAAAAATAGGCTGTTTAAATATGTCTATAATTCCTATGTTATGTGGCTCTTCATTTAAAAATAAAGGTGTTCAAACTCTGCTTGATTCTGTAATTGACTATCTCCCATCGCCAACAGAAGTTGCAGATATTAAAGGAATTGATGCAAAAAGTGATAGTGAGATTCAAGTTAAGTCTGGTGATGATGGTGAATTTGCTGGACTCGCATTTAAGATTATGACTGATCCATTTGTAGGACAATTAACTTTCGTTAGGGTTTATAGAGGTTCTATTGAAAGTGGTAGTTATGTGTATAACTCTACGAAAGGGCAAAAAGAGAGGGTTGGAAGACTTCTTAAAATGCATTCAAATAAGAGAGAGGATATTAAAGAGGTTTATTCTGGTGAAATTTGCGCATTTGTAGGCTTGAAAGATACGCTAACAGGTGATACACTTTGTTCTGAAAAAGAACCAGTAATCTTGGAGAGAATGGAATTCCCAGAGCCTGTTATTTCTATTGCAGTTGAGCCTAAAACTAAAGCTGACCAAGAAAAAATGTCTCTAGCTCTAGCAAAATTAGCAGAAGAAGATCCTAGTTTTAGAGTAAAAACTGATGAAGAAACCGGACAGACAATCATCTCTGGTATGGGTGAACTTCACTTAGAAATTATTGTAGATAGAATGAAAAGAGAGTTTAAAGTTGAAGCAGAAGTTGGACAGCCACAAGTTGCCTTTAGAGAGACTATTAGAAAAGCCGTTGAAAAAGAGCATAAATATGCCAAACAATCTGGTGGTAGAGGGCAGTATGGACATGTATTCATTAAGTTAGAGCCAATGGAGCCAGGAAGTGGATATAAATTTATCAATGAAATTAGCGGTGGTGTTATACCAAAAGAGTATATTCCAGCAGTTGATAAGGGAGTCCAAGAAGCTATGCAAAATGGTGTTTTAGCAGGTTATCCGGTAGTTGATTTTCAAGTAACTTTATATGATGGAAGTTATCATGATGTGGATTCATCTGAAATGGCATTTAAAATAGCTGGTTCTATGGCATTTAAAGAGGCTTGTAGAATTGCTAATTCTGTATTGCTAGAGCCAATAGCAAAGGTTGAAGTAGAAGTGCCAGAGGAATATATGGGCGATGTGATAGGCGATTTAAATAGACGAAGAGGACAGATTAATTCAATGGATGATAGAATGGGTATTAAAATAGTTAATGCTTTTGTTCCATTAGCAGAGATGTTTGGATACTCGACTGATTTGCGTTCTGCTACACAAGGTAGAGGGACTTATTCTATGGAATTCGACCATTATGGTGAAGTTCCTTCAAATATTGCAAAAACTATTATAGAAAAGCGACAATCTTAAATAATAATGAAATTAATATCTTGGAATGTCAATGGGCTTCGTGCCTGTATGAATAAAGGATTCCAAGATTTTTTTGATAGTGAGAATGCAGATGTGTTTTGTATTCAAGAAACAAAAATGCAGCCGAATCAGGCAAATTTTAACTTTCCATATTATTTTAATTTTTGGAATAGTGCTATTAAGAAAGGCTATTCTGGCACACTCATTTTAACAAAGCAAAAACCACTTAATGTATCCTATGGCATAGGTATAGAAAGACATGATAATGAAGGGCGTGTAATAGCCTTAGAGTTTGAAAAATTTATATTAGTAAATGTCTATACTCCAAACTCTCAGAGAGAATTAACTAGGCTGGATTATAGAATGGAGTGGGAGGATGATTTTAGAGAATTTTTAGCTTCCTTGAAAAAGACTTATTCTAAAAGTGTGATTGTATGTGGTGATTTAAATGTAGCACATAAAGAGATAGATTTAAAAAATCCAAAGCAAAATATCAAAAATGCAGGCTTTACAAAAGAGGAGCGAGAAAAGTTTAGCACACTTTTGGATTCTGGTTTTATAGATAGCTTTAGATTGTTCTATCCTACCAAAGAAGAAGCTTATACTTGGTGGTCTTATATGGCTAATTCTAGGGCTAGGAATATTGGTTGGCGGATTGACTATTTTTTATTATCTAGCGAATTTAGTCCTCATTTAAAGAGTGCTACAATTTATAGTGATATTTATGGAAGTGACCATTGCCCTGTTGGCATAGAATTAGCTTTATAATGAAAACATTATCTATTATTGATACTTTTGGTTATTTTTTTAGAAGTTTTTATGCTATGCCAAAGCTTAAAAGCAAAGATGGTTTCCCAACAGGCGTTCTGCTTGGCTTTACAAATTTAGTAAATCAGCTTTATAATGATTCTTCATCCCATCTTATTTTTGCGCTAGAAGGGCAGGGTGAGAGCATTAGAAAACAAATATATGCAAACTATAAAGCAAATAGAAAAGAAACTGATAAAGAGTTAGTTATGCAAATTGAAATGGCAATAGAGTGGATTAAAAAGATGAATCTAACTTCCATTTCAATAGATGGTTATGAGGCTGATGATGCGATTGCTTCACTAAGTGCGCTTGTAAAATCAAAAGATGTATTAGTAAGGATTGTTAGCGCAGATAAGGATTTATACCAGCTTATTGATTCAAACACTTTTATCTATGACCCAATGAAAAAAAAGGAGATTAGAGAGGAAGAGTGTTTTGAAAAATTTGGTGTATATCCAAAGCAATTTATTGATTTTCAAAGTTTAGTTGGAGATTCTAGTGATAATATTCCAGGGATTAAAGGTGTTGGTGAGAAGAGCGCACAAGCTTTGATAGCAAAGTTTGGCACACTTGAAAATATTTTTAATAACAAAGCAAGTGATTTTCCAAATACTATTGGAATAAAACTAATCACAAAGATTTTAGAAAACAAACAAAGTGCGTATATGAGCAGAGAGCTAGTTACCTTAAGAGATAATTTATTAGATTCTTTCGATTTGGATTCCGCTTTGAAGCCACAGGAAAATCCACTTTTTTTAATAGCAGATGAGTTAGAAAAACTAAATATTAATATTCTCTCAAAGGTTAGCTCTAATTTTAATTCTAATATTTCTAACTCTACTAACAAAGATTCCACCTATTTAAATATAGATGATTTGGAATCTAAATATTATATCAAACGATTTATTTCAAAAGAAATATTAGATGCAAAAGAATTGTTTGAGATTATAGATAAGATTCCGCCCTCTAGCACTATTGCATTTGATACAGAAACGGATTCTCTAAGTGCTAGCGCAAATATCGTTGGCTTTTCATTTTGCACTAATTGTGATGTGGGTTATTATGTGCCATTAAATCATAATTATTTAGGGGTTGAAAATCAAATTTCTATGCAGAATGCAAAAGTCGCATTACAAAAGCTTTTATCTCACCATATAATAGGGCATAATCTTAAATTTGATATGAAAGTGCTTTCACATAATTTTAATTTAGAGATTATAAATTATTCTGATACTATAATTCTAGCATGGTTGCTAGATAGCTCTCAAGCTCTGAATTTGGATTTTCAATCAAGTAAGAATTTTGCCTATCAAACAATTAAATTTGAAGATATAGTAAAAAAGGGTGATAATTTTGCTGGTGTTAGCATAAAAATAGCTACTAAATATGCGGTTGAAGATGTGATTTGCACTCTGTATTTATATAATTTGTTAATAAAAAAATTAGATAAAAGATTGCTAGAAATTGCAAGGGAAGTTGAATTCCCTTTTATTAAAGTGTTAATTGATATGGAATCTAGCGGCATAGGAATAGATAGAGGATTTTTTACAAACCTTGGCAAAGAAATGGAATCTGGCTTAAAAAAATTAAGCAAAGAGATTTTTTCTCTAGCAAACTGCGAGTTTAATATAAATTCTACTAAACAATTAAGCATAATTTTGTTTGAAACTTTAAAATTAAAAAAGGGTAGAGCATTAAAAAGTTCCTCATTTAGCACAGATGAAAAGACCTTATTAGCTTTGAAGGATTCCCACCCGATTATTCCGCTACTGCTTGAATATAGAGAATTAAATAAGCTTTTGACAACCTACATAGTGCCATTTTTAAATATCAATAAAGATAGCAGAATCTATACCTCATTTTTGCAAACAGGCACTAGCACAGGTCGTTTAAGCTCAAAATCACCAAATTTGCAAAATATTCCTGTAAAAACTGATATTGGACGGAAGATTCGAGCTGGATTTGTAGCGAAGGAGGGATATAGTTTCCTTTCGGCAGATTATTCGCAGATAGAATTAAGGCTTTTGGCACATTTTTCAAAGGATTGCTCATTAGTGGAATCTTTTAGAAACGATAAAGATATACACTTGCAAACTGCTATTAAAATCTTTGGTGAAGAGAGCGCAAAAGAGAAGCGAAATATTGCTAAAAGCATTAATTTTGGATTGATTTATGGAATGGGCGCAAGAAAGTTATCCCAAACTCTAAATATTTCGCAAACTGAAGCAAAAAGTTATATTGAGAGCTATTTTTCTAGCTTTCCAACTGTTAGAGAATTTTTAAGCAAAAAAGAAAGTGAAATTTTAGAGCTAGGATATGCCACCACTTTGCTAGGGCGGAGGAGAATTTTTGATTTTGATAATATTAAAGAATATGAAAAATTAGCATATTTAAGAGAAGGTGTTAATTCTATTTTTCAAGGCAGTGTTGCTGATTTGATAAAACTCTCAATGCTTGAGTGTAAAAAGAGGTTTGAAACTAGAGATGTTAAACTGCTACTTCAGGTTCATGATGAACTTATTTTTGAAATAAAAGATAGCAAGATTTCTGCTGCAAGTAGTGAGATTTTAGAAATTATGGAAAATATTTATAAACTAGAAATTCCATTAAAATGTGGTATAAGCATAGGCAAATCTTGGGCAGAATTAAAGTAAGAGATTTAATTTTTAGTTTAAAAAATATAAATTTATACACCTCTAAAGCTTTAAATTGGATTCTAATAATTTTTTATTATTTAATTTTAGAAGCAGATTTTAAAATATTGATGTTATTTTTATATTTAATAAATTATTAGATATTTACTTTTTAGAGCAAGAAGCTATTTAATTGCTAAATATAAAATTTTTTAGCTTGATTAATTTAGAAACCTAAAAATTGAAGCAGAAACTCAAATATTTTAAAATACAAAAATATCTCTATATTTTTTAATTTATTTGGCAATAAATTTTTTGCAATAATAGAATTTTTAAAATGATTGATAGTTTGTTTGATGTTTGGAATGATTTTTTTCTAAAATTTAGGAGAGGATTGTCCTCTCCTTTAAGACTAGTTAAAGAAATATTTATCTTAAAACTTAACAGCCCCAGTAGTTGCTAGTGGGATAATTCTATTTGAACCGCTAGGATAGCTAGTTTTTAATTGTGTGCAAAATACTCCACCAGTCCCAGTTGGATTGCTGCCACTTTGAAGATTATTTGGATCAAATATCAAATTACCATTAGTTATGTCTATGTATAATGCTGTTCCACAACTACCAGTTCTATTTCCACCACCAGATTTATTTGCTACATTGCCAAGAGGGGAAATACCTGGATTATTACTATTTCCATTTAAATTTTGTACTGCCCATCTACCTCTATCTAATCCACCTGTGTCAATTATCCATTCACCC
>CAMWQM010000015.1 GCA_947176375.1 uncultured Helicobacteraceae bacterium
GCGCGAAACCCTAGGATTCATTTCAATAACAGTCATTCGTCCATTTCTAGGATTGATTGCAAATTGCACATTAGAACCACCTGTATCTACACCAATTTCACGTAGAATCTTAAATGAGGCATCACGCATTCGTTGATATTCTTTATCTGTAAGTGTTAGGGCTGGAGCAATAGTGATAGAATCTCCCGTATGCACTCCCATCGGGTCAAGATTTTCAATGCTGCATACAATTATACAATTATCATTTTTATCTCTAATTACTTCCATTTCATATTCTTTCCAGCCAAGGAGCGACTCTTCGATTAGAATCTCATTTATTGGCGAGACATTAAGCCCAAATTGAGCTAGATTTTTAAACTCATCAATATTATACGCTACGCCACTACCACCACCTGCAAGTGTAAAACTAGCCCTTATAATAAGTGGGAAACCGATATCTTGAGCAATTTTTAATGCCTGTTCTAAATCATAAGCATATCCACTCTTTGGCACATCAATGCCTATCTTTATCATCGCTTCTTTAAAGACTTTTCTATCTTCACCTTTTTGTATAGCATTTGGATTTGCACCTAGGAATTTGATATTTTCTAGCATTCCTTTTTTGTGCATACTCATTGCGACATTAAGTGCGGTTTGTCCACCCATGGTCGGCAAAATTGCATCGATATTTTCTTTTTGCAAAATATCTTTTATAATTTCTTCATTAATCGGCTCAATATAAGTTCTATCAGCAAACTCTGGGTCTGTCATAATTGTAGCTGGATTTGAGTTAATCAAAATTACTCTATAACCTAGTTCTTTTAGTGTTTTTGCTGCTTGAGTGCCAGAGTAGTCAAACTCACAAGCCTGTCCAATTACAATAGGACCAGAACCTATTAGCAAAATATTTTTTATATCTTCTCTTTTTGGCATATTTCCTTCTTACTTTATAAAAAATTTGTAGATTCTATATAAAAGGAGTTAAAAATTTAATTATAAAATGGATTTTATAAGCATTTATATCAAATCTTTTAAGATAATTTTATAAGCTTTATTTTTAAAATAATCATTTAAAAAATATTGATATAAAATTTTGCTTACTAAGTTCATAAAAATTCACTAGCACTTTTTATTATAAACAATCTCTATTAAGGTAATTCCTTTTGGAATAAATCTAGCCATATTTTGCATCATAAAAGCCCCATTTTTACCATTATATTTTTTGATAGCATTTTCTAAGTTACTATCAGGCTTTTTAGCTATCTCTTTTTTCCATTAGGCAATATAAACTAATTAAAGCCTTTTGCCTAGCTTTTTAAATATTATCTTTTCACTGGTTTTCTTCACTATCTTGTAGTGAATGGCTATCTGCAATTCTTCCACACTGCAAAGAGTTTTTGTATTTTTATCCAAATATGAGCGTAAAAATCGAATTATGCTATGCCAAAAAATGATAATATTTGCCATACTTCATTATAAATATTTACTTAAATCAATTTTGCTTATCAAATCAAAATTGATAAAAATTTAGAATCAGGCAAATACGAAATACATTAACTAATTTTTTATCTATGCAAGAATCTAAAAGATGATGTAATATCTAAAAAATAAATATTAGGATTGAATTCTCAAAGCTTTGCAAAATACCACCTCATCATCTCTTGTCATAAAAAATATAAATCTCTTACTTTTTGCATTTCACCGCTCCTTATTTTTCCTCTTTTTATTTAAAAATCTGTGATTTAATACATTCCTAATTAGCCCAAAATAAAATTATATATCAAATTTAAAATTAAAATATTTGCATTATTTTAGATTCTAAAAATTTATGTATTGTAAACAATAACTTGAATGTGAAAGTAAAAAACTGGTGGAGCTGTGGGGAATTGAACCCCAGTCCAAAAATCAAACCACAAAGACCTCGACATACTTAAAAAACGAAGTTAGAATCTTTTTATACATTACAACTTCAAATAATATATAAGCAATCTAGGAAATTCTTAATCTATTTTGCCCTAAATTGCAAAATAGAAGCATCTAGCTAAAGTTAGGGATTAAATAAATCGCTAGAATATCTACTTACTCCCGCTCCTAAAAGTTAAGTTAAACTTATGCAGCTCTCGCATAAGCTGGAGCTAGTTTATTTGTGTTTGCATTTAAATTTAATTGATAATTTTGCAGTATTATCAAACTGGTATGCAATCTTTGCCTTTTATATTCCTGTCGAACGCCAAATCAGCCCCAAACAAATATACTATTTGAAAGGTTAAGATTCTATCAAAGTTAGCAAATAAAAGTCAAATGGTTGCTTTTTCAAACATTGGGCAAAAGCTTTTTGTAAAGCAAATTTTTATGTATTTTAAAAGATTATAATCAAGCTTTTTATTAAATAAATTTTTGGTTGCTTTTAAAAAAATCCTTTGTTTAAAAAATAATTAAATTTTTAATATCAATTTCACAAACTCTACACACTTAATCTATTACAATTTCACAACTTAAAAATTAAATTTAAGTTAATAACAATTTTCAAGGAGTAAATTATGAAAAAGATTCTAAAATTTAGTATAGCTACTTTAGCATTAAGTGGTATATTATTTGCGGCAGATTACAGCAAGGTTAGCAATGATGAATTAATCAAAATGTCTGGCAGTGTGCAACCAAAAGATATGCTTGATTATAAAATCGAGGTTGGCAAAAGAGTAGATGAAATGACTATGAAAGATGCAAATGAATTCAAAAATAAAATAAGAGAGCAAGAGAAACAAGTCTATGATAATATGAAAGTAAAAGATTTCAAAGCTCGTCAAAAAGCCATTATGGAGGCAATGAAAGAGCAATGTAAAAATGATAAACCTAAATGCGCTAAAATGGACAGATTCCAAAATAAACACAATGAGCATTTCAAAAAATTTGATTGTGATGGCAACAAACCTAAAAAATAATTATAATTTGCTTTAATTTTGCATATCTTGCAATTTTGAAGCACTAAATTTCCCCATTTTAATCCTAATTTTGATTATTTTAGTTATTTGACTAAATTAAATAATTAGCTTTATAATCTATTACAAAAGCAAATATATAATTTTAGTTACAGTAAAATAAAGTGCTATTTCTATTAATTTTTATAAACAAATTAAAAACTAGTAGCTTAAAGAATAAATACAAATCTTTTAAAAAATAGTTAGTTTATAAGGTAGAATCTATAATTTATTTGGATTTAGAATCATAAGACAAATATTATTCTGCAATATATATAAATAGTTTTCTTGGATTTTTATAAAGTTTATAATCTTAATAAAGGCTTTTGTAATTTTAAATAATAATTTTAAACTAGCTTGAAAAAATCCATATAGAGATTATGCTATTGCACATAGATTCTGTTTTTACAAAAGAGGCTTAAAAAAATATAATAATATTTTTAAATTTTTTATACAAAATCTATTTATTTTTCATCATATAATCTACGCTTCCTGTATATCTAATATTTTTAAGCGGAATATTCTCGTCATTTAGCACTTTTGGTAGATCTTTTGACATATTTGAAATTTCATCTTTTAGCTCGTCTTCAAAATACGAGTAGTGCATAGAAGCTGAAATCACACCATTTGTACTTTCTATCTCTTTTAGCAACTTTACTTCCTCATTTACATTTTCTGCTTCAATCACTGCAATAATCGTGGAATCTTCTTTTAGTGCAATTTCCACTCCATTGATTTTAGATAAATTTTTAGCACAAGATTCCAAATCTTTTGCTAATGTTTTTATAATTATGCTTGAAATATTCATTCTTAAAGCCCCTTTTTTGAAGTTAATTAATTTTCCAAAATAAAATACTTTTACTATCAAAACTAGCGACAATATTGCTATTATCAATAAAAATTATGCTATTTGGCAAAGCATCACCACCATTTAGTAATACGATCTTTTTTAGATTCGCTGTATTAAAAATCAAAATATCATTATTTTCATTGAAACTAACAGCCCCTAGGGTAGAATCCTTTGATAAAGCCACAGCATAGGATAAAAATTCAGTCTCTAGTCTTTTAAAACTAGCGCTATTTTTATAATACACACCGCAAGCCTTATCTCTACCTGCACTTAAAATCACATTAAATTTGCTATCTAGCATATAGACATTATCAAAATTTGCCCCTTCTAACTCTTTACTTATTTTGCCATTTTTTAAATCAATTATATAGATAATTCCACCCTCCGTCGTTGAAATAGCTTCATTTTCATTTATAATTAAATCAGAAAATACCGCTTCACTAGGCTTTACTCTCCAAACTATATGATTTTGTTTTAGATTATAAAGCCAAATTTCATTGCTTAAAAATCCAAGTAAAATATTATCATTATCAATAAAATACGCCTTTTTGATAATAGAATCTGCATTATTTATATCAAGATTTACTAGTTTCCTATCTTCATAGAGGGAGATTTTTGAGCTACCATTTGAATCTTGACTTAAGATTAGCAGTTTTTTACCATCAATTGTATGAGTTTGAAAAACTTTTGGCTCAATTTTATTACCAAAATAATCACTAATAGAATCTAGCTTTATAGAATCTAGCTTTTTTTTAGAATTGATATTATAAATCTCAACTTCCCCATTATCACTAGATACATAAAGAATATCTTTATAAATAAAAATAGAGCTTATAAAATTTTGTGTATATATTTTTGAATTCGGTTGAAGTGCATTTAAAACAATACTAAATAATAAAAAAAGAATAATTTTTTGCATTATAAAAGCCTTTTTAAAAGATATTTATACAATAAGTCGGGCATACACTTATGCAAAATCCGCATTTATTGCAAGTTTCGTTAATTTGTGGATATAAATCGCCAATAAATTTTATACTTTTTTTATCACAAATATCAAGACAATATCTACATAATGTCTTATTCCACGCTAAACATTTATTTTTATCAAGATTAATATTCGCAAAAATATTATCTCCTAGTCCCAAATCAAGCAGACCAAAAGACTTTTCTTTGCAAATATCAGCACATTTAGCACAAAAAGTGCAACCACTTGAGCTAAAATCTAAAGAGATTTCACTCTCTTCTTTCTTGATAATTTTCTCATCACATATATTAATACAGGGAGAATCTTCACATTGCAAACAAGATTCTAAAATTTTAGAATCTTTGCAATAAGGAAGAATGATATTTTTATTTTTCTTAAAAATATGCCTCATTCTTGCCTTTTATTCTACACCCTCATCAAGTATATCTAATAGATTTGATTTTTTCTTATCAATTTCGTTTCTAAAATCTGCTTTAAAATTATTCTTAACAAGTGGCATAGCATTTACTTGCGGGGTATGGCAAGCAACACAATTAAATCTCGCATCGACAACATCATTAGTTTTTTTACCTGTAAAAGTATCAAATGTATGAGATTCTGGCACAGAAATGATATTTGTAAGCTTTGCATTCTCTGGTGAATGGCAACTTAAGCACATATTCATATCCTGTGTAATTTCCATCATTCCCTCTGTATCGTGAGAAATCATAGGCGGTGCATTCTCATATGAGCGCTCTATTGTTATACTCTCTCCTGCTGGAGTGGCAATATAGCTATAATCCTGCAACACTACATTTTCACTATTTAATGGAGTGCTTCTAAAGCCCATACTATCCTCACTTATACCTGCACTTCCACAACCAATTATTACTAGCATAAAAGCCAAGAATCCAAATATCTTTTTTTTCATTATTTCTCTCCTTTAAAATCAAAAATTCCATATTTAAGTGCATTATCATTACATACTTCAATACACCTAGCACATTTTATACAATCAATATTATTGATTGTTCCGCTTCTTACACCAATTAAATCTAATACTTGAGGCTCTGGACATATAGCAAAGCAATTTTTACAATCCGTGCAGTTATCTTTATTATGTCTTACACGAAGCAGACTAAACTTACCAATGATAGAATAAGTCGCCCCAAGAGGACAAATATATCCACAAAATCCATTCTTTAAAAAGAATAAGTCAAATAAAAACACACTCAAAACCCCAAAGATTCCAAATCCCATTCCAAAGATAATACCTCTATGCAACATTGAAATAGGGCTTATTAAGTCAAATGCAGCGATACTAAAAACAAAGCTTATTATTAGGCTCAAAGCTAACACGCCATATTTGATTTTCCTGGTTATATTTAGCTTTTTTTGCATTGCATTTAGTTTGAAAATTCTACGCAAAAATGCAGAAAGATCAGTTACCATATTCATAGGACAAATATACGCACAATAACCTCTACCTAGGAAGATTCCATATATTACTAAAACAACTACAAGCCCAATTATTGCTTCACTTGCAATGGCAGCAATCCCTCCTGCTAAAAAAATTTGCGCCATTGATAATGGATCACTCATAGGAATAATATAAAAGATTTTAGATGAATTTAAATTACCCTCAAAAAAATGGAAAGAATAATAAGCACAGATTGCAAAAGTAGCAAGGATTCCCATTTGAAATACTCGCCTTAATATTAAAAATCCATATTTTTTCATTTTTAAAATTCCCCATTATTTAGATAATCAATAGCTCCATTTATCGAAGATTTTTTCTCCTCAACTTCTAGGTTTTCTAACCTTTTTTCATCTTCTTTATCCCAGCCTTTTATATAGTTTGTTCCTACACTTCCTAAAACTTTATCTCTAGGTAATACCATAATAGCAGCTTTTTGTGTAATACAAGCCTTTTCGCACAATCCACATCCTGTGCAAACATCACTATCCACAACAGGTAACAAATATGAGTGCTTATTAGTTCTATCATTTTGCTTGTATTCTAGCTTGATTGCTTTATCAATTAGCGGACAAGCCCTATGACAAGCATCACACTGAATCCCCCAATAAGCAACACAAGATTTATCATCTACTATTGCCACACCCATTCTTGCCTTATTTATATCCATTGCAGATTCTTTAGAATCTAAATCATCTTTATATAATAATTTTTCATCTAAAGCATCTGTAGGACAAACAGGCACACAAGGCACATCAACACACATATAACATGGAATCTCTCGTGGAGTGAAATAGGGAGTTCCAGTTGGCAGTGAATCTTGTGGTTCTGCAAGTTTCAATGTGTTATATGGACAAAATGTTACACATCTACCACATTTTATACAAAGTTTTAAAAACTCACTCTCCTCTCTTGCTCCTGGTGGTCTTAAGCTAAAAGCTGAAGCTTTAGCTTTAGAAATATAAGCACTCCAAATCAATGCACTGAATGCAAAGATTCCTACTCCTTGCGCAGTTTTGATTATGGCATTTCGTCTATCTTTATCTACTTGCTGCATACTAAATTAAGCCTTATATATTTTTACCGCACATTTTTTAAAGTCTGTTTCTTTAGATATAGGACAAGTTGCATCTAAGCAAACTTTGTTGATTAAAACATTCTCATCAAACCAAGGCACATAAATAAGCCCTTTTGGTGGTCTATTTCGCCCTCTTATATCAATTTTTGCTTTAACTTTAGAGCGTCTGCTTTCAATCCAAATCGCATCGCCTTGTTTTAAATTATTTGCTTTTGCATCACTCTCATGCATATAACAAAGTGCTTCTGGCACTGCACGATAAAGCTCTGGCACTCTCATAGTCATTGTTCCACTATGCCAATGCTCTAGCACTCTTCCTGTGCAAAGCCATAATGGATAGTTAGAATCTGGCATTTCAACTGGATCCATATAAGGACGTAAGAAAATTTTTGCCTTGTTGTTAATATCTACTTGCTTATTACCAGGTTTTTTAACATCACCGCTAGACATTTTTTTGCCTTTATTTCCATAGAATACAAATTCTTTTCCATTAGAGTTTTTAGCATAAGTATCATATTTGCTATTAAATCTCCATTGAGTTTCTTTTCCATCTACAACAGGCCATCTTAAGCCACGCACTTTGTGATAAGTGTTAAAGTCTGCCAAATCGTGAGCGTGTCCAAGTCCAAATTGCCTATACTCTTCCCAAAGATATTTTTGAACAAAGAATCCATATCCTCCAAATACTTTTCCATCGCTTCCTACCACATTTCTACTATCGCCAAATACTTCTGTATTATCAAATTCACCCATTATAGAATCTTTTGGGCTAAATTTCTTAGCATCACTATTTGAAAATAAAACTTCAAAAAGTGTAGAATCTTCGCTATATCCCATATCTTTTGCTTCATTTAACACATTTTTTAATTTTAGATTTTCATAGTCTTTGCCCCAAACTTCTTTTAATTTGAATCTCTTTGAAAACTCCATAATTTGCCAAGTATCGCTCATTGCTTCGCCTTGTGGAAGCACTTGCTGTCTCCAATGTTGAGTTCTTCGCTCTGCATTTCCATAAGCTCCCCATTTTTCATAAATCATTGCAGTAGGAAGTATCAAGTCAGCCACTTTTGCGGAGATTCCTGGATAACATTCACTAACTACGATGAAATTATCTAAATTCCTTGCTGCATTTATCCAATGCTCTGCATTTGCAGAGTTATGCCAAGGATTATTTACATGCACCCAAATCCACTTAATTTTGGAATCCTCTAAATCACGCATAATTTTCATATAATGCGCTCCAATATTTCCATTTAGTGTGCCACTAGGGAGTTTCCAAATTTTTTCTGTTACTTCTCTGTGCTTTGGATTATTTACAACCATATCTGCTGGAAGTCTGTGTGCGAAAGTTCCAACTTCTCTTGCAGTTCCACAAGCACTAGGTTGTCCTGTTAAAGAGAATGCTCCACTTCCAGGCTTGCTCTGTTTGCCTAATAATAAATGCACCATATAGCTTTGCTCATTTACCCAAGTTCCTCTTTGGTGCTGGTTCATTCCCATTGTCCAGAAACTTACGATTTTTCTATTTTTATCAATATAATAATTAGCTAGAGTTTGTAGTTTTTCTTTAAAAGATTCTAAACTTTCATCATCATTTCCTTTTGCCAATTTCGCAACAAAATCAAGTGTATAAGGTTGTAAGCCTTTCTTAAACTCCTCAAAGCTAATCTCCCAGTGATTTCCACCATTATTAGCATTATCCATTTTCATATTATCGCCACTTTTAATACCTAAATATTGCAATGTTACACCCTCATTATCACTAACAATTTTAGATACTTCTTTTGCAACTGTGTCTTTTTCGCTAGGCTTAAAATTTGGGTGATTTGGATTATTTCTCATTCCATAGCCTATATTTACGAATCCTGTGCTAAAGACGCAGTTATCTTTTACAAATTTGTTATCAATCGCATTTCTATCAATGATTTCTTTTGCTATATAATTCCAGATAGCCAAATCTGTATGAGGTTTGAAAATTATTTCAATATCCGCTAAATCTGAAGTTCTATTTGTAAATGTACTTAAATTAATTACCTTGACATTAGGATTTGAAAGTTTTCTATTTGATACACGACTCCATAAAATTGGATGCATTTCTGCCATATTTGCTCCCCAAGTTACAATCGTATCAGTTAATTCTATATCATCATAGCAGCCAGCGGGCTCATCGATTCCAAAAGTTTCCATAAATGCTACAACTGCACTTGCCATACAATGTCTTGCATTTGGGTCAATATTATTGCTTCTAAAACCACCCTTAATTAGCTTAACTGCAGCGTATCCCTCTTGAACTGTATATTGTCCAGAGCCAAAAACACCAATTCCTGTTGGTCCAAGCTCGTTATAAGTCTTTTTAAATTGCTTCTCCATTTCATCAAAAGCTCTTTTCCAGCTAACAGGTTGGAATTTTCCTTTTTTGTCAAATTCTCCTTTAGAATTAACTCTAAGAAGAGGTTTTGTTATTCTATCTGCTCCATACATAATTTTTGCACAAAAATAACCTTTAATGCAGTTTAACCCACGATTTACAGGTGCTTCTGGATCTCCTTTTACCGCTACTATTTGTTTATCTTTTGTAGCTACCATTATTCCACAGCCTGTTCCGCAGAATCTACAAACAGCTTTATCCCATCTCCATCCACTCTCAGCATTGCTTTTAGCTGCACTAAGTGAGCTTGGAATAGAGATTCCAGCAGTAGCAGCAGCTGAAGCTATCGCTGCACTTTTTAAAAACTCTCTTCGCTCCATATTTACTCCTAAAATTAAATGTCTACTTGGATATTAATCCAAAGCGTAGGCATAGTATCTTAAAAAGTTTTTTAAATCTTTGCCCTATATCAATAAACGCAATATAAGTTTTTATACAAATAGAACAAAATTGTATAAAATTAACAAATATTTTTATATAATCCACTCTTTGATTTATTAAGGATTAACTATGAAAAAGGCATTAATTACAGGCATTACAGGACAAGATGGTGCATATTTGGCAGAATTTTTGCTAAATAAGGGATATGAAGTGCATGGGATAAAGAGACGAAGCTCTTTGTTTAATACAGATAGAATTGACCATTTGTATAAAGATTTGCACGAAGAGGATTCTAGATTCTATCTTCATTACGGGGATTTGGTAGATTCTACGAATCTAATTAGAATTGTGCAAGAAGTAAAACCAGATGAGATTTATAACCTAGCAGCAATGAGTCATGTAGCAGTTAGCTTTGAGACACCAGAATACACTGCAAATGCCGATGGATTAGGCACTCTAAGATTACTAGAAGCGATTAGGATTCTAAAACTTTATGATACAACTAAAATTTATCAAGCCTCTACAAGTGAGCTTTATGGGCTAGTGCAGGCAGTTCCACAGAATGAAAAAACTCCATTTTATCCTCGCTCTCCTTATGCTTGTGCGAAGCTTTATGCCTATTGGATTACGATAAATTATAGAGAAGCTTACAACATATTTGCAAGCAATGGAATCTTGTTTAACCACGAAAGCCCTATTCGTGGCGAGACATTTGTAACGCGTAAAATTACAAGAGCAGCGTGTAAAATCGCACTAGGATTGCAAAATAAACTCTATCTTGGGAATCTAAGTGCAAAAAGAGATTGGGGACACGCAAAAGACTATGTAGAAGCAATGTATTTAATACTCCAGCAAGATAAACCTGATGATTTTGTGATTGCCACAGGAAAGACAACAGAAATTAGAGAATTTGTAAAACTAGCATTTAAAAAGCTGGATATTGATATAGAATTTAAAGGCAATGGAGTGGAAGAGAGAGGCTATATCTCAAAATCAAGCTCAGAGTGGAATCTCAAAGAGGGAATGGAAGTAGTTAGCGTAGACCCACGATATTTTCGGCCAACAGAAGTGGATTTATTAATAGGAGATTCTTCAAAAGCAAGAGAGATTTTAGGGTGGAATCCAAAATATAATTTAGATGATTTAATTAGTGATATGATAACTTCTGATTTGAAACTTATGCAAAAAGATAAATATTTAAATGATAATGGCTATAACATTATGAAGTATTTTGAGTAAATTTAGGAAAGTAAAATGGTGTTTAAAAAATGTAATATGTATTGTGATATGGATTTAAAAAATATTATTAGTGAAATGGAAGATTTTAAAAATATCAATAAAGACACATTTCAAAGTATTCTAGACATATCACATTTCAAAGAATATTCTAAAAATTCTATCATTTACTATGCAGACGATGATGTGCAATATATCTACTATTTATTTCATGGGGCAATTAAATCTTATAAAATTAATAAATTCAATAATGAAGTGATTATGAATCTGCATGTAAATAATTGTGTAAAAGCAGATTCTCCTCCGCTTATAAACTATCACGCATTGATCACTAACAAATCTAGCAATAATTTGTATTGCTTAGAAAACTGCAAACTACTTTCTATCAATGCAAAAGAGTTTAATGAGCTTTTAAGATTAGATATAAATTTGGCAAATAATTTTCTAAGTCGTGCCAATAAGATTATTAGTGAGCAAGAGTATATCATAAATCTTAGTTTAGCTATGGATTCTAAAGATAAGATTTTATCGCTCCTAGAGCGAAATCCTGATATTTTCATCAATTTTAGCAAAAAGCTAATCTCCCAAATGCTAAATATTTCTCAAGAGACGCTCTCAAGGACTTTACATAAACTTCCAGATATTTACAATAAGCCAAAATTTTAGCATATAAAATAAATATGTGGATCTATATTTAGGTAAATAGAAATTCTTTTAATAATATAGTAAAACCAGCCCCTTGCACAAAAGAGTATTGGCTCCCCCATTAATCACAAATTTATTTAACATAGTGCTTGGATTACTTAAAGAATATATATATCAAAACCCTTTTTTATTTAGTCTTTGAACAGAGAAGTCGACACTGGATGCCCTATCCACATATAGCTAATCAATATTTATTAAAGCTTTGTGCTTTTTATTGCGTGATAAGTTATGATTGTGTATTGTAGCCCCACCTATGGATGAATTACCTTTATTTTAATAATAGAAAAATCTAGTAATGACACATTTTTGAAAAGTAAACTATAAATAGAGCCATCTTTTAGAGTTAGGATAATAGTTGTATTGCCTTGTTTGAAAGCACCCTTATCTTACGCAAAGTCCAAATAACCTCTAATATAAAAATTATCCACCACATAATCAGCACCAAAAACTATATCTATAAATATTACTTTTTCTTAATCCCACTTCTAAATGTAAAAATATTAAAGATTATAAAAATTATCTAAAGCTAAATTTGGACTTTTATAAATGTTTATGGATTTTCTATTATCAAGGAGTGTGTAAAACAATATAAAAAATAAATTTATTTGTTATTTATAGAAATATTACAAAATTATTTATCTTTTAAATCAAGTTCTTTAATTAGTTTGATATAGCTATCATATTTTGTTTTTTTGAGATATTTTAGTAAGCTTCTTCTTTGTCCTACTAATTTTAACATTCCTAGTCTGCTTGAATGGTCTTTTTTATTCACCTTTAAATGCTCTGTTAAATTAGCAATTCTTTGACTTAATAATGCTATTTGAATCTCACTTGAACCTGTATCTTTACTATCTCTCGCAAATTTTTTGATTATTTCTTGTTTTTTCGCCGAATCTAAAGCCATTTGACCTTCTCCTGATTGGTATAATTTTTAAAGTGTGTATATTACTATAAAATTCTTTAAAAAAGCAAAAATTTAATTCTAAATTGATAAAATTCTAGCTTATTTTTATTTTTTGGAGTATTATGTCTGGGACTAGAGAGCGCATCACAGGAGTAATTAGCCCTTTTGTAAAGAAAATTTTTACATCTAAAGATTTAGTTGTAGTATTTTTCTTAATTGCAATTTTGGCAATCATCATTATCCCGCTTCCTAGCTATTTTTTAGACTTTTTTTTGATTATCTCTATTGCACTTTCTGTGCTTATTATTTTAATAGGATTATATATTAGTAAACCCACAGATTTTTCGGCATTTCCTACGCTTTTGCTTATGGTTACACTCTTTCGCCTTGCTTTAAATGTTGCCACCACAAGAATGATTTTAAGCAATGGACATTTGGGAGTTGAAAATGTAAGTGAGATTGTAAGCGCATTTGGGCAGTTTGTTGTAGGTGGGAATTATATTATTGGAATCATTGTTTTTTCAATTTTAGTAATTGTAAATTATTTGGTTATTACGAATGGCTCAACGCGTGTTGCAGAGGTTCAAGCTAGATTCACACTAGAGGCAATGCCGGGAAAACAAATGGCAATTGATGCAGATTTAAACTCCGGACTAATAGATAAAGAAGAAGCACAAAAAAGAAGAGAGATACTAGTGCAAGAAGCAGATTTTTATGGCTCAATGGATGGAGCTTCTAAGTTTGTAAAAGGCGATGCAATTGCCGGAATAATCATTACTTTTGTAAATATTATAGGTGGATTCTTAATAGGTGTATTTGGCAATAATATGAGTATAACAGAGAGTGCAAGTACTTTTACAATCCTAACTATCGGCGATGGTTTGGTTAGTCAAATTCCAGCATTAATTGTCTCAACTGCCACAGGTATCGTTATCACTCGTGCTACAAAAAGTGATGAGAAAGATTTTGCCTCTGGCATCGTAAATCAACTTTTAGGAAATAGCAAGATTCTTGCAATCGTTGGTGCAATCTTGCTATTTTTTGCCCTAATTCCTAATCTCCCTGCTTTATCTTTAGGTTTTGTTGGGGGATTATTTATACTAATGAGCTATCTTCTTAGTGCAGGAAGTGAAAATATTTTTAGCAAGAGAATCTTCAAAAGACAGCAAAAACCAAAGCCACAAATAAAGCAAGTAAAACAAGAAATACCAAATGAACCACGAAGTTTAAAAAGTATTAGAGAATTAGAAGAACAGCTTGAGCTCAAACATCAAGCAAATATAGATGATAAATTAAAAGTTAATGTTTTATTACTATCCATTGGCTATAATCTCTCAAGGCTCGCAGAACACCCAGATAGCCCACTAATCGAGCGGATTAGAGGAGTTAGAACAAATATAGCACAAACTTATGGATTTATTATCCCTAAAATTCGTATAAAGATTAATCCTAGTCCAGATTTTTCACCAAATGGCTATGAGCTTTTATTAAAAGGTATTAAAATTGCAGGCGGCGAGGTAATGCCAGATAAATATTTAGCTATGGATTTAACAGGATTAATCACAAAAGAAATAGAGGGAATCCCAACAAAAGAGCCAGTCTATAACTCAAATGCCCTTTGGATTGATAAACAAGACAAAGATGATGCTATGATTGCAGGATACACGGTTGTGGATTCTTCGGTTGTAATTAGCGCACATATTGATGAGATGATTAAATACCATGCAGAAGAGATTCTAACGCGTCAAGATGTGAAGAATTTAATCGATAGATTAAAAGAGGATTTCCCTAGCCTTGTGGCAGACGCAGAGAAGATTCCACTAGGTGTAATTCATCAAATATTAAAAGAATTATTACATGATAAGATTCCGATAAAAGATATGCTAACAATCCTAGAGACAATCATCGAAGTCGCACCAAAAACGCAAAATAATATCCCAATAATTATGGACTATGTGCGAAGCAATCTCTCTCGCGTAATTACTGATACTTTTAAGAGTGATGATGGAAAAATTAAGCTTTTCACACTGCCACAAGCAGCTGAAGATTATCTAATCTCAAAATTACAAGATACGCCTTATGGCAAGCGATTTATGCTAAATATTAATGAAATGCAACTTTTAGTCAATGCGATGAATGAAGCAGTAGAAAAGGCAAAGGCGATGCACATTATTCCTATTTTGCTTGTGGAGACAACACTTCGCAGCACTCTTGCTAAATCAATGGAAAAGAATAATGTTCCAATTACGATTTTAGGAAATGCAGAGATTAGCACGAATGCTGAATATGAATTTTTAGGCAATTTAGATTTAAACTTTTAAGGGATAGCAATGAAAGATAATTTAGAAGTACATCATCTCTCACATATTGATTTAGATGGATATGGAGCGCAATTTATCGCAAAAAAATGTTTTAGTAATATTAGATTCTACAATGCAAACTATGGAAAAGAAGTGTTAGTTAGAATAAATGATATTTTAAATAATATTAAAAAATCTACTCATAAAGGCTTTTTAATTTTAATAACAGATTTAAATCTAAATCTAAATGAGGCACAATTTTTGCAAAATGAAGTAAATTTGATAAATACTGCTTCTAAAAATATCAAGATACAATTACTAGACCATCATATTACAGGTAAAGATTGCGCCGATAACTATGCGTGGTATCATTTGGATTCTAGCATTTGTGCCTCAAAAATTACTTTTGAATTCTTAAAAAAACAATATGGATTTGATGATGAAGATTCTATGTGGTTAGCACCATTTAGTGAGATGATAAACGCAGCAGATACTTGGCAAGAAAACAGCAAATATTTTCCTTTTGGCAAAGTAGCAATGGGAATGATTGCTCAAAGCAAGGAATTTTCTAGATTTATGTTTGATTCTTTTGATAGAGAATTCAAATTTTCTATGCTAGAGGTTGCAAAAAAATATTTGCTAGATTCTAATAATGAATTAAAAGCTAACTCAAATGTAAATCTTGATAATAATATCTTTTTGGACAAAAAGGAGATTCTAGGTGGAGATAGTAAAACGCAAACAATGGATGATATTCTATCTATAAAGCAAAGTGAGCTTTTAGCTGAAAATAAAGATAGATACACGATTTATTACAAAGATAAAAAAGGACTTTTAACTTATATGGTAGGTGGAATCTCTGTGTTAGCAAATCTATTTTTAAGCCAAAATCCTGAATTTGACTTTTTTATGGATATAAATTTGAGAGGAAATGTATCTTTAAGAAGTAATGGAAAATGCGATGTTAGCACCTTATCAAAAGAGTGTTTTAATGGTGGTGGGCATAAAAATGCCTCTGGTGGCAAAATGGAAGGCTTTAAAGAGACATTTTTATACTATGAGGCAAAAGAGCAAGTATTAGATATTTTAAAGGATTATAATGACTGATATAAAAGAAGAAGAACTATTAGAGGAAATTGTTACACTTTTAATGGCAGCACTTAATATTGCTGGAGTAAAAGAACATAAAATGCAAGAGGCACTAGATGCTTACGAAGAGGCGATAAACAAAGAAGATGATAGTAAAGCTTATGATTACAAAGTTGTATCTAGCGTAATCTTAAATCTAAAAAATACACATAAAGAGCTTTTTAAATGAAAGAAGTGAGACTTGCGATATTATTTAGTGGAAATGGAAGCAATTTAGAAAATATCTATAAAAATATGAATGATAAAAATTTTGATGATTTTTTAGTAAAGATTCCGCTTGCAATTAGTAGCCGAAAAGATGCCTATGGAATAGAGCGATGCAAAAATCTTGGGCTAAAATGTGAAATTATAGCCTCAAAAGAGCATAAAGTTGATTATGACAAAAAACTAATTTCTATTTTGGAATCTAATAATATTAATTTGGTGATTTTGGCTGGATTTATGAGAATTCTTGGCAAAGAATTTTGCTCTAAATTTATAGCTTTAAACATTCATCCTTCAATTTTGCCACTTTTTAAAGGTGCAAATGCACTGAAAGAATCCTATCAAAGTGATATGAAAATAGCAGGTGCAAGTGTGCATTATGTAAGCGATGAGCTTGATAGCGGAGAGTTAATAGAACAAGATATTATCTATAAAATTGAGGGAGAGAGTTTTAGTGATTTTGAGAGTAGAATCCACGCACTAGAACATAAAATCTATCCAAAAGCAATACTCAAGGCATTATGCAAACTTTAGTTTTATTTGGAATTGTTGCAGTTTTAATATTTATAGCTCCGCTTGTTGCTAAAATCACAAGACTACCACTTGTTGTAATAGAAATTATACTCGGAGCATTTGCCTTTAATGTTGGCATAATACTTGAATCTACAATATTAAAGGAAGTTGCACACATTGGCTTTCTATTCCTTATGTTTTTGGCTGGAATCGAAGTAGATATGAAGAGCTTTAAAATGCTAGGCAAAGCATTTCTAAAGCGAATCTTGTTTTATTTTTTTGTTCTTTATTCAGTTACAGCTATTATAGTTTTAAGCTTTGATTTATCAGTAATTTATATTGCTGCATTTCCTGTGATGTCGCTTGGTATGATTATGATTTTAATAAAAGATTATGGAAAGAATGAGCCTTGGTTAGATTTAGCCCTAAAAATTGGCATAGTAGGAGAGCTAGTTAGTATCACTATGTTGGTTTTATTAGATGGATATTACTCCTTTGGTATTGGCAGTGAGCTTTATAAATCACTTGGTACTTTATTGATATTCACACTATTAATAGCTATTATTTTTAAATTTGCTGGATTGCTTTTTTGGTGGTTTCCAAAATTAAGATTTCTCCTAATCCCACAAGAAAAATTTGGCAATCAAGATATAAGATATAGTATGATGATTTTTTTTGTAATGATTGCGATAGTCTCTTTGCTTAAGATTGAAACAGCACTCGGAGCATTTTTATCTGGTATGATAATTTCTAGCTTTTTTAAATCACATAAAAGCCTTCATCATAAATTAAATGATATTGGATTTGGATTTTTAATTCCATTATTTTTTGTGTATATTGGCACTACACTTGATTTTAAAGTAATTTTTGCAAATATAGATATAATAATTCACTCAATTAATATTTGTGCTACTATGATTTTTATCAGATTCTTGGCAACTAGCGTGGTATTTGGCTCTATGCTTAAAAGATTAAAAAATATCGTGCTTTTTGCTTTAAGTGATGCTATGCCACTTACATTTTTAATCGCTACGGCAACGCTTGGATTAAATATTGGTGCAATTACAAAATCGCAGTATTATTCTTTTGTTTTAGCAGCAATGCTTGAGGGAATCTTATTTAGCATTATAATTAAAATAATTTTTAATTATAAAAACAATAAGCATTAAGGAAGTAATCTTTGGCAAAGCAAGAGAGAGTTGTTTTAATTGTTAGCTTTTTGGCTTTCATTTTAAGCTCAATAAAATTTATAGTAGCACTAATTTCTGGCTCTGTTGTAATACTTGCTAGTGCGCTAGATTCGCTTTTTGACACGATGTTTTCAGTATTTAACTATTTTGCTTTGAAAAAATCAAAGTCTATCCCAAATAAATATTTCAACTATGGCTTTGGGAAAATCGAAGGTATGGCATCATTATTTGAGGGATTTATAATATTTATTTCTGGAATCTATATTATCTATAAATCAATAGTGGATTTTATTAGCAATGAGGAAGTTACACATTTAAATGAAAGTATGGCGGTAATGCTTTTCTCAATCATTGCTACATTTATATTAGTTTTTTTGCTCAAAAATGCGCTCAAAAAATCTCCTAATTTGATATTAGAATCTGAAATTCTACACTATAAAAGTGATTTATTAAGCAATCTTGGTGTCCTTATCTCGCTTATTATCATTAGCTTTAGTGGTATTAGCAAACTAGATAGCATAATTGGCGGAGTAGTTGGAATCTACATTTGCTTTAGTGCTATAAAAATTGCTAAAAAAGGTTCTCTTATGCTACTTGATAGAACAATTGATGATAAGCTAAATAAAGAGATTCTAAACTTACTAGATAATAGAGAAGATATTACAAGTTACCACGATTTAAGGAGCCGTATAAGCGGTAGCACGATATTTTTAGAATGCCATTTGGTTTTTAGCGAAAATATTTCACTTTTAGAGGCACATAGCATTAGCGATAAAGTAGAATATGAAATAAAAAACCTCTCAAATGAGTATCAGTGGGTTATCTTAATCCACCTTGACCCCTATGATGATAGCTCTAAATAATAAATATTATAAAAATAGGAAATCTAAAAATTTATTGTTATAAAAGTTTGATATAAATTTCTAACTACACCAAATATAATTTGAATAATAATTAAATTTTGTAGTAAATAATCTACCTAAAAACTTCAATTTCTAAACCTTTATAATATCTTGCTAAGACTCTAGTCTCTAAAAAATTAAATAGTTTTTAAACTAAAACTATCAATTTTTAAGCTCAATTTAAATGGGGGGGGCAGAATTAGATTCTTGAAAGGAGGGGGTTAAAAAATCAAAAATATTATCTAATAGATTTTGTCATATTTTATTAAGCAATAAATATAAAAGCTATGGAGGGAATAATAATATGGAAACTATAAGATTTAGCAAAAAAGATATAGATAGATTAAAACAGGGTTTAAAAATATTTTTAAATAATATTATTTTAAAAAATGAAATCTCACAGATTCAAGATATAAAATTTGAAATACTGAAATATCTTAAAGTTTTAGAAGAATACGGCTTTGATATTAAAATATCATTTGGTATACGGGATTTTTCATATAAGCCTTGAATAGCAATAATGAGAAAAGATATGCCTATAATGAATCCTAACTATGGTGTATATCCTAGAATTAGTGTTTATAAAAAAGAATTAAATAGAATCTGTTTTCATAAAAAAGAATCGAATATAATTCAAGTAAGCATAGCTCAATCTTCAGTTGTAGAATATAAATACAAAGCCAAAGATTTGATAGTTGAATATAATAGTGAAAATAAAACTAGAAGTTTTTTGCCATATCTATATTATGATTTAAATAAAATTATTGATAAGCTGGAATCTGACTTAAACTTTTTTATAAAGATTCCAAAAAAATTGCTAGAGTATGCAGATGATTTAAAATATGAAATGAGAATCTAGTTTAAACTAAAATAAATAGTTTTAGATTCCACATTTTATATGTTTAATTTTTTGCACTCTTGCAATCATATAGTTTAAATTTATTTGCAGAAATATTATTAATTTTTCAGTTTGCAAAATTACACAAAATATAAACTCTAGCAAATTTAAAGTTGATAAAGTGCTATAATTCTTATTTCTAATTTTTTTAAACTAAAGGCAAAATTCTTGTTTGAGCTTCTTAACTTTCAATTCATTCAAAACGCATTAATTGCCACATTATTAATTTCAATATGTGGCGGAATCATTGGCTCCCTTATTGTATCAAATAAATTAGTATTTCTAGGTGGTGGTGTAGCTCATAGTGCTTTTGGTGGAGTTGGAATTGCGCTTTATTTTGGCTTTAGCACTATGCTTGGAGCAGCAATTACAAGCATAATTATGTCTTTAATTTTGCTTTATTTTGTAATTTCTAAAAAACAAAATATAGATTCGTTTATTGCAGCTGCTTGGGCATTTGGAATGGCGTTAGGAGTGATTTTAATAGATATTACACCGGGTTATGGAAGTGATATGACAAGCTATCTTTTTGGCTCAATTCTTGCAATTTCAGCAAAAGATATTTTCATTATTCTAATTTATGATATTTTATTACTTATTTTTATTAGCCTATATTACAGGGAGATTTTAAGCATTTCTTATGATGAGGTTTTTTGCAAATTAAAAAAAATCAATATAAATATATTTTTATTTTTTATTTTTATTTTTATATCTCTAGGAATTGTAATGAGTATGAATATGGCAGGGCTTATCCTTGTTCTAGCCATACTTAGCATACCTGCTTATGTTGCTAGTATGTTTGTAAATTCGCTTAGAAAAATGATGATTTTTTCTTGTGTTTTATCATTTGTATTTATTTGTATAGGGTTTTTTGTCTCATATAAATATAATTTAAGTATCGGAGCTTGTGTCGTTATGAGTGCAGTTTGTGGTATGATTATAAGCTCTTTAATAAAATTTATTTTAAAAAGGTAAAAAATGGAAAATGATATTAATAAAATTGAAAAAAAAGCTCTCCTTGCTATAAAAATTTCTATCGCTGCAATCTTTATATCACTAATTCTTGGGATATTTTCGCTTTGGGTAGTGCTAAATCAAGTAACAATTAGCGTTGGTATAGATAAAAAACTAAAACAAATAGAAATGCAATTAGAGACAAAAAGTAATTAATTTAGATTCTAGATTATTTTAAAATTTATCATTAAAATTTTGTTCTTAAAGCATTTTAAGAGATAACTTAAGATTCATTAAACACTAGATACTAAATTGAAATTTATTTACAAAGTGGAATCTGTTAAATGCTAAAGTATTTTTTAAAAGAGTATAATTTGAATTAAGCTATTTAAATGCTAAAAATCTGATTAGTCTAAAAGTTAGATTTTTAAGTATCACAAGACTTAAAGCCATTGTAATACTTTTATCTTATTTAATCTCCATATCCATAATTTTCTACTACAAAGTCTATATCCTTATCGCCTCTACCACTTAAATTTACTAAAATCTTTTTACCTTTGAGATCCGGAGCGACTTTTAGTGCATAGGCTAGGGCGTGGCTAGATTCGATAGCTGGTATTATTCCCTCCATTTTGCTTAAAGTGAAAAACGCCTCAATAGCCTCTTTGTCATTTATCACATCTACTTTTGTGCGTCCTATGCTGTGTAAATATGCGTGTTCTGGTCCCACACTTGGATAGTCTAGTCCGCTTGCTACGCTATGCACACTAGCAGGCTCACCTTTATTATCTTTTAGCATAATCGAATTAAAACCATGCATTTGTCCCTCACTTCCATAGCTTAAGCTTGCTGCGTGTTCTCCTAATTTGACATTATTAATATTTGATCTGCCTAGTGGCTCAATCCCAACTAAATCAACATAGGAATCTTCAATAAATGCACTGAAAATTCCCATAGCATTACTTCCTCCGCCTACACAGGCAACTACCATATCTGGCATTTCTCCTGTCATTGTGATAAATTGCTCTTTTGCCTCAATGCCTACAATATGCTGGAAATCACGCACAATCTTTGGAAATGGATGCGGTCCAACCACACTTCCAATAGCATAAAAAGAATTAATAGGGTCTGATAAATATGCTTCAAATGCAGAATCTACTGCTTCTTTAAGTGTTTTTGCTCCAAAGCTAACAGGCACCACTTTTGCCCCTAGAATCCTCATTCTAGTCACATTTGGATGCTCTTTTTTTATATCAACCTCACCCATATGAATTTCGCATTCCATTCCAAAATATGCTGCCGCAGTCGCTAGTGCAACTCCGTGCTGTCCTGCACCTGTCTCTGCTATTAACTTCTTTTTTCCCATAAATTTTGCTAAAAGCGCCTCCCCCATACAATGATTTAGCTTGTGAGCGCCTGTGTGATTTAAATCCTCTCTTTTTAGATAGATTCCAGCTCCATTGTATTTTTTTGTAAGATTTTTTGCAAAATATAGAGGAGTAGGGCGTCCTTGAAAATCTTTTCTTATTTTTCTAAGTTCATTTATAAACTCTGCATTTTGTGCTATTAGATTATATGCTTCATTTATTTCTTTCATTTGCTTTGCTATTACCTCTGGGACAAATGCTCCGCCAAACTTCCCAAAAAAGCCATCTTTATTTGGAAACTCTTTTAAATATGGTGTTTTCATTGTTTTATCCTTTAATTTTGTTTTTGATTTTTTATAATTATGAAATATTTTAAATATTGAAGTTAGTGTATGATTTGGTGCGTTTAGCACCACCAAAAGAATGCGATAATAAATAAGTTTAATGAAGCTTTCTTATTCATTATTTTTTTGTAATTCTCCTTAAAATTGATCTTAAAATTGTATCACAAAAAAATAAATTTATAGAATTTTTTAAATATTTTCAGCTTAAAGACAGCATTATTTAGATTCTAAAAATAAAATAGTGTTTAGATGGTGTTTTAAGCAAAGTAGAATCTAATAACAAAACTAACCTAGATACTATTTTTATATAGAATCTAGATAAATATTCTAGTTTCTTAAAGAATGGATTCAAAATATAGCTTAAAATATTTTAAAATTTAAAGTTTTATAAAAAATGGAGAATTAAAATTAAATACTATGTTAATTTTATTATCTCCATAAACTTTCATAGAATCTAGAATCTGAGCTTATTTGTTTATTAAACTCATCAATTCCATAAATTTCAAGCAAAGTCTTTTGATAGAGTGGATTGCGTCCTAACCCGAAATATTGAGTAGGAATATTTAGCGAATCTAAAATCAGAGCAGATATGTCAAAATGGCTTAATTTTCTATTTTTTATCAAATCAGCACCAGGAATCTTGCTAAAAGATGGATTTATAAAAACATTATAAATAAATCTATTTTCCATATCACCCACTCCCCACGCCAAATGGTCACCTACAATTATAATTGTGGTGTCTTTGTAAAATTCTTGCGTCTTAATCCAAGAGATAAAATCATTTAGGATTCTATTTCCGCATTCTATCGCACCGTTCAATCCATATTCTAAATTTGGGCAATAAACTTTATCTAAAAATCCCTTTGGTCCGTGTGTATCAACCGTGCTAAGGTATAGGGCAAAAGGAGCCTTAAAATCATAGTTTGATAAAAATTTTTTTGCTAGATTTAAAACTTGTGCATCTTTAATGCCCCAAAATCCAGATTCTATTTCTAATTCATTTCTAAAATAATTTAAATCATAAGCCTCAATATTGTGCGAAGCAAAGAGGTATCTTGAGCCAACAAAATTAAAGTCATATCCAAGTATCGCCCGTTGATTGTATCCAAGCTCATTTAGCACATCACTAATGCAAGTTGCAGATTCTAAAAATGTATTATTGATAAATAGATTTATTCCTCTAGGCAGATTTAGTGGAATCGCACATAAATATCCCGTAGTCCCTGCGGATAGTCCAGCTAGTATTTTTGCTTTGATAGATCCCACCAAATGAATTTGTATGGCTAAAATTTATATTTTCTAAAGCTAGATTATAGAGATTTGGAATTAGATTTTTAGTTTTATTAGTATTTGAATCTAGTGTATTTAAAGTGTTAGATTCTACTTTAGATTCCAAAGATTCTATATTTTTAGAATCTAAATTTTTGCGATTCCCCCCCCCCATTTTATTATTTGTTGTATTTGCGTAAGTGGATTCCATTGATTCTGCAATAATTAGAATTAAATTTTTTTGTTTATTTGACTTGTTTATAGATTCTAGAGTAATGTAGTTTTGTTCCAAAAAATTGCTATATTCCTTTGGTTTTAAAAATGAAATTATCATAAAATGTTTATCTATCACCCTAAAGCTTGATATTGCAAATATAAAAATAATGCAAAATGAGGCTATGTTTAGCATTCCTTTGTCATTTAGAAATTTTGTATTTATCAATCTAGCTTTTAGATTTTTAAATATTTTGTAGATAAAAGTAAAAGCAATAAGAATTAGTAATAATAGAGTGATAATTTTAATAATTAGCGCAAAGCTAAAGCTTTGAGTATATAAAAAAGATTCATAATAAATTTTTATGATATACAACCTAGCATTGTTTAAAGTGCTGCTAATCTCATCTAAATCAAGCACATAGCTAATCGCACAAAAAGCTAAAATCAAAGCTAGCGTAGTTCGTGGCTTGAAATGAAATAATAAAGTTAGAAAACTACTTGCTAAAAATACATTGATAAAATAGCTTATATAAAATATTGAGCTAGCTCCATCTAGTGGCATATTTAGGTGAAAAATTATTGTTTCTAAGGTGGCGTTTGAGCCATAATTATTAATTATCCAAAATGAGCTAAAAATTATCATTGATAGGATAAAAATTAGGATAATTTTTAGTATTGCTATGGGTCTTTGCATTTAATGCCTCTGTATTTTTAGTAGTTTTAAGAAAAAAATTTTAATCAAAAAAATATTTATTTATCTTTAAAGCTAAAATATTTATATTTTATAAATAATTAAATAATAATTTTTATTTTTTAATAAAAATTCAAATAAATTTGATTATAATTAAATTCTAAAACTAAGATTTATAAGATTTAAAGGAGAGAAAATGAAAAACTTAAAAATGACAACTTCTGCTGGAGCACCTGTTGATAACAATCAAAATTCTTTAACTATGGGTGCTAAAGGACCTATGCTTCTACAAAATGTATGGTTTTTAGAAAAATTGGCACATTTTGATAGAGAGAGGATTCCAGAGCGTGTGGTTCATGCTAAAGGAAGTGCGGCTTATGGTAAATTAACAATCACAAATGATATTACAAAATATTCTAAAGCTAAAATTTTTAGTCAAGTTGGCAAAGAAACTCCACTAATCTTGAGATTTTCAACTGTTGCAGGTGAGAGAGGTGCAGCAGATGCTGAAAGAGATGTGAGAGGATTTGCAATAAAATTTTATACTGAAGATGGAAATTGGGATTTGGTAGGAAATAATACTCCTGTATTTTTTATTCGTGATGCATTGAAATTCCCTGATTTTATCCATACACAAAAAAGAGACCCAAAAACAAATATGATAAGTGCAACTGCTAAGTGGGATTTTTGGAGTTTGCATCCCGAATCTCTTCATCAAGTAACAATTCTTATGAGTGATAGAGGATTACCTAAAAATTATCGTCAAATGCACGGCTTTGGAAGTCATACTTATAGCTTAATAAATGATAAAGGCGAGAGATTCTGGGTTAAATTCCATTTCAAATCAATGCAAGGAATTGAAAACTACACTGATGAAGAAGCAGCAGAAATTATAGGAAAAGATAGGGAATCTTCACAAAGAGATTTATTTGAAAATATAGAAAATGGAAATTTCCCTAAATGGAGATTCTGTATTCAAGTAATGCCAGAAAATGACGCTAAAAATTGTGGATTTCATCCATTTGATTTAACTAAAACTTGGAGTCAAAAACAATATCCACTAATTGAAGTAGGAATTATGGAGCTAAATAAAAATCCAGAGAATTATTTTGCTGAAGTAGAGCAAGCGGCATTTAATCCTGCAAATATAGTGCCTGGGATTGGCTTTAGCCCAGATAGAATGCTTCAAGGAAGACTATTTAGCTATGGCGATACTCAGCGATATAGACTAGGCGTAAATCACACTCAGCTTCCTGTAAATACACCAAAAACTCCTGTGCAAAATACAAACAGAGATGGCTATATGCAAAATGGACATTTTGGTGGAATGATAAACTATAATCCCAGCTCTGCTTTAGGGTATGAGGAAGATTGCTGTGCTGAAGAGTCAAAATTAGATACTTTAAAATTCCAAGATGAAGCAAATATTGCAGCTCATTTTGATTTTAGGGAATATGATGATGATTACTATACACAGCCAGGCGATTTATATAGACTTATGAGTGATTCACAAAAAGAAGTGCTTTGTCAAAATATCAAAAGAGCAATGGAAGGTGTTCCACTAGAAATTAAGAAAAAACAAATTGAGCATTTCAAAAAAGCTGACCCAGCATATGGTAAAAGGGTAGAGGAACTAGTTTTATAAATCATATTTTGATTCCATATTAATATGGAATCTATTGAATATTTTTTATATAGTTTTTAAATCATCAAAAACAAAGTTTTACTTACTTTAAAAAATAATTATTTAATATGAAATAAATTTTTAGTAGCGATTTTGCATATAAATTGACTGGTTTGGAATCCAAATTTATTATCTTATAAGTGGTAATCTCCCTACTAGCTCTTTTAGCTTCAAAAGCTCTTTTGGAAAATGTTCGGCTATTGTAAGCCCTACTATCTCATATTCTTGTGAGACAGAATCTAAAAGTTTTAAAATATGCTTTATCTTTAGTTTTCCACTATTTCCTACTGCCACATATAACTCTTTTTTATCTAGCACATCTAAATCTAAATGCACTAGCACCTTTTTTGCCTTGATTTTTTTAAGCCATTTTAATGTGTGTTTTGGATTTTTAGATTCTTTTAGAGTTAGAGATTTTAGTTCTAGCTCCTCTTGCCTTTTTGCATAAAACTTTGTTTCGTCACTATGTAGCCCGATAAAAAGCACTTTTTTAGAATCTATTTTACTAGGAAGCAAGTTTATAATATCAATATCGCCAAGCCCTAGTAAGGCAGTAACAGCCATAGCGTGAAAGCCCTTGTAGCTATCGTAAGGCAGTGTAATATCTGGGTGAGCATCAAGATAAAGCAGGGCAATCTCATCTTTATAAATGCTATTTAGGTAGCTAAAAGGAGCGACACTACAAGAGCATTCGCCACCAAGCGTTAGAATCTTATTTGGTTTATGAACAGAGATAATCTCTAAGGCAGAGTGCATTTGGTTTAAAATAGCCTCTTTATCTAGCACACCATCTTTGACTCCTCTCTTATAGTCTAGGCTGATAGGCACTTGAGCAAAAGTGTGGGGAATATAAGTTGAATTTATCGGATTTAGATTCTGTTTATATGGATTAGGTGATATGGAATCTAATGTATTTAAATTGATTTCATTTTGCAAGTGATTGGATTCTAAATGGATAAAATCTATAAGCATATTTAATATAAAGCTACCTATAAAATATCTCTTTACAGAATCTTTTTCTTTTAAATTATCAAACCACGAGGAAATATTTCCTCCTTGCCATTGCGGATAGAGAAGTTTTAAGGTATTTGCTCTCTTATTTATAATTAAGTCCTCAAGCATAACATTTGGATAGAATTTTCTTTATGAATTGGACGCTGTCTTATCCGTTTTTGTCATACTTAGCGGACATTCCTTATTTATTTCATTATAAATTGTATCTAAAAGAAAAAATCCCTTTCCATTATATACATTTTCATCAGCAATTTTATCTAACGCGGTGAATGCTTTACAAAAAGGCTCTTAAAATATATTTCAAAATCTCACCCCAAAATTTCCCTAATTCTTCTTATTTCCTCGCTTTGTGTGGTATTTAGTCGAAGTAGTGGAATCTCATATTTCTTACAAATACTATCTTTTAATCTATCTCTTTCTTTTTGCCTTTGCTTAATATGAAAGGCAAAACCATCTATTTCTATGCACAAAACCAAACTCTTATCCATTTTGTTAAAAATAACTATATCAATATGACTTGAGCTATTTACAAAAGCTATCTCACTTTCATTTAAAAGCGAAGTTTCACTTAAGATTCTATATAAAGGAATATGCGTGACTAAATCTAAATTGCTATATTCTTTTAGAAGTTTTTTTATCTCGTTGTATGCGATATTTTCAGAATCATACTTGCTTATTCTTTTTTTATTTTTGAGGTATTTTAGTCTTGCTTGATAGTTTGCTTTATAAAGTAAATCAAAAATTGATTTTACCTTGCTTTGTTTGATAGAATATTCATTTTGATAGCCAATGTATTTAACTAAATCATTTAAATTATTATCACTTTGGCAAATCTCTCTTGAAACCACTACTCTTAAATACTTCTTTGCCCTACTTACTGCGACATTTAGTAGATTTTTATCATTGATAAAATCATTTATCTCATTATCCACACTACTTAAAATAATTGCATCTTTTTCCCTACCTTGATATTTATGAATGGTATCAATTTGTATATTTTTGATAATGCTTGATAATTTTTCTTTTTGCAAATTGTATGGCGAAATAATGCCAATATCTTTAGAATCTAGCTCTAAATGTGGCAAAATCTCTTTTTCTATCACATCAATTTGCCTTTGATTGTAATGTCCTCTTGAATGATTTCCACTTTGAGTGATAAAAGCCTCCAATACATCATCCTCACCACTATCTTTGCTTAAAATAATAAGCTCGTCATTATAAAATTTCTTATTACAGAAATTTATAATTTTAGGGTGGCAGCGATAATGCTCTTTTAGTAGGATTCTAGGGGCATTTGGCAAACTCAGAACAATAGAGCTAAGCAAACTCTGCTTTGAAAAATCACAAGATTGTGGGATTTTATATTTTTGCGTGAGTGTATTAATGCTTTTTATTTTATCATTTGGAATGACATTTGGAAGCTGCTTTGTATCGCCCACGATAATTGCATTTTTAGCCACGCTCAAAGCCAAAAATCCTGTGATTAAATCCACTTGAGAAGATTCATCAATGATGATGTAGTCAAAAAGCTCATTTTTTAGATTTAAAGATGACTTAATAGAATGTGTGGTGCTTAAAATCACTGGATATTCCTCTAAAAATGTATTTGCATTAAAATACAAATCATCTAGCTTAAATTTTATTCTCTGCTTTTGATTTTTATATTTCTTTGCTAAAAAATTTCTAAAAAGTTCCAAAGAATGCTTTGTTAGCCTCTCTAAAGGCTTATTTTGCTCTAAAACTAAAAGTTTAGATTCTATATCTTTTATTTTCCCCTCTAACTCTAAAAGCCTCACTTCATAATAAAGTTTATCAAATATGCTTAAAATTTCCTCTTTGCTCTTTTGATAGAATCTAAAATTTCCTATTTTATAAATAAAAATCAATTTAAGTTTTAAAAAGATTCCTAGTTTTGGCGAATCTTCTAGTTGAACTTTAGCATTAAGCAAGGTTTTAGAATCTAGTTTTGTAGTTTTTAAGTTTACTATTTTATCACTTTCTTTTATATTTTCTTGTGCATTAAAATATTTAGATTCTAATTTTAACTCATTGTAGCTTTGAGTAAGGCTTGCTTTTTTATTGATAAGCTCAAATAGATCTAGTGCTTTTTGATTGAGCGTTTTTATCTCATTTTCTACCTTTTTGCAATCTATTTCTTTATTATTAAAATCTGGGTAGATTCCACTTTGTGAAGCTATAAAATTTTCTTTATTCTCCTTTTTGCCTAAAGTTGCACAAAAATACTCAAAGTCATAATTTTGGAGTTTTTCATAGACATTTTCTATAGCAGAATTATTATTTGAAAGCAAGGCTACTTTTTTATTTTGATAGATTAAATTTGCAATGATATTTAAAATGCTTTGAGTTTTGCCTGTGCCTGGTGGTCCTTCTATGATACTAATTTGCGAATTTAATGCATTTTGCGTGGCGATATATTGAGATTTATTAAGATTAAAGGGAAAAATAAGTGAGCTAGTATTTTGATAGTATTTTTGCGAGGTAGCATGGTTTAGGTAGGCATACAGAGCACTTTCTTTAGAAATACCTTCTAATTTCTCAAATTCTTTAGAAAGGAAACTGAGCTTACCCTCGCTTGTGGCTATATCCATTAAAGGACAAAGATCTTTTAAGTAATTAAAAAGAGAAAAATTACTAGCTTTTGGAATAAGAGTGTAATTTTCTTTTTTATAGGTATAAATTTTTGGGCTTTGGTGACTAGTTGGAATTGTCTTATTAGTATCAAAATCCTTTACACTTTGTGTATCTTTAGAATTAATAGATTTTGATAAATTGTTAGATTCTTCTTTAAAAATCACCTTTAAATTTTCATTTTCTAAAAAACAGCTCTCTATGTCCTTGCTTTTATCTTTGCCTTTTAGGAAAATAAGATAATCTTGTATCAATATACCCCTCCCCCTTTTTTAAGTGTATCTATAAGCCAAATTCTAGTAAAAGTAAGTAAATTTTGTGTGGTGTTATCACTTAAATATTAATTTAGCCTATTTTGCTTATATGATTCCAAAAGTTTTTTAGAAAACTCACTATTTGCTTTTGTAAAAACATCTTTATAATCCCCAAAATACTCAATCACACCCTGATTTAGTATCATAATTTTAGTAGCAAGCCTTAAAGCCTCCTTAATATCGTGAGTTATGAAAACTATACTAAGATTCTTCTCTTTGTGCAATATTTTAAGCTCATTTTGTAAAGAAGTTCTTGTAATTTCATCTAATGCTCCGAAAGGCTCATCCATTAAGATGAGGTTAGCGTTAGCACACATTGCTCTAGCTATGCCAACTCTCTGTCTCTGTCCCCCACTTAATTCGCTTGGATATTTATCCAAAAAATCCTTGCTTAAATGAAGCATATCTAAAAGATGTAAAATTTGATTTTCTATGCGCTTTTTATCCCATTTTAAAAGCTTTGGCACATAAGCAATATTTTCTCTTACATTTAAATGCTCAAATAATGCGTCTCCTTGTATCACATAGCCTATTTTCCTCCTTAAATCAATCAATTCTTTTTGATTTTTTAAGAAAATATTTTCATTATTTACTAATACTTCGCCACTATCTGGGCAATTAATTGCATTTATCATTCTTAAAAGCGTGGTTTTGCCAGAGCCTGATTGCCCAATAATAACTAGAAATTCGCCCCTTGCAAGACTAAAATTTATATTTTTTAGCACAGCTTTATTTTCATAACTTTTATTTATATTTTTAAATTCAATGATATTTTGCATATCAATCCTTTAGTAATTTCTTTTCTTTTAGAAACTCTATTCCAACGGCTTTTGGCTCTAGCTTCTCTAGCTCAACTTTTGCATTTAACTTCTGCATAGTGCTATCATTTATGATACTTTGTAGCTTTTGTAATGTATCTAAAAGTTTTGGATATTTTTTTAAAACCTCATCTCTTGCTATATTTATAGCTTTATATGAGGGATAAAAATTTTTATCATCACTAAGCATAACAAAATCATCATCACTAAGTCTCGCATCAGTGCTAAAGGCATTAATCACATCAACTTTTTTATTTTTAAGTGCATCATATTTTAGTCCAATATCCAAATCAAAAGTCTTCTTGAAATCCATATTATAAGCTTTTTTTAAGCCGCTTAATCCATCTTCTCGCTCAAAAAAATCATATTCTGCACCAAAATTTAGATTCTGCGAAACCTTGATCAAATCGCTATAAGTTTTAAGATTATATTTATTTGTAATATCTTTGTGCACAACCAAAGCAAATGTATTATTAAAGCCATAGGGAGAAATTAATTTCATATTAAAATTATTTTCAAATTCATCTTTTAGCTCTCTAAATTTAGATTCATTATAGATTCCATCTTTTTTTAGAATCGCACTCCAGATTGTGCCGCTATATTCGACATATAAATCAAAATCATTATTTTGCATTCCAGCAAAAATATTTGCACTACCTCCACCAACCCCCAAAGTAAGATTTACATTTACTCCTAAATCTTGCTCAATTAGGGCTTTTAGAATATGAGCTAGGATATATTGCTCTGTCATAGGCTTTGAAACTATATGGATAGAATCTTTATTTTTATAAAAAAGCATATAAGCACAAAAAAGCACTATCAATGTGAGAATTAAAAGCAATATTGTTTTGTTTAGTTTATAGAATGGATTTTTAAGTTTGTTTCGTTTTTTAATCTTATATTCTAGGCTTACTCTTTTTTCGATCAAAGCGACTAAAAAATCAAATATTAATGCTAAAAGTGCGATTAGTAAAGAACCAGCGACAATCAGTGCTTGATTATTAGTTGTAATGCCTCGATAGATTGCCACTCCAAGCCCACCAGCTCCTATAAATGCTGCAATACCAGCCAATGCGATAGTCATTACTATCATATTTCTTATACTTGAGATAATAACACTTAAAGCAAGTGGAATCTTAATCTTATAAATAAGCTCAAATTTGGAACTACCCATAGCAGTGGCTGCATCTAGAATCTTGCTATCAATGTTTATCAAAGCTGTGTAGGAATTTCTCACCATAGGAAGCAAAGCATAAATGCAAAGTGCAATAATCGCACTTTTATTACCTATGCCAGAAAATGGAATTAGTAAGCCAAGCAAAGAAATAGAGGGAATTAGATACAAAAAATTGATAAAAGAAAGAATATATTTTGCAAATTGCCTATATTCACTAACAAAAATTGCTAATAATAAGCCCAAAATCGTTGCAATGCTAATGCTAGTGAGCGATATTGCGATATGTTCCATCGTAAGATTTAAGAAAAAATCCGCTCTAGTAATTAGAATCTCAATACTTTCTTTTAAAATATTTTCACTCATTTTAATCCTATTTTATTCACCACCATTTAATTTTATAAAAATTACTTTTAAGATATTTTTACTCAAATGTCAATCTAAAATAAATAAATATTTAGATTCTACTTTTAAAATTTTAAAAATTTAGAATCTAAAATTTCAGAATCTAGCCAAAAAGCCTTTTTAAAGCTATTTACAAAGCTCATCTTATTTTTTATCCCTACCATCTTAAAATAAATTCACTACCATCTTTATTACTATTTAGTTCTATTGTGATAGTGTATTCTTCGCAGATTCGTTTAACCATACTAAGTCCTATGCCGAATCCTCCAGCATTCACATTGCACCTAGTATATCGCTCAAAAATCCTTTCTTTGTCTCTATCTTTTATCCCACATCCGCTATCTTTGATACTAAAATAATTAGGCTTTAGAGTGAGTTTTATAAATCCACCTTTTTTATTATATTTAATCGCATTATTTATTAGATTGTCAAATAGTCTTATTATTTTCTCTTTGCTTGCATTTAAGTGGCTAGATTTTATATTAGATTCCACTTTTAGCTGTTTTTGTGCAAAAAATGGTGCAAAAAATTCTAATCTCTCTTTTAATATTATTTCTAAATTAAAATTCTCAATTTCATTTTCTAGAGTTGAGGGAAAATTATAAGCTAATAGATCTTTATAAATCTGGCTTAATTGAAGTGAGGCTAACTTTATTCTTTGGAGTTTTTTTATATTATCTTGCTTTTGTAATTTTAGCGTCTCAACACTCATTAAAATTACGCTTAAGGGAGTGTTTATTTCGTGTGTGGAATCTTTAATAAATGCATCTAACATTTCTAAATGCTCATTTAGCGGCTTTAAAAATAATCTAACCAAACTATAAGCCACCATTCCCATAGCTATACAGATTAAAATAAAATAGATTCCTAATTTAATACGATTTAGCCAAATTTCATTTTCTATACTGCTATCTTCAATAAAAATTTGATACACCTCTTTTCTTATTTTCATTTTGGAGTGCATTGGTTTAAGGAAATTATAATGATTTATTACAACTTTATCATTTATGTGATAGATTCCTTTTTTCATCTCATCGCTTGTAGGGTTTCGGGCTAGATTTGAAAATAGTAAATTCCTATTATCATATATCGCAAAATTTGTGTCAATATTTGCTTTTATTTCTTCTATTGATGCAGGAATATTGTGATTATTCTTTCTTATAATATCAATTATTGCAAATGTAGTGTCTCTAATACCCTCAATTTGTGTTAGAAAAATATTTCTGCTTTCTTTCCTCTCTAGCGAATAAAACAATATTGAAAGAAATGCAATGCTCGTGCCTAAATATAAAATTAGAATCTTTATTATGATTTTTTTATAGTTTGAGAACATAGCAATAACCTTTGTTATATTGATTTATTATTTTATCTTTACCTAGAATCTTACGCAGATTCTTAATATAAGCGCGCAAGCTCATCTCACTTGGTTCGCTGTTAAACTCCCATAATTCATCAAAAATTTCATTTTGTGAAATATAAGTATTTGCATTTTTAAGAAGTAGAGATAAAAGCAGACTCTCTTTTTGCGTTAGTGAGATAATATCATCATTATGACATAAAATCTTAGAAATAAAATAGAATCTAAATCCATCGCCCAAATCTTGGTATTCCTCTTGTTTATGAGAAAATGATCGTTTGAGTAGAGTTTCGATTCTACATTTTAGTTCTATTAATTCAAAAGGTTTTTTAAGAAAATCATCGCAGCCAGAATTGTAGCCATTTTCAATATCATTGCTTGATGAAAGTGAAGTGATAAAAATGCAGGGTGTAGTTTTATTTGCCTTTCTTAAGCTTTTTAGTAATGTAAAGCCTGGTGTATTAGATTCTTTTAAATCCTCTCCTAGTGGCACTTTTACATCAAGTAGCCATAAATCAAAATTTTTTTCATAAGCAAGATTTAGCGCCTCACTTGCACTCTCACAATGTAAAACTTCATAGCCATTTTCCTGCAGAAACTCACATAAAATTTCTGAAAGCATAAAATCATCTTCTAATAGTAAAATCCTCATACAAGTCTGCCTTTCAAATTTTTTATCCATTTTAATATATATTGACATCTCTTTTTTTAATTAATCTTACTTAAATTTTAGTGGAATCTAGATTTATTAAGTTAAAAATTATACTATTTTATTTGAAATCTATTTTTTAATTTATAGTTAAATAAAAGTCTTGCTTAGGATTATATAAAATCTTGCAACTTTCCTAAACTGTTTGTTAACATATTTTAGAGCATAGCACTAAAGCACAATTTATATACTTTAATTTAAGCTTTTAGATTCTAGAATCTTTAGAAACTAAATTTTTAATATTTAAATACGAGAGTTTTATGGAAATTAGCATATTTTTACAGGCATTTCTTTTGACACTTCTTGCTGGAATTAGCACGGCAATTGGTGCATTTCTAGCATTTTTTAAGACAAAAGATGAGAGCAGAATCTTATCTTTTGGTCTTGGATTTAGTGGTGGAGTGATGATTTATCTTAGTTTTGTTGAGATAATGCCAAAGTCGATGGAATATTTTTCAAAAATAGATTCTAGTAATGCAGAAATTTTTAGCGTCATTTGCTTTTTTGTTGGGATGATAGTGGCTTTTGGTATAGATTCTTTAATTCCAAAAGATGTCAATCCCCACGAGCTAAAAACGCAAAATGAAGTGCATTGCATTCTTGATGAAAAGCATAAATATCTAAAACGAAACAAAGCCATACATAGGACGGCAATTTTTACGGCTATTGCAATTACTATTCATAATTTTCCAGAGGGATTTGCGACTTTTGTCTCTGCACTGGACAATTTTACTTTTGGGGTTAGTATTGCCATTGCCGTTGCAATACATAATATCCCTGAGGGTTTGGCAGTCTCATTACCGATATATTATGCCACGGGAAATAGAAAGCAAGCATTAAAACTAACATTTCTTTCAGGTTTAGCAGAACCATTGGGTGCGGTTGTGGGGTATTTTATTCTAGCACCATTTCTAGGAGATTATACTCTTGCTATTTCATTTGGTATTATTGCTGGGATTATGGTTTTTATTTCCATTGATAGTTTGCTCCCGCATTCTAAACTAAATGCAAAGGGACACGAATCTGTAGTTGGAGTGCTTTTTGGTATGGCTATAATGGCTATTAGTTTATTAGTTTTAAATTAAATAAAGAGGGTTAAAGATGAAAAATATTTATGAGGAAGTTAGTTTTTTAGATAAAAGGGCAATTAGCAAATATAGTTTAAGTGAGGAAATTTTGATGGAGAATGCAGCCGCTAAAATGGAATGTGTTATAGATAAATATACCTCAAGTAATTCTATGATAATAATAGTTGCAGGAAGTGGGAATAATGGAGCTGATGGACTGGCTCTTGCAAGGAGACTGCATAAAAAATGTAATATCAAAGTTTATATGCCTCTAGATTCAAAAACTGAGCTAAATAAGATTCAAAAAGAGCGATTTAATGCGGTTGGTGGTAAATTTATTGATAAGCTATTTTTATGTGATATTGTGATAGATTGTCTATTTGGCAGTGGCTTTAGAGGTGAGTTAAGCCCACAAATAGGAAGTCTAATTACTCAAATGAATGAAATTGCAAGGCTAAAAATTGCTTGTGATATGCCAAGTGGAATCTTAATAAATGGTTGTATTTCAACTAAAATTAAATCAAATGAAACTACCTTTAAATCTTTAAGTAATGGGAATGATAGAACATTATTTGATAGTCAAAATGAAAGCCAAGATGGAAGCAAAAATAAAAGTAAGTCTAGAATCTATTCTAATAAAAATACAGAATTTTACGTTTTTAAAGCTGATATTACAATTAGTATGGGTGGATTAAAACTAGCCTATTTTAGCGATTATGCAAAGGATTTTATAGGTGAGATTATAGAAGCAAATCTTGGAATCTCAAAAGAAATTTATGAAGAAGATTCTAAATTCAAGCTATTGGAGATAAGTGATTTGAGACTTCCTATTCGTAAAAGTAAAAATACTCATAAAGGTGATTTTGGGCATAGCTGTGTGATTGCAGGGGATAAAGAGGGTGCAGCAATTTTAAGTGCTATGGCTTCATTTGCCTTTGGTAGTGGGCTTGTTAGTATAATTGGGGAGGTTAAAAATATCCCGCCTCATATTATGAATACAAATTCATTGCCAAAAAACTGCAATGCAATCGCTTTTGGAATGGGGTTAGGAGAGTGGGTAAATAAATATGATTTTGATTTTTTAGGCACAATTCCTAGCGTGATTGATGCTGATATGTTTTATTATCCAAAACTAAAGGAAGTGCTAGAAAAAGGCAATCTTATCCTTACACCTCATTTAAAAGAGTTTGGCTCATTGCTTACAATGCTGAGCTTTGGGAATTTTAGTATTAGTGAGATTCAAGAAAATAAGGCAAAACTTGCTTTACAATTCTCTAGCAAATACCCGCAGATTCCGCTTATTCTAAAAGGTGCAAATACTTTTATCGCACATAATAATAGACTCTATCTTAACAATCTAGGGAAAAATAATCTCTCTAAAGGTGGTAGTGGCGATGTTTTAAGTGGATTGATAGTTTCACTTCTATCGCAGGGATATTCACTGCTAGATGCTTCAATTAACGCTTCTTTAGCACATTCTTTTGCTTCTAGAAAAATAGATTCTACTTATGGTTTAGAACCAATTGATTTAATTAGAGAAATTAAGAGACTGGAAGCTAAGTAGAATCTTAAAAATACTATAACTTAGTATCTGAATTAATATCAATTTTAAGCTTGAAGATTAAGTTCTACATCAAACTATATTAACCTTAAATAGAATGTACCAGAACTAAAATAATGTTTATATCTAACAAACATTAATATCTCATTAATATCCAAAAATATGCTTGTGCTTTAATATGCTAAATGGGGGAATAATAATAATAAACATAATTTGTTTTGAAAACTATTCTTTTCAAACTTCATATTATGCAATAAAGGGGTATATATTTCTGTATTATAAATTATTATAAATTATTTTTTACTTAAAATAAATGCTAATTTGCTTGTTATTAAAGTTTGAAAAGAATAGTTTTCAAACTTTAATGTTATATTTATTGTATTTTAGGATTATTGCTGATGTTTGCTGTATTTAAAAAATGTGAAATTTCTAGTATGTCTGTTGTTATTCCACAAAAAGAAATAAATATTTATGATGAATTACAATATTATGAAAACTCTATCAAAAAAGTTGATAGGGTTAGAAAGATCGCAGGATTTCATAAAAGACGCGTAATAGATAGCAATACTACATCTGCTGATTTAGCCATTGTGGCTGCAGAAACATTAATTAGAGATAAGAATATAGATAGAAATAAAATAGATTTTTTGATATTTGTTGTGCAGTCGCCAGATTATATTGCTCCATCTACTTCATATTATATTCACTCTAAACTTGGATTATCTCAAAGTTGTCCCTGCACAGATATAAATCAAGGCTGTGCTGGTTGGGTTTATGGGGTATTTATGGCTTATTCTTTGATTGAAAGTGGAATCTGTAAAAATGTTTTACTATTATGTGCAGACACTCCATCAAAAGGAATAGATGTAAGTAATAGATATACAGCTCCTATCTTTGGAGATGGTGGGGTTGCTACCTTTATACAAAGTGGAAGCAAGGAGACATATTTTAATATAGATACTCTAAGTGATGGATTTGAATATTTGGTATCTCCATTTAGTGCAAATCGTTTTTATGATACTGATGCATTTTTTAGAGAAAAGCTTAAAAAAACTTCTTATAAAACAGAATATGGTAATAAATATTTTTTAAACATAGATTCCTCTTATATGGATGGAATGGAGGTATTTAACTTCACTATTAATGTAGTGCCAAAAAATATAAAAGCACTTTTGGAATATACAAAAAATGATATAGATGATATAGAATATCTTTGTTTGCATCAAGCAAATAAACAAATCATTACAGAAGTAGGTAGAATGTGTGGATTTAGCGAGGATAAAGTCCCATATTATGCTTTTGAAAATTTTGGAAATAATACAATGTGCTCCATTCCAACCACGATAGCTACACTACCAGAAAATAGCAAAAAGGATAAATTGCTTTGCTCTGGATTTGGTAATGGACTTGTATGTGCAAGTGTATTACTAGATATTAGCCATATAAAAAAGATTCCACTATATGAATATGAAGAGATGAAAGATAAATATTATGACTTTCCAGCTCATTTTAATGATAAAAATTTATATATTCAATATTGGCAAGATAAATTTAACAAGAGTAAGGAGAATTAAATGACAAAACAAGATTTTTTGAAAGAATTGGAAGATTTATTACAAAGAGATGAAGTTTGTAGTGAAAATGATTTATTAGAGAAATATGAAGAGTGGGATTCTTTGTCCAAAATGTCTTTAATAGCATTTTTTAATAAACATTTTAATATTAAGCTAACAATGCAATCATTTAAAAATATAAATAAGGTATCAGATTTAATTGCTCTGTCTAATGGCAATATACAATGATAGCCTTTAATAAAGAACAAATCTATATCGTTACAGGAGCAAGCTCTGGGATTGGAAAAGCAGTAGCATTATTATTGAATGAATTAGGAGCTAGTGTTATTGCTATAGCTAGAGATAAAGAAAGATTAGAATCTATGAGAGCAGAATCTAAAAATCCAAATAATATTTATATCGAGATAAAAGATTTATGCGATGATATTGAGACTTTACCTACTTACATCAAATCTCTTAAAGAAAAATATGGGAAATTATCTGGTATGGCTTATTGTGCTGGAATTGGTAATGCTACTTCAATACAATCAGTAGAAATCGATAGCATTAAAAAAGTATTTGATATAAATTATTATACTCCTGTTTTTATGACAAAGGGCGTGATTGATAAAAGAAATAATATTGGAAGTGGGACTTCTATTGTAGTTATTTCATCGATTGCTTCTGTATATTTTGATAAAGGTATGAGCATTTATTGTGGAGCAAAAGCTGCATTAAATGCTTCTATGAAAGTTATTTCAAAAGAAGTTGCAAAAAATAAAATAAGGGTAAATTGTCTTTCGCCATCTCTAATAAACACCCCATTATTAGAAGATTTCACTTTTGATGAAGAAAAGTCTTATTTAGATTCCTATCCATTTGGAATAGGTGAGCCAAATGATGTAGCAAATATGACTATATTTTTATTATCAAATAAAGCTAAATATCTATCAGGTCAAAATTACATAATAGATAGTGGTGGTGTAGTATGATAACCTTTAATAAAGAACAAATCTATATCGTTACAGGAGCAAGCTCTGGGATTGGAAAAGCAGTAGCATTATTATTGAATGAATTAGGAGCTAGTGTTATTGCTATAGCTAGAGATAAAGAAAGATTAGAATCTATGAGAGCAGAATCTAAAAATCCAAATAATATTTATATCGAGATAAAAGATTTATGCGAATTAATGGGGGGGGGAATCGCACTATAGCAAATTATTACAATTATCTCGTGAATAAATATGGGAAATTATCTGGTATGGCTTATTGTGCTGGAATAGTTGATATTTTGCCTATACAATCAATAGACTATAATCATATAGATAACATATTTACTATAAATCATCATATTCCTCTTTTATTTATACAAACTTTTATTGATACAATAAATAGCAGTGATATATCAATAGTTATTGTTTCATCAGTAGTTGGGGTGAATCCTGCTAGTGGAATGATGGCTTATAGCGCATCTAAAGCAGCTATAACTCAATCTTGCAAAAGTATTGCTAATAATTGTAAAATTAGGATTAATACTATATCTCCATCAGATATAAACACTCCTATGACTATGAATGAGTTAGTCAAGCCATTAGTTGAGCAGAGATTAGATTCTTATCCATTTGGAATAGGTGAGCCAAATGATGTAGCAAATATGACTATATTTTTATTATCAAATAAAGCTAAATATCTATCAGGTCAAAATTACATAATAGATAGTGGTGGTGTAGTATGAAAAATATATTTATTGTTGGTGGAGATGGATTCGCTAGAGAATGTTATTTTCATTTAAAGCATTCAGTAGATTTTGGAAAAGAAGTTAATTTTGGCGGATTTTTAGGGCATGGTGGATATGGCTCTAGTGTGGATTATAAAGAAGTTCAAAAATACTATAAGGGTGAAATATTAGATTACAAATTTCAAGATAATGATTATTGCGTCATTGGTGCAGGTTATCCAGAGCTTAGGAAAAAGATATATGAAGATATAAAATCTATGGGATTGAAATTTTACACATTAAAAGCAAATATTTATTTATCAGATAGCTTTGAGTATGGAGAGGGAAATATATTCGTAGCTCCATTTGATGCTAGTGTGAATATTAAAATAGGCAATGGAAATTTATTTAATGGTAACGTTATTATGGGGCATGATTGTAAAATTGGCGATTTTAATACTTTCTGTCCTTCGTCTCGTATTTTAGGTAATGTAAAAGTTGGAGACTCCAATACAATTGGCACTAATGCTATAATTTTGCCTAAAGCAAAAATAGGGAGCAATAATATGATAGCTCCATTAAGTGTGGTTTATAGAGGTTGTAAAGATGATTGCTATATGATTGGGAATCCTGCATTAAAAGTTGGTGAAGTAGAAAAAACTATTAAATAGAGCAAATTAGAATCTAGCTAAATAATTTTTTCTTATTTTATTTATATCGAGTATTTAGGGTGATAATGAAATTGCTTTTTGGAATGCCTTTTGCTTTATAAATTTATAATTTAGCATTTAAGGAAATAAAATGTCAAAATGGATTTTATTATTGATTGCTTTGTTTAGCCTTTCTTATGGTGCAAAAATCAAAGATATAAGCTCGATTCTTGGTGTGAGGGAAAATGAGCTTACTGGATATGGATTGGTTATTGGGCTAAATGGCACAGGCGATAAAAGTAATTCTAAATTTACAATGCAAGCAGTCTCAAATATGCTAGAGACAATGAATATCAAAGTCTCTCCAAATGATATAAAGTCTAAAAATGTCGCTGCTGTGATAGTGAGTGCGAAACTTCCACCATTTGGTAGGGCAGGGGATAAGATTGATGTTTTCGTATCTTCTATTGGCGATGCGAAGTCTCTTGCAGGAGGAACTTTGGTTCTAACTCCGCTAAATGCTATTGATGGAAATGTTTATGCAATAGCACAGGGCAATATTTCGCTAAATTTTAATGCCACAAGTGCTACTATTCCACAGGCTGGAATAATTGAGCGAGAGCTTGTATATGATATTTATAATAAGCCAAATGCAACCTTAAGCCTAAAAGATGCAGATTTTAAGAATGCCATAAATGTAGAGCGAGCGATAAATACTCATTTTAAAGATAATGCCATAGCTCTAGCCAAAGACCCTAGGACGATTTCATTAAGCAAGCCAAAAGATATGGGAATGGTTGAATTTCTCTCTATTGTCAATGATATTGATGTGAGCTATCAAAATGGTGATAAGATAATTATTGATGAGCAAAGTGGCACGATTATTACAGGAATTGATATTACAATCCAGCCTATTACGATAAGCCACGGTGATATAACTATTGAAATAATAGATTCACTAGGAGATAATAAAAGCACTTTTGAAAGCGGGAAGTTAAAAGCAAATCGCCCTACGATTTCATCGCTTGTGGGGGCATTGCAAAAGATTGGGACTACCCCACAAAATATTATTTCCATTTTAAATGCTATGAAAAAATCTGGTGCAATTAATGTGAATATAGAAAGCATTTAGGTTATGAAAAGAGATAATATTAAAGTAGGAATTTTTACAATTAATTTAGATTCTAGTTTTATCAAGAATTCCACTCTAAGATTTAGATTCTATTTTAATAACATTCCAGCAGAATCTAATTCAAAAAGATTCTAAAAACTCTATATTTAAAACAATTTAGATTCTGATTTCTAATAAAATAGCTTTAAAAGCCAATCAAAATGATTTAATGTAGAATTTTAATAATTTTCTAAAAAATACAAAATAAAAATTATTTTTGCATTATTGCTAGAATCTAAATATTTAATGTGGAATCTATATCAAAGTCTATAAAATATCATCTATCTTATAGCTACTGCTTCCTACTAATTTTCTAGTATTGCTTCCAATTAAATAAATAATATTTAAGATATGCTTTGTTTTTGCAGTTTTAAGAAAATCTAAATTAATATTTTTTATAATAAATGTCTCATCTATTTGAATTTTAAGCGGAATATTACTTTGAACTTTTAAGTTATTAAGAACTACTTTATTTGTTATGTCTGTATCTTCGTATAGAAAGCAAGATTCGATATTATATATTATTAAATCTTCTTTGCTAGAGATTGTTATTGCATCGCTTTTAATTTCAGCTTTTAGGTCGTTATTTGAATAAATTATGCACTTATTATGTGTTCCTAAAAGATTGATATTGCTAATTGTAATTGTCGCATTGACAAACATTTTCTTGTTACTATATTGCAGAAAAATAGAATTTATAAAATAATTTATTTGAAATGTTTTATTAGCAATATTAATTTCAAGTTCCTGCTCAATTAGTGGCGAGAGATTTGACTTATTAATATATTTATTTATCATATCAATCGTAACAATTTGCTTATTATCAAGTGGAAGCTGTGAGTTGTAAATATCATTTGGAAAAATTATGTTAAATATATTTTGAGGAGTATCAAGCATATTTGTTTGTGCTATTTGCCCTATTTTTAAATTAAATTCTTTTTGAAGAGCCCATTTTAGCTCATCATTGGAATCTAAAATATTGCTTTTATCTTCTATACTTAAATTTACAATCATATCTTTTAGTTTTAGCTTGTAAATCATTTCATAATCTAACACTTTTTGCTTGAAAAATTCTATTTCATTATAGATTTTGTTAATAATAAAATTTAGATTGCTAGAGACTATCATTTCAATAAATCTAAATGTATCTAGCTCAAAATTTTGCTTAAAAAAGTTAGAATCTTTTGTAGCTGGATAAAAAACGAAACTATTATCATGAATCCCAAATTTCACGATCTCATCTATTTTAATATTTTTAAATTCTTTGTCAATTTTCGTAGTTATATGAAATATCTCATTTTTGATATAGTAAATGTAAAGGTATGCGTCTTTTGTATCATATATGCTAAATTCTGGAATCTTTGATGGAATTATAGTGCTTATCAAAAATGATGATTTTTGCTTAATTTTGTTTTTTAGATTCTCATAAAACATATCCAACCTTTTTTTAATTTACAATTCTATAAATACTTTGATAGAATTCTACAATATTTTTTAAAGGATTTAAATATTGAGCAAAATAATAGCAGGTAATTTCAAATCAAATCTTAATAGAACACAAACATCACAATATCTCCAAAAACTAGATAGTTTGGTGCAGACTTCAGATTCTAAAGTATTTATTTTTCCTTCAATTAGCTCAATGGTTGAGAATAATTTTAAGCACATTACCATTGGAGCGCAAAACTGCCATTATGCTTTAAACGGCGCATTCACAGGTGAAGTTACACTAGAGCACTTAAATGAGCTAAATATAAATACAATTTTGATAGCACACAGTGAGAGGAGGAACCTATTTGGTGAGAGTGATGAAATTTGTGCAAAAAAGTTTGAGTTTTTTAAAGAGCATAATTTTGAGATTTTCTACTGCATTGGAGAGAATCTAGAAACTAGAAATAATAAAAATGAGTTAGAATTTTTAGCAAATCAATTAAGTAAAATTGATTTAAAATATGATAAATTAATAATTGCTTATGAGCCTATTTGGGCAATTGGCACAGGGATAAATGCTAGTGCAGAGCAAATTAGTAAAAGCACTTCATATCTAAAAAGTTTAACAAATGCACCTATAATCTATGGTGGAAGCGTGAATGAAAATAATGCAAAAGAGATCTTAAAAATAAGTGATGGAATCTTAGTTGGAAGTGCAAGTTTGAATATAGATAAATTTTATCAAATGATTAAGGAGTAAAAATGATTCTGGAAGGTAAAAAGGGGCTTGTAGTTGGCGTTGCGAATAATAAATCAATAGCTTATGGAATTTCAAAAGCCTGTCATAGAGAGGGTGCAAAACTCGCATTTACTTATGTAAATGATAGTATTAAAAAGAGAGTTGAGCCGATAGCTAGTGAGTTTGGCAGTGATAATATTTATGAGCTAGATGTTGGCAAGAGAGAGCATTTTAGTGCTTTAGTGGAATCTATAAAAAAAGATTTTGGGAGAATTGATTTTTTAGTCCATAGCGTTGCATTTGCTCCAAAAGAAGCTTTAGATGGTAATTTTTTAGATACTTCAAAAGAGGCATTTAATACTGCTATGGAAATTTCTGTTTATTCACTAATTGAGCTTGCAAGGGAATTAAAATCTGTGATGAGTGAAAATTCTTCAATTTTAACGCTTAGCTATCTGGGAGCAGAGCGATATATTACGCATTATAATGTTATGGGTGTGGCAAAAGCAGCATTAGAATCTAGCGTTAGATATTTGGCTTATGAGCTTGGGGAAAAAGGGATTCGCATTAATGCAATTTCTGCTGGTCCTATTAGAACACTTGCTGCAAGTGGAATTGGAGATTTTAAGATGATTTTAAAATGGAATAAAACAAATTCTCCACTAAGAAAAAATGTTAGTATTAATGAGGTTGGAAACTCTGCTATGTATTTGCTATCTCCACTTTCAAGTGCTGTTACAGGCGAGATTCACTATGTTGATTGTGGTTATAACATAATGGGTATGTGTGCTACAAAGGAAGTAGATGGCAAGATAAAAATTGCTTGGGAGGAAAATAGCGAATAAAATTTAAAAATTTGCAATATTTTTAGAATCTAGGATTTAAATTTACTATAATTCCTAAATTTTTTAAGGACGGGTTAATAAATATGATAGAATGCATAAGCGATGATGATTTTGAAGACAATTGGGATAGTTTTGAAGATGATTTCGATGAAGAAGAAATAGATAATAACTTCAATTATGATGATGATGACTACGATTATAGCGATGATGAATATGATGAAGAAGAAGAATAATAAATGCTAAAAGATAAGATTAAAATTGCCCTTATCCAGCACTCTTTTAAGGGAGATAAAAAATGGACGATTACTTATACAATTGATTTGATACAAAAGGCTTGTAAAAACAAGGTTGATTTAGTCGTTTTACAAGAGCTTCATACGAGTGAGTATTTTTGTCAGATTGAAGATGTGAAATATTTTAAATATGCAAGAGAGTTTGAGAGGGAAATTGAAATATTTTCTAAAGTTGCTAAAAAAAATAAAGTGGTTTTGGTTAGCTCATTATTTGAGGAGAGAACAAAAGGTTTATATCACAATACCGCAGTAGTTTTTGATAAAGATGGAAGTATTGCAGGAAAATATCGTAAAATGCATATTCCAGATGACCCTGGATTCTATGAGAAATTTTATTTCACACCTGGAGATAATGAGTTTAGCCCTATTTCCACTTCGATAGGCAAGCTTGGAATCTTAATTTGCTGGGACCAGTGGTATCCTGAAAGTGCTAGATTAATGGCACTTAGTGGAGCTGAGATTCTGATATACCCAACAGCCATTGGCTTTGATATAAATGATACAAAAGAGGAGCAAAATAGGCAGCTTAATGCGTGGCTTGGGATTCAAAGGGGACATGCTATTGCAAATGGAGTGTATGTTGTAGCAGTAAATAGAGTAGGGTGCGAAAAAATTAAAGATAGTAAAATTAATTTTTGGGGGAATAGCTTTATTTTTGGACCACAAGGCGAAACAATTGCATTAGCCTCAAGCAATAAAGATGAAATAATAACAAAAGAATTAGATTTTAATAGAATCTATGAGGTTAGAAATATGTGGCCATTTCTGCGAGATAGGCGGATTGAGTTTTATAAAAATATTACAAAAAGATTCCTTACTTGACTTATCACTCTACAACTTTTAAGCAAAGAAGCAGAAAGATTCTAGGAATCGCACTCCCAGCAGGGCTAAACTCCTTGCTTGATATTAGCAATATTGTAATTGGAATCTTTTTAGTTAGTAAGCTTTCAAGCTACCATATCATTGCACTTGGGCTTGGATTAAATTTCTTTATGCTTTTATATGCACTCACAAATATCTTTTATGTAGGAACAAATGCACAAATCTCGCGTCTTTATGGAAAAAGAGATTTTGAGGGGATAAAAAGAGTTCTCTCAAGTATGTTTTTTGGTGCTTTTATACTTTCATTTCCCATATATTTTATTGCAGATGGTTTGTATTCTACTTATTTTTCTTGGATTGGAGTAGATGAGACTTCACAGGCTTTAGGAGAAATTTTTGTAAATATAATATTATTTACAATCCCAGCCCTATTTACAAAAATAATCATTATATCTTCACTAAGTGCATTGGGTAATACCAAAACACCTTTTTTTATAAAATTAATTATAACAATCCTAAACCTAGCACTAAATTATATTTTTATTTTTGTATTTACGCTTGATATAGTTGGAATCGCACTTTCAAATATAATTGTCTCGTATTTAGAATTAATAATTCTATTAGCCTATTTATTAAAAAAGAATATCAAATTAAAAATGATTTATTCTTTCTCACTAAAAATTTTTAAGAATGGTGTTAGAATAGGCTTTCCTGTTGGATTAGAGCGGAGTTTTACAATCATATCTTTGATATTGATTTCAAAATTTGTAGCATCTTATGGAAGCGATTATTTGGCAGGATTCCAAATTGGTGCTAGGATAGAAGCATTTGCATTTATGCCTAGCTTTGGTTTTATGGTAGCATCTATGGCGCTAACTGGGCAGTATTTGGGTGCAAATAAAAAAATATTGCTCAAGCAATATATCTACACTACGATAATTCTAGCTTCTATTTTTATGGGATTAATGGGGTTTATAATGGCTGTTTTTGGTGAAAATTTAAGTTCTATATTTGATAAAAATAGTGATATTATTTATAGTAGTGCGAATTATTTGCTATGTGTTGGGCTATCACAGATTCCGCTTGTATTTATTTTTGTGCTTGATGGTGCGTATAGAGGTGCAGGAGCTACTAAAATTTCTTTGTATGTTAATACTATTTCTATCTGGACATTACGAATTTTGCCTATGTATTTATGTGTGCTGTATAAAATTCCTCTCCTTGCCATTTATATGATAATTTTGATTGAAACTTTTATTCGAGGATTAGCATTTTTATATATTTTTAGAAAATATTTTGAGAAAATATTTGTATAGAAAATAACTACAATTTAGTAGAAACTAAATTTATATTTTATATATTTTTAACGAAAGCTTTTAAATTAGACAATCACTTTTAAATATTTATAATTTTAACAAGTTTAATTAGTAAAGAAAATATACGAAGTAGGTAATAAATCGATTAAAAGGTTTGAAAGCTCCTCTGTGTTCAGAATTCTAATATATTTAGAATTCTATTCATATTGATACAGGATTATTTCTAAAAAAGAGCACCAATTTCCATTTCTATGAAAAGTAAATACTCTTTTAATTTAAATTTTAAAACTTAACAGCCCCAGTAGTTGCTAGTGGGATAATTCTATTTGAACCGCTA
>CAMWQM010000016.1 GCA_947176375.1 uncultured Helicobacteraceae bacterium
AATTAACCTATCTTTTTGTTTTCCTATTCCATATATTAGGTCGGCTTCTTCATTTAATGTTTCTGGTGTTGGCTCAATATCAGCTTCTTTTATCCTAACAGCTTCAGTTAGCTTATCTATTACAAATCCAGCAATCTCATCATTATTTTTAATAACTATATATCGAGTATCTTTATTTTGCTTGATTTCAGGTAAGCCGAATTTTAATCTTAAATTTATTAAAGGGAAAACATTTCCTCTTAAATTAAATACGCCTAATACATAATCTGGAGTTCCTGGAACGCGAGTAAATTCTATTGGTTTTACAATTTCTTGTATGCTAAGGATAGGCACTGCAAACTCTTCACTTCCAACTAAGAAGCCAACAACTTGCAGTATATCTTCATGCTCACTTTCTGTTTCTATCTTTGTCTGTGTTTTAAATAAATCTTTTAATTTTTCACTGCTCATAAATCACCTCTTAATTATTAATATTGAAGTTAATATTTCTTTTTACCACATTCACTAGATATTCTGCCGAATAAGGCTTAGTAATATATTCTGTCATTCCAGATTCCACGCTTCTCATTCTATCAGTTTTTGTGGCTCTACTTGTAACTGCAATTAGTGGAAGATATTTAAATTTATTGTATTTTCTAATCTCGGCAGCAAGAGTGTAGCCATCCATTCTAGGCATTTCAATATCTACTAAAACAGCATCTATATAATATTCACCATTTTTTATTATTTCTAATGCTTCTATACCATTTGTTGCTTCGACTATCGTTACTCCTAGCGGTTCTAAATATTTTTTAATAATAGTTCTATCGACTTGACTATCATCAACAGCTAAAATCACATAATCACTAGGTTTTGTCTTTTCCTTGCCACCTTTATCATCTTCTTGTAGGCTACTTATAATTGTGCCTTTTACATGTTTTGCCATATTCATCATACCAGCAACATCAACAATTAGAGTTATTTTTCCATCACCTCTAACGGTTGCTCCAGCAATACCTTCTGTGCCTTTTAAATAATATCCAAGCGATTTGATAACAACCTCTTCTTGCCCGACTAGATAATCAACCACTACACCAATTTTATTTTCTGCAAGTCCAATTACCACGACATAAAGCTCACTTGAATTATTAATCACATTATCTATTGCAAAAATATCAGATAATTTAACAAGAGTTAGTATCTCATCTCTCAATCTAAGCACACTCTTGCCCTCAACCATATAAACTTCATCTTGACTAACTCTAACAGTTTCTAAAACAGAACTAAGCGGAATCGCATAATATTCCTCCTGCACTCCGACAATCAAAGCTTGAATAATTGCTAATGTAAGCGGAATCTTTAGCTTAAGCACGGTTCCTCTACCAAGCTCAGATTCTATATCTATCATACCATTTAGCTTTTCTATGTTTGTTTTTACAACATCCATTCCCACGCCTCTACCACTTACATTTGTAACAACTTTAGCAGTGGAGAATCCAGCTTTAAAAATTAGAGAAAAAGCCTCTTTATTACCCATCGTATCGGCTTCTCTCTCGTTTATTATCCCTTTTTCCAAAGCTTTTTGTTTTAATGCGTCGGCATCAAGCCCTTTACCATCATCTGCAACTTCAACTACAATGTGATTGCCCTCATTATAAGCTTTTAGCTCTATCTTTCCTGTTTCACTTTTACCATTTGCAATTCTATCTTCTTTATTTTCGATTCCGTGGTCACAAGAATTTCTAATAATATGCACTAATGGGTCGCCTATTTCCTCAACAATTGACTTATCAAGCTCTGTTTCCTCACCACTTATAATAAGTTCGATATTTTTACCCAAATCACGCGATAAATCTCTCACCATTCGTGGAAATTTATTAAAGACTTTGCTTACAGGGAGCATTCTAGTTTTCATAACTGCTAATTGTAAGTCGGTAGTTACTATCGAAACAGCGGAAACTACTTGATTTAACTCCTCTAAAAAGCCCTCACCATCGTATCTCTCCTCTACATCATCATAAATACTAATCAATCTATTTTTCCCTAGCACTAACTCACCTATTAGATTCATCAAATGGTCTAGTCTCTTAACATCAACTCTAACGGTTTGCTCTATGCTTGTTGAAACTGCACCATCGTCTTTTTTATTAGCTTGTGACTTTTTAGCAGGGCTAGAAGCTGCGGGTTTTGGACTAGGAGCTGGTTTTGATCTCTCTGTTGCAGAATTTGTATAATCTGCTTTTTCTTGCTCTTTTTTCTGAGCTCTCCTTGCTTTATCCTCTTCCTGTCTTTGTTTTAATAATCTTTGAATCTCATTTTCTATCTCATCTGCACTAAATTTAGAATAATCAGGTTCATTTGCTTCTTCTGTTTTTGTTTCCCCTTCTTTGGCATTCTGCTCAGCTGGTTTTTCATCTTTTTCTTCTGCTTTTTGCTCCTCTTTTTCTTCTTTTATTGTTTCTTGTTTTATCGTTTCTTGGGGCTTTGAAGTATCCTGTGTGGCTATTTGCTCACCATTAGAAATACTCTGCAATCTTAATACAACATCATCAATAACTATATCTGATTTATCACTACCTGTATCTCTGATATTTGTTAATAAACCTTTCATCATATCAATAGATTCTAAAACTACATCCATAATATCTGGCGTTATTACTAGCTCACCCCTCCTAGCTTTATTCAAAACATCTTCCATATTATGTGTGAGGCTGGTTAGAATATCGAAGTTTAAAAATGAGCTAGAGCCTTTAATGGTATGTGCTACACGAAAGATTCTATTTAATAAATCTAAATCTCTAGGATTATGTTCAAGCTCTATTAAATCTTGGTCCAGTTGTTCAATCATCTCAAAGGCTTCTATAAGGAAGTCTTCTAATATCTCTTGCATTTCATCCATCTTATACCCCATTTCTACTTTTAATTTTTGGGATTTTATCTTTTTTATCGTAATTTAACAATATTTAACACTCTAAAATTGTTAAAATATTTTTTTAAATTTATTATCAAGTATGCTAAATACACTATTATCGTGATAAAATGAGCCTAAAGCCACATAAATAAAACTTTCACTCTCTACAATTTTGCCTATATGAAAATGCCCCTCTATAATCATAGAAATTTCAAGATTTAAAGAATTAATATATAATTTGTAAGATTCTAGTCGTTTTTTTATTATATGATTTGCATTTTGTGGATATTTTATTTGTTTATTTTCTACTTTTTTACTAATAAAATTATAGAGTCTGCCTTTTGTTAAACAATCAAAAAAGTTTAAGATTCTAGCACTTTTACTAGAAGTTAAAATCTTTATATACATTTCATATTTTTTATTTAAAAATATATCACCATGCGCTAAAAGCACTTTTTTATCTTTAAATTGTGCAATTAGTGGCTGATTTTTGCGACTAATTTTTAAAACTTTTGGCAAGACATTTGCTAGATTAAAATCGTGATTTCCCTCAAAATAAATAATTTCAATCTTATTTGATAAAGAATCTAATAAAGAAAGCATAATATTATTAGATTCCACACTAGAAGTTAAATTACCAACTAAAATATTTGAAATATCGCCTAGTAAAAATATCTGTGATGGAAACTCATTTTTTTTTAGCATTTTTTTAAAAATATCAATCAAGTCGCCTTTGCCATTTTTAATATGCGAATCTGCTAAAAAAATGGCATCTTCTTTTATTATTAAAATATTATTAAAATTCGCCATCTTTAAATCACGGCACATAGGCTATCTTTGGGATTCCTAAAGTTTCATCAAAGTCAAATATTAAGTTAGCATTCACCACGGCCTGTGAGCTTGCCCCACGAAGAAGATTATCAATGCTAACACTAATAAATAAATCGGCTCCATTATTTTTTGCAAAAATATCACAAAAGTGCGTCCCACTAACGCTTTTCACATCAACAGGATTATCTTTTATACGAATGAAAGATTCATTTTGATAACAATCTTTTAAAACATTAAGCACATCTATCTCTTCTTTTAATTTTGCAAAAATAGATACTAACATACCACGAGTAAAAGGGCTTAAATGCGGGATAAAATTTACTTTTATGTCCTCTTTGCCAAAAACGCTAATCTTCTCACTAATTTCAATTTGATGGCGATGAGAAAGTGGTGAATAACTAAAAATATTATCATTTATATTTGGATAATGAGTATTATCACTTAATTTCTTTCCAGCTCCACTCACACCACTTTTTGCGTCAATAAAAATACTTTTATCTCCCAAATACCTAATAAAAGGTAAGATTCCAAGCAAACTTGCAGTAGGGTAGCAGCCCGGATTCGCAACCAAAGAAGCATTTTTAATATTTTCTCTATTCCATTCAATCAAGCCATAAATTGCATTTTCTAAATTAGTAGAATCTAAATGTTTTGAGTAATTAAGATTAAAATTAGATTCGCTTAAGCGATAATCTGCACTTAAATCAATAACTTTAGTTTTAGATTCTAAAATCTTTGGCACTATTTTCATAGATTCTGTGTGTGGCAGCGCTAAAAACACTAAATCAAGCTCTTCTATTTTATCAAAATTGATTTTTTGGATAGGCATATTTTTAACCACATTAATAAGGCTAGGAAAAATCTCATAAATATTCCCCTTACCGCTTGTATTTGCAAGATAGCAAACTTCAAATTTAGGATGATTATTTAAAATTTTAAGAAGCTCTAATCCTGTATATCCACTAATACCTAAAACACCTACCTTTTTCATAACTATTTCCTAAAAAATAAAATAAATGCGATATTTAAAGATAAAATTTTATTAAAATTTATATAATTTCAAACTGATTTTGGCACTTTAAAGGATTAAAAATGCAACAAACTATAACAGAAAAGATTTTTTCAAATCACATTAATAGAGAGGTTAAGGCTGGTGAGATAATAGAATGCGATATTGATATGGTTATTGGAAATGATATAACCACGCCTTTATCAATAGAAGCTTTTAAAAAAGCTGGAGCTAAAAAACTAGCAAAGCCGAACAATTTTTTCTTAGTATTAGACCATTTCATCCCTGCAAAAGATATACAATCTGCAAATCAAGCTAGAAAAAACAGGGATTTTGCAAAAGAGCAGAATCTAAAATATTTCTTTGATGAAAGAGATATGGGGATAGAACACGCACTTTTACCAGAAAAAGGACTTGTAATGCCTGGTGATGTGATTATAGGTGCAGATTCACACACCTGCACACACGGAGCCTTAGGAGCATTTTCAACAGGAATGGGAAGCACAGATTTAGCCTATGCAATGATGACAGGGAAAAATTGGTTTAAAGTGCCTCAAAGCATAAAAGTAGAATTTGTCGGCAAACCTGCAAACCACATATATGGAAAGGATTTAATTTTAGAATTAATTAGAATGATTGGCGTTGATGGAGCGCTTTATAGTGCATTGGAATTTTGCGGTGAGGGCATAAAATATATGAGTATGGATGATAGATTTTCAATCTGCAATATGGCAATAGAGGCAGGAGCAAAGTCTGGAATTATAGCTTATGATGAGATTACAAAAGAATTTTTAGATAGTAGAGAAAGCCTTCGCTCCACACCAAAGATTTATCATAGCGATGAAAATGCCACTTATAAACAAAAAATTACTATTAATATAAGCAAATTAGAACCTGTGGTGGCTTATCCCTACCTACCATCAAATGGAAAACCAATTTCAAAAGCAGTGAATGATGATTTAAAAATTGACCAAGCATTTATCGGCTCTTGCACAAATGGACGAATTAGCGATTTGAGAATTGCAGCTGAGATTCTTAAAAATAAAAAGATTCATAAAGATGTTAGACTTATTATAACACCAGGCACGCAGAAAATTGCAAGGCAAGCAGAAAAAGAGGGATTGATTGAAATTTTGCTTGAGGCTGGAGCATTGATTAGCAATCCTACTTGCGGAGCGTGCTTGGGTGGATATATGGGGATTTTGGGCGATAATGAAAGATGTATTTCTACTACAAATCGTAACTTTGTAGGGCGTATGGGGTCAAAACATTCTGAAGTTTATCTAGCAAATTCTGCAGTTGTAGCAAAAAGTGCAATAGAAGGTAAAATAGCAGACCCAAGATGGTAAAATCAAATAAATAATAATTTTGCTTAAAAAATTGCTTGATAAAAATTATTTTTAAAGAGTAATTTTGTTGTGATATTTTTAGAGCAACTAAAGCTTAAATTATATCAACAATAGCAAATATTTTTTGAACTTAAAAGAATCTAGGCAAAATAATAAAAAATAGCTTATTATTTAAGTTTTAGATTCAAACTTAATAAAAATATTTATATTTAAGATTTAGAATCTAACTTCAAAATGGAAGCAAAATCTAAAAATGCTTTGTAACAATAATTTTAAATAAATTAAATCTATTTTTGCCTTTAATAATAAATTTTTAGATTCTCTAGCAATTTTAAATCTAAAATCTATAAACTTCATACTTTAATCTTATTAATAATTTATCTTTTGACTAGTTAAAATTATCACTAAAATATTTATATCATAAATTGCTAAAAACTTATTTTGAAAGATATATCAGTGAATTTCAAATATTTTAAGTGCTTATTTATCAAAACTTTTAAATAGAATCATTACTTTAGAAATTAATTAAATTATTACATTACTAAAATCTAATAGCTTAAAATTGCATTATTGTTTAATCTTTAATGTGGAATCTATAAAGCTCGATTAAAGATTTAAATATAAATCAATGATTTAGATTCCACTTTTTAAAAATATATTTTATTGGATTTTAAAATTAGATCACTAAATTCCGCACTAGACAAATCTACATTAAAATCTAATTTAAGATTACTTTTTAGCTTCTGCTCATTCCTAAATCATTGTAGAATCTATCTATATCAAAATTTTTATTTAAATATTTTACAATTTCTAATGTATCAATTTCTGCATTTTGCAGACAGCTTGTAGCGCCAGGAGATGGTGTCATATTAAATGTAATACCTTTATTTGTAGTAATCTTTTTTTCACCAAGTTCAAGCTTTCTTAAAGTCATATCAATAACTTGTGGGCGAACCTCTCCATATCCCCTTGCATAAGTCAAATCATCTAGACTTAATGATGGGATAATTTTCCTTGCATCTTGCAAAAACAATCTTTTTCCAATAAAAGGTAATTCAAATAGAATATTTCTAAAAGCATAGCTCCTTATCTCACTATCTTTTAACAAGTCAAATCCAACTTTTAGCGTCCCTAATTTAAAATCTATAATCAATAGCTCACTGCTTAGGTTTCCAAACAAATGCTCTGAACGTTCCAGCTTTGGCATTACAATCGCAGTAGGTCCAAACCTAGTAGCACCATTTAAGCTAATATCTGGATCTCCATGTAGTGCTGCAAATGGAAGTTTTGGATTTTGCACTCCATAAACCTTACCTCGTAAAAACTCTCCATTGACAAAATAAAAACTCCCAGCCACAGGCAGACAACCTAAATCTTTGCCATACCCACATTTTTGTGCCAATGGAAGCGAATACGAACCAGCATTTACAAGGATAAACTTTGCATTTATTATTCTCTTGTTTTTGGAGATTATTTTATAACTACCATCTTCATTTTGTTTGATACTCATTACTTTAAAATTTGTTTTTACTTGATTATTTGGATTCGCTTTCATTGCCTCTTGTGCAAAATTTTCACTTAAAGCTTCAAAACTCATTCCACACCAAGATTCCTCATATCCAGATGCTACTACATTTTCACTCCTATCTCCTCCATCTAGGGATTCTATAATTTTTGGCTCAATTCTTTTGACTTCTTCTTTATTGAAAAATGTAATACCCTCAAAAATATTACTAAATTCATTATGTCTTTTTGTCATAAACTCACATTCTTTATCACCAACCCCAATGGCAATTTTTTGCATTTTAAAAATTACTTTGTTTTGTAAACCCTTGTTTAGCGCATAGTTTTTAACTTTATCGGCTGCTACTTTTACTTTTCTAGCTTTTTGTGCTGTATAGTTTGTCTCGATAGAACCATCGTGAATTGTCTGTGAGTTTGCTGTAGAATGTGAGCTAATAGAAGCTAATTTATCACATTTTTCAAGCAAAACCACTTTATTAATATCAGTATATTGACTTAATACATAAAATGCAGCTGAGCCAGAAATTCCACCGCCAATTATAGCTACATCAAAGTTATTGTCCATTTTTACCCCTTAATTATTTTGTTTGATATATTGATTGATTGCTTCTATTTCACAAAAATGTCCATCAATTTCTAAATTATTTTTTATTAATTGATGACTTACAATTTCTTTATTTATAAATAAAACTCTGTTGGCACATTCAAGTAAAATAGAAATATCATGACTGATTACTATTATAGTATGATTAAGATTTATTTGTTTTAATAATTTATAAATTTCTTTCTGTGTAGGCAAATCAATATTTGAAGTAGGCTCATCAAAAATTAGTAATTTTGGATTCCCGCATAATGCTCTAGCTATTAACACACGCTGTCTTTGACCACCTGACAAATCACTAATTTTTCTTTTTGCTAAATCTTTAATTCCCAACTTTTGCATAATCTCCAAAGCATCTAATTTATCATTTTTAGAGACTCTATAGCCAAATTTTTTTCGCTCTAAGAAGCCCATTAGCACGACATCTAAAGCCTCTATTGGAAAGTTTTTATTTATGCTTGTATCTTGTGGAGTATATCCTATTAGAGAATTTTTGTTAAATAAAGTTACATTAGGAAATATTATGTTTCCACTCGTTGGTTTTAATAAACCTAACAATAATTTTGCTAGAGTGCTTTTTCCACCACCATTTGGACCAATAAATGCTATGAATTCACCCTCTCCTATGCTAAAATTAATATTTTCTAATACAAAATCTTTTTCATATTTAAAACTAATATTATTACAGACTAGAATCTCATTCATAATCAATTATTTGCTAATAAATCTATAAATTTCTCTAAATTATCTAACCATTCATATGCAAGTGGGTCGTTCATCTCTACTTTTAACTTTGCTTCTTTTGCAATAGCTAATGCGTTTTTTTGTGAAAATTGTGGCTGGATAAATATAGTTTTAATATTATGCTTTTTAATTATTTCAAGAATTTCCTTTGTGTGCGTTATTTTTGCTTCTTTACCATCTCTTTCTATCGAATATTCCACCAAACCAAGCTCATTAGCTATATAACTATATGCAGGATGATATACTAAAAAAGACTTATTTTTAGTTTCCAGTTTCTTTTTAGATTCATTATAAAGCACATCGATTCTTTGTAATATTTTCTCTAGATTCTGCTTATAAATATCGGCATTAGCAGAATCTAAATCTATTAATGAGTTAGCAATTTGTTTTATATGATATTTTGACAGAATGAAAGAAAGCCAAATATGTGGCTCGTGAGCGTGATTAATATGGTTAGATTCTAATTTATTATGCTTATGGGTGTTAATCATAGGATCTTGCTTACTTTTAATTACAGAATCTCTGCTATTATGTTTATAAATATTATGTGTGGAATCTTGATTATGATTATGCAAAAAATCCCCTCTATCACCCTCTTTATTATGTTCGCTAAAAGTATCCAAATAAGCATTAAAATCACTTTGCTCTAGCGGTGGAATGATTTTCATATTTGGATTTACAGCTTTAAATCGCTCTAACCACGCCTTTTCAAATGGCATTCCTATATTAAAATACAAGCTGGATTTACTTAATTCTTGTAATTGCTTTATTGATGGCTCGTAGGTTTCTGGACTCTTGCCTTTAGGCACCATAATATTTACATCTACTAAATTTCCTGCAATTTGCTTTACAAAAAAAGCCTGTGGCAAAACACTTACACTAATAATCATTTTAGCACTAAGTGGCAAAACACAAATAAAAACAACTAATATAATTTTAAAAAAATTCATATACTGCCTTAATTACTTTAAAATAAGTCTTGTATTATACTACAAAAAGTTTTTATTCAATAGTTTTCATAGGCTTGCCTACATAATATCCTTGAGCAAAATCAATACCAATAGATTTTACCACATCATAAATTTCTTTTGAGCTTACAAATTCTGCTATCGTGTAAATATTTAATTGTTTTGTAAATTGCACAATAGTTTGCACTATTACCCTTGCATTATTATCTTTATCAATATTTTTAATCAAAGAACCATCAATTTTTAGAAAATCTATTGGGAGTTTCATCAATACAGAAAAAGTAGAATATCCACTTCCAAAATCATCTAATGCAACTTTCACGCCTAATTCTTTAATATTTGCAATAAAATTGCTAACACTATCAAAGTCTTCAACACTTTCTTGCTCTGTAATCTCAGCAATAATTCTGCCCTCTAGTTTATAATACACAATCCTATCCATAAACCATATTAAAAAATCTGGTGAAATCATATCTTCTAACGCAAGATTTATGCTAAAGATGCAGTCATCTCTTTGAGATAGGCATTTAAAAGAATTTTCTATCATAAGTCTAGATAGTTTGGAATACGCATTTGAACGTTTAGCAATTTCTAAAAATAGCCCAGGAGGAATAATATGACCCTCTTTATCCTCAATTCGCATTAATGCTTCATATTTAGTCTTTTTATTATCCAAATAGTCTTGTATTCCATCAATTTTTTGATAAAAGGGAATAACATCATTATTTTTAAGTGCGTGGTAAATAATTTCAGTATATTGAATATTATTCTTTAAAGTATTTAAAATAGGTAAATTACGATTATAAACAACAATAGGATTCTTATACTCTTTTGCGTGATGAAGAGCCATTATCGCATTTACCATACTATATTTTGCACTATCATAAGAAAATGCTATACCAATAGTTGCTGTTATATTTAGATAAGTGTAACTATCAATTAATATCTCTTTTCTACCTAAATATTCTAGAAAACTATTTAATTTATCTATAAACATACCTCTATCGGTGCAATTTATCCAAAGAATCGCAAAGTCATCGCCGTGGATTCTATATAAAAGATAATTTTCATCTTTAAAATAATTCTTTAAAATATTTGCAACAGAATATAGAATCTCATCTGCCAACCTTACGCCATAAAAGCTATTTATTTCTTTAAAATTACTTAAATTTAGCACTGCTATCACATGATTTGGATACTGCTCTAAATCCTGACGCAAAATTATACTTGTGCGAAGTCCTGTTAGCGGGTCAATAGTGATACGATTATGCAAATCATACATTTGATATGCAATAGTATTATGAAAATATTTTGAAATTTCTGATACTTCAATAGGATAGTTTATAATTCTTTGAGACCAAGATTCAAAGCCATTTTTATTATCTTCATAAAAAGTCTTTATATCATCATATAAATCATTTAGAGATTTTACTATACCACTTTTAATAAATTTATTTGATAGAATAACAATAAGCCCAAAAAGACAAATATTTAATAATATAATAACTGCTATATAAACCGCTACAAATGCTGTGCTATAAAAGGCTGCACTATTTTTAAAAACCACAAATAGAAGGATTCCGCAAGTTATATAAGCAATATTTAAAATTAAAACAAATAATAATGGAATGAATAAAAACAACCTAAAGCTAGATCCTATACCTTGCATTATTTACCTTTTTTCTACTTTCTTAAATGTTACATTATATCAAAAAATGTTAAATCTAAATAATTTGGAAATATTAAATTTAAATCTAATGGAAATTTTTTACTCAATCTATCAAAAAAAGTAGTATTTGCAAAAATATCTCCTGCAATTCCCATATTCTCTACTCCATAATTGACACTAATATCACGCATAAGCAATATCAAATAATCAATTAAAGACTCAACCATTCCAAAACAGAGAGTTTCATTATCAATCCCAGCCAATGTGAAACTCATAATTGAATGTATCGTAGAGATATTATCATAATAAAGCTCTCCATTAACATTTATATTTTTAAAATCAATCTTTGGACCAATATCCCTTAAATACGATTCTGCAAAAATTAAAATCTGCTCTTTTTTTAACTCAAAACCTAAAATAAAACTTACAACTGCAAAAATATCTAAAATATTTTTTGTATATTTTGGAATAGAATCTAGCGCTTCTATCCGATCTAAACTATCTCTAAAATTTTGCTTATAATTTTGCAATAATTTAGTGCCATTTGGGCGCTTTGCAATAGAATCTAAAATATTTTTTGGATTCATATCAAAATGAATATTTATTGTTTTGATTAGATTTTTGTTATCTAATATTCCAAATATTGTTTCATTTAAAGTGCTAATATAGCTAATAAATAGCTTATCATCACGATTGTTAAATGTAAAATCCAAAAAATTAGAATCAATCTTATTTAGATTACCATTTTTAGAATCATTTTGCAAAAATTTCTTTTGTATAAAATATCCTCTCTGCCCTACTACAATCTCAAAAAACTCATCTTTAAAATCACTTCGATAATCTAATATCACAATACTATTTTGGTTTAATTTGATATCTTTATCTTGTTTTTGTGCTTGAGCTAATTTTTTGTTAGTCTTTATGCCAGATTCTAAAGTAGTTTCTGTATTAATTTTAGATTCTATGTCACTAAATTTATTGCTAGATTCCACTTTTTTAGCATATAAAAAAACAATCTCTTTGTCTAAAAGCAAAGATGAAATGATATACAAAATCACATCATAGGGCAAAATAAATAATGCTTTACTAAAGCCTAACTCATCAGTAAAAAGCTCTTTAATCCTTAAAGTAATACTTGGTTTTTCAAATGTAGCTAACGCCTTTATCTCATCTTTAGAAGCACACGTATATACGCTGATATTTGCAATATCATTTGCAATAATAAAATCAAAATCTTTTGTATCTAAAGAAATTTCTATCTTTCCTTTTGTGGTTTGTAAAATCACAGATTTATTATTCTCTAACATAGAAACAATCTCTAACAGCGCACTTTTTAGGGAATCTTTAGAATCTAACACATTATTTTTATAGTAAATTTCAAAATCAATCTTTGAGTGAGGAAAATCAAAAATATTGCAAAAATTTATATTATTAATATCTTTAATCGCATTAATTTCACCCAAACTAAAATCAAAAGAACAAGTATTTTTAGTAATATTTAGGGAATATTCTTTTGTCATATTTTTAGCAACTTCTACATTTTTAAAAATAAAATAAAGTGATAGCGGAATCTCACTCTGCAATCTTGTAGCAAAAAAGCTTAAATTTTCCTCTCTGCCATTTACAAAAAATAATAATTCATTATGTAAAACCATATCACAATGCTTCAAATCGCACTCTGTAGCTATATTTTGCATAATTTTTAGAAAATAATATTTATTAGAATTTTTATATAAAAATATAAATTTTAATATCAATATTAATAGCCTCTAAAGGAATTATTAGCAATTTCTTGAAGTGAAATATCTTTAACTTGTTCAACGCTAAAATCAAGCTCTTTTAAGTGATTAATCACAATCTTACACATATTTAATGCAGAATCCACAATGATAGGTGATATTTCAAAAGTAGTTTCAGATTCTAAAATTTGTGGAATCGTTGCTACAATCTTAATTGTCGGCAAATCGCCAAGCAATTCTATCATTTTTAAAGTTTGTAGCATTTCAACTTCGTGTGCTGTGCCTTGCCAATTAAGATTGCTAGGAATATCATTAAAATCAAAAAAAAACACATCTCCAATCTCTCCATCACTAGCATTAATACAATCAAGCAAAATCACATAATCATAAGAAGTGATAAGCGGAATAAGGCTCTGCGCCAAAGTTCCACCATCTACAATATCAAGCGTATTATTAGTGCTACTAAAAGCAAAATTAACTTTAAGGTAATTTGATAAATGAACTCCTATACCTTCATCACCAAATAAAATATTACCTATTCCAAGTATTAAAACTCTCAATTTCAATACAAACCTTTAATTTTTACTCTCTTGATACCTAAATCCACCAACAATAGAATCTACACCACCATCTGGGTGTTTAACTGCATTCCAAACAGCCATATAAATATGTATAGGAATAAAAATAATAATAATCCAAGTAACAATATGATGTATCATTCTAACATTAGCAAGTCCGCCAAGTGCTACTTCAAGCCACTTAAACATACTAAATAAGATTCCACCAAGTCCATTGTGATATACATTATAATACAAAATCACACCTGTAAGGGATATGATAAGCACCAAAACTGCCAAAAAGAAATATGAAAAAAACTGCAATGGATTATAAACACCTTTTATATATGGATGTGGTCCTAAAAATAAATAGTTTTTAATCTGTCCTATCCATATTTTTATGTTAAATAAATCAGAAACAGACATCCTTTCATTTTTATTTCTACCATCAGCTAAAAATAAATATAGCCTAAAAATAGAAACTGATATTAATAAGAATCCAACCATAATATGCCAACTTCTAAACAATGCATATAGAAAATTTGTAGGCTCTGTGTTTGGCTCTGGGCTTAAAAATGGATATGCAATATAAAATCCGCTAAAAATAAGGAAAAATATGCAAAATGCCCTTATCCAATGGAAGAATCTAACGATAGGAGTAAAAGTCAAACTTCGTTTAAAAGTTTTATTTTGTTCTTTCATTTCTGCCTCCTCATACTCTCAAAGTCGCTGGATTTACTTTATATTCACCTATCTTATTACCTTTGAGATCTATCATATGCACAGCACAAGCAATACAAGGGTCAAAAGAATGTATTGTTCTAATAATTTCTAGCGGTTGTGTAATATCTGCAACCTTTATACCAATAAGGCTTGCTTCATAAGGTCCTTTTTGCCCTTTAGAATCTCTAGGTCCTGCATTCCAAGTCGAAGGAACAACAGCTTGATAATTGGAAATTACGCCATTTTGTATTTTCACCCAATGACTTAAAGTCCCTCGTGGAACATTGCCTATATATCTACCTTGATAAGTCTTATTTTTATCAATCACATATTTTGCACAAGTGGATTTATCAATTTTTAGATTCTCTATTAATTCATTAAATATTTCAATCCCATAGTCAGCTGATAATTTACATTCCAAAGCTCTTGCAGCAGTCCTACCCAATGTGCTAAATAATGCACTAGTAGGAAGTCTTGTATCTTTTAAGAATTGTGTTGCTATATTAGTTATTCTTTTATTTTTAGCAGCAAGTCCAACCACGATAGCAGCCAATGGTCCTACTTCCATAGGAATTCCATCGTATCTAGGAGATTTAATCCAGCTATATTTACCTTCTAAATCAAGTAATTCTGTTTTTACTTCTTTTTTATCTAATCCTATGCTAGTGCCCTTTTTAAATCCTGTATAATTAGGCTCTGTCTCACCATCATAAGGGTGAAGTGGAGCATCATTTTTATACCACGAATGCGTAGCCTCCTCAGTGATTAGATTCTCATCTATTTCATATAGTTTTGAAATATCATAATCTTTTACAATACCACTGCTATACAAATATTCGCCATTTCCTATCGGAATCTCCTCAAAACATAGGAAATTTTTTACCCCTGAACCTTTCAATACACTAGGCTCATTTTTATACACTTCAGCAGCCATTAAAATATCAGGATAGTAAGCTCTATCTACAAAATCTCTAACATATTGATATTTGCTTAGCCATTCTCCTAGTCTACTAGGATCTAACATATCCATAACAGAAGTAACTCCACCAACAGTTAAAGTCTGCGGATGCGGCTGTTTTGAGCCAAAAATAGCCATCATTTGAGCTGCCACTCTTTGCACTTCTAATAATTTTAAATAATGCGATAAAACGATTAAATTCTGCTCTGGGCTAAATCTATATGTTTTATGTCCCCAATACGCATTTGCAAAAGGTCCTAAAGCTCCTTTTTGAACAAAATCAGCAACCTTTGCTTGAACAGCTTTTAACTCATCTTCTCCTGTATTCACAGGAAAATCTGCATAATTAAATGCAAGTTTGGAAGCTTTTGCAGGAGAGGCTTTAAGTGCAGAAGTAATATCACACCAATCAAGCCCATGCAATGTATAAAAATGTACAAGGTGATCGTGCAATACTAATGAAATATTCATCAAAGACCTAATTAATTGTGCATTCTTTGGTGGAACTATACCAAGAGCATCTTCTACCGCAGAGATTCCAGCTTTATAGTGAGAAAAAGTGCAAACTCCACAGATTCTTTGCATTATAAATCCAGCATCTCGTGGATCTCTATTTTGCACTACTTTTTCTAATCCCCTCCAAAGTGTAGATGACGAAAATGCATCTTGTATAACATTATTATCATCAACCACAACCTCAATTCTTAAATGTCCCTCAATTCTTGTTATAGGATCAACTACGATTCTTTTTGTCATTGTAAAACTCCCTTATTCTTTATTTTTTACCATAGCAGAAATAGCAGCGTGTGCAGCAATACCAATGGCAGTAGCACTTAACAAAACAACTCCTATTGTATCAGCAGTTTTATCAGCACCTATCCCATTAAATGCAGTAGCGTAAAGTTTATTGCCTAAAGGTTCTTCAAACGGACTCATTGTATCCCAAAAATTAGGCTCACTACAACCTATACAACCATGCCCAGCTTTTACAGGCCAGCTTGTATGTTGATTAAATCCTAGTCTTGAGCAGTTATTAAATGTATATGGTCCTTTACAGCCAACTTTATATAGACAATATCCATTTTCAGCACCCTCATCACCAAAGCTTTGGACAAACTCACCAGCATCAAAGTGCCCTCTTCTCTCACATAAATCGTGGATTCTATGTCCATATGCCCAAGTAGGTCTATTATAAGCATCAAGTTTAGGTAAAACACCAAATAAAATATAATGCAAAACGCTACCTACAATATTTTTTTCACTAGGGGGACAACCTGGAACATTAATCACAGGCTTATTTGTGATTTTACTAAGTGGCATTGCATTAGTTGGATTAGGATTTGCAGCTTGAACTCCACCAAAACTAGAACAAGTCCCTATTGCAAATATAGCTTTTGCATCTTTTGCAGCCTCTCTTGCATTATATGCTCCAGTATATCCTAAAGCCCCTATTGTAAGATAAAATTCACTATCACCAGCTGGAATTCCACCTTCAACCATCAATATATATTGACCTTTATAGGTTTCTAGTGCATTAGTAAGATTCTCCTCTGCTTGCCACCCTGAAGCTGCCATAACAGTTTCGTGATATTCTAAACTGATATAATCAAATATCAAACTATCAATGCTAGGCGCATCACTTCTTAATAAACTCTCACTGCAACCTGTGCATTCTGCCATATGTAGCCATACAACAGGAATCCTACCTGCCAATTCTGCTGCCTTCGCAGTAAGTGGAATAAAAGATGATGGAAGCGCTAAAGTCGCAGTCATAGCGGCAGCCCATTTCATAAAATCTCTTCTTGAAATTCCATTTTTTTCTAATAATTCCTTAACATCTTTGCTATCTTTGTTTTGTATATCTGGCAAAGATTCTAATTCACCAAGTCGCTTTAAAGCATTCTGATATAGTTGGTCTTGTTTCATTTATAATTCCCCTTTATAAAAATTAAGCCTTAAAATAATACAAAATATCATTAAATATAATATAAGGCTAGTATTTAGTTTCTTTGAAATAATTACAAAAAGTAATCATTTTTATGAAACTAGAATTTTACTATAATTTGTATTTAAAAAATTATTTAATTAAAAATGTTTTAAAACATATTTTGCAAGAATCTAACATTTAAAAAATGGGGTATTGAATGACAATATTTGAAAAGATAATAAAAGGTGAGATTCCATGTAAAAAAGTTTTAGAAAATGACGAATTTTTAGCATTCTATGATATAAATCCAAAAGCTCCTATTCATATTCTAGCTATTCCTAAAGTTTGTGTCAAAGATTTTGATACAGCAGATTCAATGATGTTGGGGAGATTAAGTGGTTTTATACAAGAAGTTGCAAAAAAAGTAAATATTGATAAAAGTGGCTATAGAATTATTTCAAATATAGGAAGTGATGGGGGACAGGAAGTTCCACATTTGCATTTTCACATACTAGGTGGTGGGAAACTAAAATGGGAGAATCTAGTTTAATTTTTATATAAAAGCGAGGATAGAAAATGAAACATTTACGAAAAATTGGAGAATATGGGATTATAGGTAGTATAGGAATTGGCGCATTATTAGTAATAAGTGGTTGTGGTGATAATAAAAATTCTACTACTCAAACTACAAATCAAACAATAAAAAATGGTGCATTTGTAGTTATCGAAGAACAAATGGATGGGAGCTACAAGATACTAGAGGAGTATCCTAGTGAAACTACAAGAGTGTTTCTAAAAGCAAAAGATGGCACAGAGCGAATGCTTACTCAAGAAGAAATAGATGCAATGCTAAAAGAAGAGGAAAAAAAGATCAACAATGGCACATCAGAGCTTACAAATCCTAGCGGAAGTGGGCTATCGCTTGGTGGGGCAATACTAGCTTCTGCTGCTGGGGCAATTATTGGTAGTTGGATAGGAAATAAATTATTTAATAATCAAAATTATCAAGCACAGCAAAGAGCAAGCTACAAATCTCCGCAAGCTTATGAAAGAAGTAAAAATTCATTCAATACTGCAAAAAATACGACAGCTACAAGAGGTGCTACACCGAGCAATGCTAGAAGTGGATTCTTTGGTGGTGGAAACAATGATGGCAATAAAAGAGCAATTGGTGGATAAATTTAGATTCAATTAATTTTATCTTCTAGCAAATTTAAATATTTTTTATGTAATTTGCTTTATAAAAATTTGATTTACTAGATTTAGTGATTTTATTTACCAAATAATTTTTATCACATAAACTAGACTCTAAAAATGTGATTTTAAAACCACAAACTTTATAAAATAGGATTAATTATATTGATTTTAGATTTTATCACTATCTCTAAATTTATCAAAAAGTAGAATTCTAAATCTATAAGAAATAATTAAATCAATCTCTCTAAAAAATAAAATCTATATTTTAGCTTCTATCAATTTAGATTCTGCATTGAATATTAAATATTTGGAATCTAATTTTACAAATCTTTAAATATTTTAGTCCTCAATTCCAAAAAATCACAAAGATTAAAAATCTAATTTCAAAAGATTCCAATCAATGGCTTTAAAGTTCCATAAAGTTTAGAATCTAAATAAAATATCATTATTAAATCTTACAAAGGATATGGAGGGAGAGATACTCAATATAGATTCTAGTTTTGGGATCTAAATTCAAAAACAAATAAGAATCTAGTAAAATTTTTCTTTCTTAATTTTTAGTGAGTTTAGCACCACAAGAAGCGAACTAAAACTCATACTAAGTGCTGCAAAAAGCGGGATTATAAAGCCAAGCGAAGCAAGCGGAATCGTAAGGAGATTATAAACTATACTAATTTTTATATTTTGTTTTATCACACCATAAGTTTTTTTAGATAGTTTATAAGCCGAAAGTAGGCTATCCAAACTATCGTCTAGTAGAACTATATCGCTAGATTCTATTGCTACATCACTTCCCTGCCCCATAGAGATTGCAATATCACTTTTGTTTAGAGCTATCGCATCATTTATCCCATCGCCTACCATTACACATTTAAAACCATCTTTGTGAAGTTTGTCTACAAAATTACTCTTATCTATGGGATTCTGATTGAAATAATATTCACTAATTCCTAGCTCATATGCCACTTGTCTAACTACACTTTCTCTATCTCCGCTTAAAATTACTACCCTAAAATTATTATTTAAAAAATTAGAGACTATATCTTTTGCATTATCTTTTAGCCTATCTTGCAAATTAAAAATAGCCACTAATCGCCCATTTATAGCAAAATAAAATTTCATATTAGAATCTTTACTTTGTGCTTTAAGCTCATTTTCTATTGTATTTGTTGTAATTACATTTTCTTGTATAAAAGTAAGCGAGCCTCCAAGAAGATGTAAATCTTTATATCTTGCAGAAATTCCCCTTTGATTTACTTGTTTAAAATCCTCTATCTCTAGCTTTTCTCTCACCCCCAAATACTCACTAATGCCAGCACTAATGGGATGAGTATTTAGCCTCACAAAAGAAGCTAAAATATCTTTATCAAAAGTCTCTAAAAACTCAGCTCTAACCACCTTTGGTTTGCCAAAAGTTAGTGTGCCTGTTTTATCAAAAATAATTGCATTTGCCTTTGCAAAAGTCTCCAAAAATCTTGCCTCTTTAAATAATAATTTATGTTTATAAGCCTCACTAATGCCAATAATCGTGGCAATAGGTGTAGCAAGAGCCAAAGCACAAGGACAAGCAATAATTATCACAGCCACAGCAACCACCATAGATTTTTCAAAACTACCGCTAATCCACACCCAAGCAATAAAAGTAACAATAGCGACTACCAAAACAAAGCCACTAAAATAATAAGATATACTATTTGCTTTAGTCTCTATGCTAGGCTTTTTATGGAGTGATTGAGAGAGAAGATTTATAATATTATTCATTGTGGAATCTTGTAAGCTCTTTGTTGCCTTGTAGGTTATGGTATAGTCTAAATTGATACTTCCAGAAACTAGGCTATCGCCCTTTTTCTTTTCCACAAAAGCACTCTCACCACTCAACATTGAACTATCTAGCAGAGTAAAGTTGCTAAGCAAGATTCCATCAATTATGATTTTTTCTCCAGGTTTTAGCTCGATAATATCACCAATCTCTATTTCTTCGGGAGAAAGTTGTTTAATTACATTATCTCTTAATACATTTATTTGGGCTGGAATCTCTGCAATTAGCTTATCTATGCTATCACCTGCATTTTTACGTGAGCGGACTTCTAAAAATTTACCAATCAAAATGAAAGTTATAATCATCGTAACAGATTCAAAATAAGTCTCTCCACTATGCGTAAGTGCAGCATAAATAGAATAAAAATATGTAAGGCTTGAGCCGAAACTAACCAATAAATCCATATTTATAAAGCCATTTTTTAGACCATAATATCCACTTCTAAAAAATATTGAGCCAGAATAAAAAAGTGTAGGTGTAGCAAGCAAAAATGAGGCAAAATTTAATATATTTCTAACCTCAATTTCCATTCCAAGAAAATAGCCAGAATATTGTGCCACTGCAATCCACATAATATTCATAGTGCAAAAAATTGCAATAATCATCTTTGTGTAATATTCTTTTCTCTCTTTTGTATTTATATGCTCTAAAATTTTTGGGTCGTAGGCTTGAGCATTATAGCCAATAGAGCGAATCTTCTCTATAATATTGCTGATTTTAATTTCATTTGGATTGAAAATTATCTTTGCTTTATTATTTGTGTAATTTATATCAATATCATAGATTCCGAATGTATTATTTAAAACCTTTTGATTGAGCCATACACAAGCAATGCAGTGAATTCCCTCTAAAATTAGTGAAATTTCACTTTTATTATTATCTAGCTTTTTTACAAATTTAGCTTCAAAAGTAGCAGTATCAAATCTTGCCAAATCATCACTATAATCTTTGGGTGGAGCGAGTTTAGAATCTCCTAATTTATCATAAAAACTAGCTAAATTAATATCATTTAGAAGAATAAAAACACCTTCGCAACCCTTACAGCAAAAATACTCAATCTTACCATTAATCTCACGCCTAAAAAGTGCATCTTTTTTATATTCTAAATGGCAGTGAGAACAAGTCATAAAAATTAACTTTGAGTAGCAGAATCTAGACTACTAGAGAGCAGTTTGTAAGCACAATCAATCTCTCTTAAAGTATCATAAGGGCTATCTTTAAAGCTTTTATTTATATTTTTATTCAATAAAATATTTTGCTTATTATCTTTAATCTTTTTACTATACGCAGATTCTAAATCCTCTTTGCTAAAATCCTCTCCCAATTCAAATAGCTCTAGTGCCCTACTTTTAGTCATTTCTATCCCACTACTATACTTTTCTTCAAACTCATCATAAAGCTTGTTGAAATCATCATTATTTAGCTCAAAAAGGGCTGCTATATCAATTATTTTCTCTCGCTCAACTTCATCTAGCTTTCCATCGGCATAAGCTAGGGCAAATAAAAATTCAACTACTTTTAATCGCTTTTTATACTCTCCTTTTGTAGCCTCCTCAAATGCTCTAGCAAGTGAATCTAAATCATCTTTATTCTCATCAAAAATACTCTGCAACGCCTCTCTTGCATCTTTATAATCTTCTAATTCTTTAGCTATATCATCTAGCAAATTTTTGATTAATTCTTGCTCTAATTTACAAATCTTACCATCGCTTGCTGCCATAGCACTTAGTAATCCAGCTAAGATTCCAAACTCTGTCTTTTTAATCCTGTCTACCGAAGTCATTTCGATATATGGATTATCACTTGGCTTATATTCTGCATTAAATGTATTAGAAGAATTCTCTCTTTTATATGGATTTTTTAGATAGTCTTGGAATCCATTATAAAGCATATACAGAACAACTCCAGCAATTATTAATAATACAACTTCCAAATCTTACTCCTTATTTTTTATTTTCTTTTTGGGCTTGTTTTTCTAAGATACGCTCTTCTGTTAAAGCTATCTTTCTAATTTGTCTATCTTTTACTTTTTCTCTAAATTCCTCTTTTTCCTCGATAGATTCGACTTTTTTTGGAGTAATTAACAAAACTAAAAAGACAAATATTGCTAAAATTAAAGCAACTTCTTTGCTTTCCTCTCCACCAAAAAATAGCCAACCTAGCCCGATAAAAAGTGCTAGAATAAATTTTAAAACTATCATATAAAATCAAAACCAAATTTATGGTATCTAAAATTTAGTGCATTTTCATCTTTTATACCAAGAGAAAGCAATAATAATTGTGGCAGAAAAATAATAGGCATTTTACCCAAATCCCTATTTGCCGCTTTTGTCAAATACTTCCTTTCTTTATCAAACATATCAAAAATTGCACTTGAAAGTGAGAGTATAAAATCACTTCCTGAATCTAGTGCTTTCTCAAAACTTTTAGCGCTATATTTATAAGTAAGGTTGGGATTAAAAGACTGATTTTTATAAAATTCACAATACTCCTCTAAAGCTATTTTTAAACCTAATTCCTTATAAATCTTAACTATACTATTATTTTTTAAATAATGTGAGTGAAAAATACTTATACTAAAAGAGTTAAAATCTGCTTTTTGATTCTGTTTAATTTTCTCTAACATTGCATCACTGCTTAGTAAATCTGCTAAATATATTACTTTTGTATCTTGTGAATATTTTAATTTAAATTTTCCCAATTCATTTTGCACTAAATTAAAAAGTGAAGGATTGCATTCAATTTCCCTTTTTGCAAAAGTTAGATTATTAAATGCATCCTCTTCTAATACTAATAAATCTTTATTTTTACTACTCGCCTTTGCGATATTATAAGCTTGAGCTATAAAAAATAGCTTTTCATTTACCAAATGTCCTAATTTTCCACCATAATACTCAAACTTATCTTCATAAATAGCATCAATTTCAAGCCTTTTAAATAATGCTGTTGCAGATTCTATAAGTGATAAATTTTCATAATGATAATAAACTAAATAACTCATTTTTTACTATCCTGTGGTATGATTTTATATTTAGATTCTACTAAACTTATCATTTTAGCAAATTTATTACGATTAAAGAATTTGCTTTTTTCTTCTAATAGTGCTGATTGCACACTTTTAATCTCCAAATCAATAGAATTATCACTAGGATAAATCATATTTTCTAAACTAATACTATTTATAGCACCGCTCTCAAGACTAGATATAGAATCTAGCAATTCCTTTTTATTATCTTTATAATGTATCATCATCCATTTAATATACATAACAAAACCATCCCCAATATAGTCATCCAAATCAAGAGGACTTATAAGATTAATTAAAATATATTTTTTAAACTCGCTTTTAGATTCCTCGCTTAAGAAAGTAAATTTATCTAGCAGAGGTTTGTATTTATTAAAAATAGCTTCTTTATTAATCAATAAATCTTTTTTTGCATATTTAGTAGAAATTGGATTAATCTCTAGGCTATTTCCAAAATGATTTTGCAAGTCAAGTAATTTTATATTATGAAATATAACCTTATTATTTATCCTAAAGCCAAATGAATTTTTATCATAAGAAAAATCCTCCAAACTTTCCTCTATCTTTTGCATTAAATTTTTTAATTCTAGATTCTTATCAACGCTTATCTCAAGGCTTTGGTAATATTCATTATAATCTTTTTTACTATCAAACCTAAATACTTTGATTTTAAAATCCATTTAAACCTCTTTTTTATAAATTTTTATAAATTCATCTAATAGTTTTTTAACCTCTGCTATCCCAAACTCCCAAAACTTATCGTCTTCAATATCAAAGCCAAAAATACTGACTAAATCTTTTGGAGATTTTGAACCACCAAGTGATAAAAACTCACTATATTTCTCTACAAAGCCCTCACTTCCACTTTTATACAGACCAAATAAAGTTAAAGACAATAATTGTCCATAGCTATAAGCATAGCAATAAAATGGCGAATGGATAAAATGCGGTATATAGCTCCACCAAATCTCGTAGTTTTTGGTTAATTCTAGGGAGCTTCCAAACATTTTTTGATTTTCTTCTAGCCAGATTCTATTTAAATCATTAACTTCTAGCTCATCGCTAATAGAGTGGATTTTGCGCTCAAAATTTGTCATAACAATCTGTCTAAAAAGCGTAGAAAAAATATCCTCAATCTTTCCAGCATACAGCCCTAAAAGCTCCTCTTTGCTATTCATTTTACTAACTTCTTGTTTCATTTTATCAAATAAAAGCATTTCTCCAAAAACAGAAGCAGTCTCTGCAGTAGTAAGCGGGGTATCCATATTTAGATAGCCAACGCTTTTGGATAATTCTTGATGAATTGCGTGTCCAAACTCGTGAGCTATTGTAAATACATCTCTTCTACCATTTGTATAATTTAACAAAACATATGGATGAGCTTTTGGCACTGCACCATGAGAGAATGCTCCACCTCTTTTATTTGCCTTTGGGTGCGAATCCACCCAGCCATTTTTAAAAGCATTTTTAACAATATTTCCAAATTTTGGTGAAAAATCGCTATAAGCACTAATTGTTAGCTCCTTTGCCTCTGTATAGCTAAATTCACTTTCTTTAAAATCAAGCGGAGCGTATCTATCATAATCTTTTAGTTTTTTAATTCCTAGAATCTCGCCTTTAATTTTATAGTATTTATGCACTAGATGGAAATTCTTAACCACTATATCAATCATACCATCTACGCTTTTTTGGCTAATTTGATTATTTATATGCCTAAAAGATTCTGCCCTCTTGTAGCCTCTTAAATTATTTGAGATTTGTAAATCTTTTCGCACAATATTAATGATATATTTTAAAATATGAGAAGATTTATCTAGCTTTTTAGTCAGCTTTTTTTGTGCTTTTTTTCGCTCACTTCTATCCTTTGAGTGAAGTTTCGAGAGTATCTCTTCTTCGCTTAAAACTTCATCATTAAATTTAAACTTCATTCTGCTCATATATTCATCAAATAACCTACTAAAGGCATCTACTCCAACAGGTGCAACCTTTAGCAAAATTTTTTCTTCATCTTTATTTAACTGGTAGATTTTACTCTCCTCTAGCCTCTTTAGATAATATTTATATTTCTTACTTGATTTGATATATTTTGCAATCATATCCTTTGGTAGCTTTGTAAAATCTAACTCAAAAAAGATTATATGATTTTGAATATCATTTGCTAAAAGCTCGTATTTTGCGTAAAACGCCCCGTTATTTGTATCTTTTGCAAAAAGCAAAAATACATAAGCCATAATCCTAGCCAATCCATCGCAAATCGCCTCATATTCAATAAGAACAGATTCAAAATCATTAATATCTGAAAGATTATTGCTATATTTTTTCTCAAAACTCTTTGACTCTTTTGCCAAAGTTTTAACAAAAGATTCTAATTCAGTATTATTTCTAAATAAAGGCTCTAACCTCCACTCATCAATATTATTATCTATATTACTCAAAATCCAACTCCTTAAAAATTATTTATTTTAATAGTCTTATTATTGGTATTCCTAAAAATTTATAATAAAAATAAATTTAAAAACATTTTTTCTTTGATTTTATTAATATTATTTTGAATTTTATTTTTATTTTCTTTAAATGTTACATATAAACTAGATTTTAATACTAAAGATTCTATTCTAAAATTTATAGATTTTAGTGATTTTAGATTCCACTTTATTGTTTTAGAGTTCATTTCATTCTCTTTTAAAACTATCTACTCGCTAATCCACTCTTTTATCTTATCAATACAATTTTCTAATATAGTCTTATGTGGCTCACTCTTTTGCCCAAAAGATTCGTGTAAGGCTATGAGTAATTTTTTTTGCTCACTTGTTAGTTTTTCATTTGGATATGTGATTTTTATTTGCACGATTAATCGCCCACGTTTTGAGCTATTTAAACTTTTAACCCCTTCATTATTAAAAATAAATCTTTCTTTGTCTTTCGTATTCGGTGGAATCTTTAATTCTAATTCACCTTTAAGTGAAGGCACTTTGATACTACCTCCTAAAATTATATTTGTAAAAAATACAGGAATCTCTATATAAATATCACTTCCATCACGGACAAAATACTCATCATCTTCCACATCAATAATAATATATAAATCGCCTCTAGTTCCATCTGGTAGCTCATTTCCACGATTATGTGCTCTAATTCTATTATCACTATCAATTCCTTCTGGAACATTTATCTCAAAGCTCTCATCTTTTATTATAAATTGCTTACCTTTACAAGTTTCGCATTTATCTTTTATAATCTCTCCATTTCCATTGCATTCAGGACACATTTGAGTAAAAGTCATAAATCCACTTTTAGTATAAAGTCTGCCATTTCCATTGCATAATGTGCATTTACCCTTACTTTTAGCACCGCTTCCTTTGCAAGTTTTACAATACTGCCTATATTGATTTTTTATTTCCTTTTTACAACCAAAAACTGCTTCTTTAAAACTTAAATTCAATGTGATTGCAAAATCACTCTCAAAACCACCTTTTTCTTTCTTTTGGCTAAATCCTCCAAATCCACCACCAAATACACTCTCAAAAATCGAACCTAAATCACCAAAAACATCGCCAAAATCCTTTCCGCTAAAGCCACTAAATCCACTAGATTCTAACCCTGCTTTGCCGTATTTGTCGTAAATCTCTTTTCTATTATCATCACTTAATACTTGATATGCTTCATTTATTTGCTTAAATTTTTCCTCTGCTTCTTTATTGTTAGCATTTCTGTCTGGGTGATATTTTAAGGCTAGTTTTCTATAAGCTTTTTTTATAACATCTTTATTGCTTGTTTTGCTAATTTCTAATATTTCATAATAATCAAACTCTTCCAAATATTCAACCTATTTTTTAAATTTTAAAAATCGTATTGTAATAAATTTTACAACTAATATTTATAAATTTCACTATATTTAGCCTTAAATCTTTTATGAAACCAAAACCACTCACCCTTATTTTCATTTATAATTTTTTGGGTAAAATCTGCTTGAAGTTGCGTCATAGCCTCTATATCTGCTTTGGAATCTTTAGTAATTATCGCATTGCAAATTTTTACAAAATTTAGATTATAATTGCGATAATCAGCACTTAAAGTAGTGTAGGCAAAAACTATCGGAATATTGTATTTTCTTGCTAATATAGAAGCAGCTGCTGTGTGCGTTACATCTTTACCAAACATTTTTACAAAGATTCCTTCAAACTGCGATACATTATGGTCAATAACCAAACCTATAATATTTTTCTTATCTTTCAAAAGCTTTACTAAATGCCTGCTTGCACCAACTTTATCCAAAAACGATGAGCCAAATCTCTGCCTTGATTTTTGCATTAATAAATTTATTGAGCTAAATTGTGTAAATCTCCCTACAACACTTAAATTTATATTTTTATGCTTATACGCAACATATCTAGCAGTCCCCTCCCAATCGCCATAATGTGCTGTTATAAATATAAAATTTCCTTTATTTATTAAATCTTTTATTAAATCCTCATTTCTTACCCTAAATTTACTAATATACTTTTCTTTTGACATATAGAGCAAACGCAAAGCGTTTAAAATCACAAAGGCAAAATTATCATAACATTGATTTAATATTTTTATTTTTTCTTTTTCACTTAAAGTGTTATTGTAAGCAAAATCTAGGTTATTAAAACAATCTTTTTTTCGCCTTTTATCAAAAGTTTTAAAAATAAATGAGAGAAATTTCACATTATAAAAAAAGATTCTATCATTCATTATTGACAAGATAAATCCACTAGAATATGCAAATATAAGTATAAAAATATCAATTATTTTATCTATAAACTTTTTCATTTTAATAAATCTTTAATATGGCTTAAAATTAGCTCTGGCTCAATTTGTGCGATTGAAAAATCATTTTTTACAATTTTTTCTTGTTTAATTTTGCAAATTGATATATGATTTTCTCCATCAAGTTTAAATCTTTCTATCGGTGTATTGCCATAGAGTGTGATTGATGGAATTTTCAAAGCCCACGAAAGGTGTGTTAGCCCTGTATCACCGCCTATAATTAGATTCATATTTGAAATTAAGAATTTTATTTCAGCTAGATTTAAATGTGGCAGGAAGTAAAATACATTACTTCTACTTGCTAGATTTTTAATTTCAGATTCTTTTTTATCCCAAATAAGATAGATTCTAACATCTCTATATTTTTTTTCAATTCCAAGTGCAACTTGATAAAAGGAATCTAGAGGGTATTCTTTTTGTTCTTTTGAAGCCTCTAGTATGAATAGAATCTTTTTTTCTTTATTGAAAATATTTTTTAATTTCTCACTCTCTAAGACTCCTATCGTTTTATCTCTATGCTCTAGCATTTGGAGACTAAAATCTTTTTTTAAATTAAAAGCAGTTTGTAAAATTGCATACTGCCGCTTTAAAATGTGCTCGTTATAAGCAATGCTTACTTTTTTCGTATAAAATAAACTTGCAAGCCTTTCTCTTATGCTAAATTTATCATAGCCTATAATTTTTTTTGTTTTTAGAATCTTGCCTATAATAGCAGACTTTATCAATCCTTGAAAATCAAGCACAAGCTCAAATTCTTTAAGATTCCTAATCCTCCTAAAACACTCAAATATAAGTTTCCTATCTCTCTTGCTTTTTCTTAAAGGAATATCACATATCTCATCGATAAAAGACGAATTTTGCAACATTTCTCTAAAGTTAGAATCTACAATCCAAGTGATATGCAAATCTTTAACCTCACTTTTTAGATACTCCAAAAATACCAAAGTGCTTATTATATCCCCAAGTGAGCTAAGTCTAATAATGGCTATTTTCATTTTCTAATCAAACTCAATATTTATAGCTTCTGGCTTATGCAAGGAATTAATTTTTTCTTTTATTAAATAAGCTTTATTTTTACTTGTTATAAAAAGTGTATTTTTTCTAAAGGAAAAACTAAATTTATCATCACTAAGGCTTAAAATCTCTGCAATACTTAAAATAAAACTAAGCCATTGAAGCACCAAAATATCTGGCATTAGAGTGCTAATGTGTGCTATTTCATCATCTTGTGGAATCTTTTTATTACTATATTTTACGAGCAAGCAAATAATAGCTTTATCAGCGTGAGAATAACCATAACTAAGTGCATTTAGCAAAAAATATGCGCTATGTTCGTGCAATGAGTAGAAATTTAAATAATTACCAATTTTTGTCAGCCCTGCTGCATTTTGTAAATGAAATAGATATTTTTTATTAATATCAAACTCATCACTTAATACTTCAAATAATTTTGTGGCATTAATTTTGACAATATTTTGAGCTCTCTCCTCTAAGCTAAATCTATCCAACAAGCTTCTATACGAGGGATTAAAACCTTTTGGAAACATAAATCTTTGATTTCTAAGTAAATTGCTTAAAAATACCCCCTCTCGCACTCCAACTCCGCTTGTTATAACATTTTTTGCACCAAATTTTTCTAACAACATTGAGAAAATCAATGCTCCCTCTCTAATATTATCTTCCCTGTCTTGCGGAACATTAAAGTCTTTTAGCTTTTTTATCTCACTACTATAAATATTTTTAAAATAAGATAAATATTTTTTAATACTAAATTCATAGCCATGAAGCGTATTTATAGGATAATTTTCCTTTTTCATAATAAGCTTTGATAAAGCCCTTATTGTCCCACCGATTCCAAAGATATTAATATGGCTAAATGTAGATGGAATCTTGCTAAACTCATTATTTATAAACTCCTTTGCTTTTTTAATATCTGCTTTGGAATCAAAAAATAGCTCTTTAAGCCTAATTGTTCCTAAATTTAGTGATATCAACTCTTTAATTTCACCATTTCTTATAATCGCACATTCTGTGGAACCGCCACCTATATCAATAGTTATTCCATCTTTTTTATGAAGAAGATTGGAGCAAGCCACTGCTCCATAAAATGCCTCTTTTTGCCCATCAATTACTTTTATTTGCACTTTTGTTTTTTTCTTTATTAAGGATATAAATTCATTTCTATTTGGTGCATCTCTAACCGCACTCGTAGCAACGCATAATAATTTTCTTGCTTTGTAAGTCTTTGCTATTTTTGCAAAATCACAAATAGCATTTAGCGCTCTTTCTATTGGCTCATCTTGCAAGATTCCATTATTTTCATAGCAACCCTCTGAAATCCTAACCTTACTTTTAGATTCAAAAATAAGTGAAAATCCAAATCTGCTTGTGCGTCTAAAAATAGCCATTCTTGCAGAGTTAGAACCTATATCAATAACTGCAGTAACCTTACTCAAAATCAACCCTTGATATAAAAATTTTGCAATTATAAATTAAAGTTAATTAAAAAAATATTTTTTAATTAAAATTGCTATTATTTATAGACTGCTAGAATTTGCTAGTAAAATTTTTCTAAAAACTAAATTTAAATAGCCTCATAAATATAAAGCTTGATTTTTACTTAATATTTTATTTGCAGATTCTATAACTTCATCGGGAGTGATTAATTTCATACAATTATGATGCTTTAAAGGGCATTCGCGCTTTTTGCAAGGAGCACAAGATAGATTCTTGTTTAATAAAATTGCATTTTTGCTCCAAGGGCTTGTTTCTTTAGAATCTGTTGGACCAAACATTGCAATTATAGGGATATTAAAACTAGCTGCAATGTGCATAGGACCGCTATCATTTGTAATAAATAAATCAAGCATAGAAATATAATCACAAAGTTCTTGTATGCTTGTTTTGTTGATTAAATTTATAAAATTAGTGTTATTAATTTTAGATTCAATTAAATTTAGGGACTTTACCTCACTATTCCCAAACAAAAACACCATATAATCATTTTCTAAAAAATAATCAATTACTTCTACAAAATATCGCTCCTCCCATCTTTTTGCACTTCCATACGCAGCACCAGGATTAATACCAATACAAGGCTTTAAATTATCCTTATTAAAATTTTTTATTTTTTTTGATATTAACTTTAGCTTTAAATCCTCTTCAATCTTGCTATTTGGATAATATAAAGGCTTCGCAATAAGATAATTGATTAAATTTAAATATGAGAGGACTTGATGAATATTTTTTATAAATTTTACTCTTTTAGTCAACAAGAATCCTCTAAAATTCCTAGAGTAACCTACTCGTATCGTTGTCTTTGTGAAATATAAAAGCAGAGCTGAAAAAAATGTATTACTAAAACTTATGGCAATGTCGTGCTTACCTATCATTTTGGATAGTTGTAAAGTGGCTTTAAATCTATTTTTTTGGCTTTTGGTTTTATCTATGTAAATATTTTGAATTCTATTATCTCGTTTATAAATTTCTGTGCTATGAAGCGTGCCTACAATATTAAAAGTAGCGTTTGGAAAGTGAGATTTTAATAACTCAAAACTAGGCGAAACCATCACACTATCTCCTAGCCAATTTGGGAGCCTAAGTAGAATCTTTAACTTCCTTTCATCTGGCATTCCTCGTTGTTCTAGCAATTTTTCTCCTTAAATTTAAAGTATTTTTATAATGATATTTTATAGATAAATTAATTGTAATTTTACATAAAGATAGATAGAATCCGCAATTTTAAAATAATTTAAAGGTTTTTTATGCAAGACAATCAAACAAAAAGCAATAAAGACACTAATAAAATCACTCCACGCACCCTAAGTGGCTTTAAAGATAGGCTACCAAAAGAAGCAATGGCTAAATCAAAATTGCTCTCAATTGTTAGCAAAGTATTTGAAAATTTCGGATTCATGCCGATTGAAACGCCACATCTAGAATATGCTGATATTTTAATCAAGCAAGGTAGTGATGAGATTCAAAAAGAATTATATAAATTTAAAGACCACGGAAATAGAGATGTGGCACTAAGATTTGACCAAACAGTCCCGCTTGCTAGATTTATCTCACAGCACAGAAATAAAATTGATTTACCTTTTAAACGATATGCTATTGGTAATGTGTTTCGCGGAGAGAGAGCGCAAAAGGGACGATATAGAGAATTTACACAATGTGATTTTGACTTTATTGGTAGCAGTAGCATTGCTTGCGATGCAGAGATTATTCAAGTAATTTATGAATCAATGATCGCGCTAGGAATTGAGGAATTTACCATTTGGTTAAATAATCGCAAGATTCTAAATGGAATCTGTAAATACTTTGGAATCTTAAAAGATAATGATATTTCAAATATATTAAGAATAATTGATAAGATTGAAAAAATCGGTGAAAATGAAGTAATTGAAGAATTAAGCAAAATGATAGATAAAAATAGTGTTAAAAAAATGCTAGAGATTGCAAGTATTAAACAAAATGGAGATAGCACAGAATTTTTTAACGAAATATCATATCTAAAAGATTGGAATAATGATTTAAAAACTGGAATAGAGGAAATTGAAAGTGTCTATGAAATACTCTCAAACCTCCAAATGGATAGAGATACTTATCGTGTGAATTTTTCTATCGCAAGAGGGCTTGGATATTACACAGGCGTGGTTTATGAAACTACATTAAATACACAAAGGGGGTTAGGAAGTGTGTGTTCAGGTGGTAGATATGATAATCTAGCAAGGAGCTTTTCAAGTGAAAATATAAGTGGAGTTGGTGCTAGTATAGGAATAGATAGACTACTATCTAGTATGGAAACAAACTCTAAAAGGCAAACTTCTGCAAGAGTGCTGATAATTTGTATGAATAAGAACCACTTTTCCTATGCATATAAAATTGCAGAAACTTTTAGAAGAAGTGAGATTCCAACAGAAGTATATCCAGAGATTAACAAAATTAAAAAGCAGTTTTCTTATGCTAACTCAAAAGGACACGAATTCGTAGTCGTAATAGGTGATGATGAACTACAAACAAATGAAATCACATTGAAAAATATGACTTCTGGTATGCAAATGAAAGGCTTAAGCACTCTAAAAGCTATACAATTACTAAAAGAATGAAAATAAAATTTAAATTAGAATCTAGCTTTAATGATGGTATTGATGTAGTTTGCAAAAAATGCAAAGAATTAAGCAGTGAATGCAAATGTAAAGCAATAAAAATTAAGATTCTACCAAAAAATCAGCACAAAATAAAATATAAACTAAATAAAATCAATAACAAGCTAGTTAGCTCATTTTATCCATTCTACATAGATAATGAAAAAGAGTTGCTAAAAACCTTAAAGAAAAAATTTGGATGTGGTGGAAATATAGAAATTATTGATGATTATGTACAAATAAACTTGCAAGGAAATATCATAGAATTAGCAACGCTAGAACTACAAAAACTAGGATTTAGCACCATTTGAAAATAAATTTTAATAACAGCATAATAGAGTCTTATATTTGGCATAAAGAAAGTTTCCTTATTAAAAGAGATGATTTAATCTCACCCTTTATAAATGGAAATAAAGTTTATAAATTTTATTTTTTGCTAAATAGAGATTTTGAAATCATTACTAGCTATGGAGGTAATCAAAGTAATGCAATGGCAACGCTCTCATACATCGCTAAAGTTAAAAATGCAAGATTTGTATATTTTACAAGAGAATTGCCAACTTTATTACTAAATCAAGTAAGTGGGAATCTTAAATTCGCACTAGAAAATAAAATGGAATTAAAAATTTCAAATGATATGAAAAATGATTGCATTGCTTTTGCAAATGAAAATAATGCTATTTTTGTCCCGCAAGGTGGAGCGATGAATGAGGCAAGAGAGGGAATAGCAAAATTAGCACAAGATATTATTAATTTAAATTTAGAAAATTTATGTGTCTTTTATAGCTCTGGCACAGGGACTAGCAGCCTATTTTTACAAGAATATTTAAAAAAATATAATATAGATGTTTTTACCACACCTTGCGTTGGAAATAAGAATTATTTATATAAGCAATTTTTAATATTAAGTAAAAAAAAGCAGAATTTCCCACAAATTTTGCAAACAAAAGATAAATTCACATTTGCAAAGCCAAATATCAAGCTACTAAATATTTATAGAGAATTTTTAAAGCAAGGAATTGAATTTGATTTGCTCTATGATTGTGTAATGTGGCACGCTATTATTGATAATTTTCATATTATTAAAAATTATAAAAATCGCTTGTTTTTACACTCTGGAGGAATTTTTGGCAATAAAAGTCAAATAGAGCGGTATGAATACTATAATATGTTTTAATTTTTTAGGAGAATAAAGAATGAAAACAATATTTAGAATCTTTTTATTAATACTAGTATTTGGAATTCTAGAAGCAAAAGCTAAAGATTTTATAGAAAGCAACAATCTATCCTTTGGAGTAAATCTCAATACAGGCACGATGATGGGAGCTGGAGCAGAATTTGGCTTTTTAATGTATAAAAATGGAAATTTTGAGATTTTTAATTTTATTAGCCTAAATAGCACAGGATTAAAACTAACTGAAGATAAATTTGACTATGTAAGTTTATTTGCACAAGAAAAAATTACTTTTAGCTATTTGCTTGGAAGCTCTGTTGTGTCGCACATAGGATTTGATTATTTTCGTCCATACTTATTTATTAGTGGTGGTTTTGGTGGAATCTTTGGCAAAAAAGATGGGTATAAATTGCCATATTATTGGGATGGTTTTGCTGGATTAGGACACGAGTTTATTACACAGAATGGACACACATTTTTCTTTGAATTAGGTGGTGGTGCAGTGGGATTAACATCTAAATTAAGTGATAAAAAACTGCAAAATACTTTAGGAGGAAATTTTAGAGTAATTCTTGGATATAGAATCTACTTTTAGATTCTATATAATATATATATTGCAAGCAAAATTGATTTTAAATATAAGCAAAGCTATCCTCACAACCTTAAATTTGAATACAATAAAAAAAGAAAACAATCTAGAAAATATTTATCATTAATAAATAAGAATTTTTAAATAATCTTTGCAAATAAAATGAAGCAATCTAGAAAAATAGTATAGATTCTTTAGTTTCTTATAAAACTTCAAAAAGATAATACAAGAATTTAAAATCTAAATCTTTAGAAGTTCTTTTATTGTTTTTAGAATTAGATTATAGATAGTCATACTTAGTGAACAAAAAGCTAATTTTAAATTACAAACACAATCTTTAAAGATTCTACAATTTTAAGCATTTGCTAATTTAGATTCTAAAATTAATATATTAGCCTATTATTGAGATTTTACTAGGCTTTATTTAAAGAATTATTAATTTTTATAAGTTTTTGAGATTGAATTTATTGCATTACTACTTTTAATTCTTTTATATCTGATTCTGCTACATCTGCACAGATAGGGCAGATTCCATTTAAAATAATAGAAGAATCATCAATATTGCTATACCCGCTATTCATTTCACAATAATTTTGAAAACTAGCTATATCAATATCAAAATCTTCTAATTTATCGCATATTTTGCAGTATAAATGCACATGTGGCTTTTTATTAATCTCATATTTTTGCTTTTGAGTTGGCGTTTTAATACTCTTTATAATATTTGCACCCTGCATTGCAAGGACATTTTTATATATTGTTGCAAGCGAAACAGAAGGAATCTTGCTCTTTATCCTAACAAAAATATCATCTATACTTGAGTGTCCATGCTTTTCTAATTCATATAGAATAGCAATTCTTTGTGGTGTAATTTTTAATTGTTTATTTTTTAGCATTGCTGTAAAATCACTATTATTCATCATTTTGCAACCCTTTAATAATAAATTAATATTTTAATATTTATAAAATTATAAACAATCATTATATAATAATTTTATTGTATATCAAAATTTTTTATAATTTTTTAAAAAAATAATTGTAAAATTCACCCTTTAATGTTTAGAAAAAATAAAGTGTAATGCAGGAGTAAATTTGTTTGATACATTGACTAGTTCTTTTAAAGGCATTGTAAATAAAATTAGATTCCAAGATGATGAGAAAGCGCTCACTAGGACACTAGATGAGCTAAAAAAGATTCTATTAAAAAATGATGTTTATCATAAAGTTACAAGAGAAATACTCTTAAATGTGGAATCCGAATGTAAGAAAAATGGCATAGGAAGGGATATTTTTAAAAAAGCTTTAGAAAATTCTCTTTTGGGCGTTTTTAGCGGTAATTATGGCTTTAACTTTGCTTCAAAACCACCTACAATAGTGCTTATGGTTGGATTACAGGGAAGTGGAAAAACAACAAGCAGTGCAAAATTAGCAAACTATTTAAAATTAAAAGGCAAAAAAGTCCTGCTTGTTGCTTGTGATTTGCAAAGACTTGCAGCAATAGAGCAATTAAGACAGCTTTCTTCTGAAATCGAAGTAGATTTTTTTAGTTTGGATAATAAAAATTCACTTGAAATAGCAAATGAAGCGATAAAATATAGCAAAGATTCCACTTATGATGTAGTTATCATCGATACTGCAGGACGTTTAGCTATAAATAGTGAGCTAATGAAAGAGCTAAAAGAAATAAAAGAAAATGTAAAAGCAGATGAAACTTTCTATGTGCTAGATAGCCTAAGCGGGCAAGATGCAGTTCGTAGTGCAGAATCTTTCAACAAAGAAATAGGTTTAAGCGGAGTAATTTTAAGCAAGTTTGATAGTGATACAAAAGGCGGAATCGCACTTTCTGTTACAAAGCAAATCGGAGTGCCTATTAGATTCATAGGAAGTGGCGAGAAAATCCCTGATTTAGATATTTTCTTACCTGATAGAATCGTAGGACGATTGATGGGTGCTGGAGATGTGGTTGGCTTTATTGAAAAAACTACTGCTGTTGTAGATGAAAAAGAGGCAAAGAGGCTAACAAAAAAGATAAGAAAAGGTAATTTTAATTTCGTAGATTTTTTAGAGCAATTAGAAAGTATCAAAAAAATGGGGTCTATGAAGTCGCTTATCTCAATGATGCCTGGACTTGGAGCTATGGGTGATGCGCTAAAAAATGTAGATATTGATAATTCAAAAGAGATTAAAAATATTAAAGCTATGGTTTCATCAATGACACCAAAAGAACGAGAGAATCCTAGCATTCTAAATGGTAGTCGAAAAAAACGAATAGCAAATGGATGTGGGCTTGAAGTTAGTGATATAAATCGCTCTTTAAAGCAGTTTGAGAGTGCATCTAAAATGGCAAAGCAAATGTCTTCACCAAATGGTGTAAAAAATATAATGAATATGATTAAAGGTGCAAATCTTAACAAAATGAGATAAATTTAAGATATAATTTCAATTTTTTAAAGGAGTATTATGGCAACAGTTATAAGATTAACAAGAGTAGGACGAAAGAAAAAACCATTTTATAGAATAGTGGTTACAGATAGTAGAAAAAGGAGAGATGGTGGCTGGATAGAATCTATCGGATACTACAATCCATTAAAACCAGATATTAAAAATATCAACAAAGAGAGAATGCAATATTGGATTAGTGTTGGAGCTAAAATGAGCGATAGAGTAAGGGCTATCACACAATAATTTTCACTAATCATGGTAGCTGAATTTATAGAATCTTATACTAAAAAGATTTCATCAAAGCCAGATTGCATAATGGTAAAAGAAAATATAGATGAGCAAGAAAATGTCTGCAATGTTATAATCTATGCTGATAATGCGGATGTTGGGCGTTTAATTGGTAAAAATGGCAAAATGATTAGCTCAATAAAAAATGTTATTTCTGGCTGTAAAGCTAAAAATGGTATGAGTTATAAGATTGCAGTTGAGCCAATATAGAGCTAGTATGAAAGAAAATAAAATTAATGATAATTTTGATATTATAGTTGCAAAATGTGGCAGAAGCATCGGATTAAAAGGCGAGATTAATCTAATAATTTATACAGACTTTTTAGAAATTTTTAGCAAAGGTAATGTTTTTAAATGTGGCAAAACCTTGCTAACTCTAGAATCTTTTAATAAAATTAAAGGTAGTGCTAAATTTAAAGAAATAAGCAATATAGATTTAGCAAAAGAACTTAACTCTCACTTACTTTACAGCTCTAGAGAGCTCACTAGAGAACATTGTGAACTTAAAAATAATGAATTTTTTTGGTTTGATATAGTTGGGCTTAAAATATTTGATAATGATGAGTTAATAGGAGAAGTGGGCGATATACAGCGATTTGGAAATGTGGATTATCTAGCAATTAATGTGGAATCTAATATTAATAAAAAATATAATCTAAAAGCAAAAAGCTTTCTTATTCCCTACATAGAGCGCTACATTATAGATACAAATTTAGCACTAAATAGAATTCTAGTAAGAGATAGTATTCCCTTGTTAGAAGAATCTTAAAAAAATAATAAAGAATAAAAAAATTAAAATAGAACTATGAAATTTAGCTTTTTAACATTGTTCCCAAATCTAATCTCTTCATATTTTACAGATTCTATTCTAAAGAGAGCGCTAGATTCCAAAATAATTGATATTGAGATTATAGATTTTAGGGATTTTAGCACAAGAGCTCATAAAAAAGTGGATGATTTTCAAGCAAGTGGCGGGGCTGGATTAGTAATATGCGCTGAAGTATTAGAAAACACACTAAATTACATTAGCACAAAAGATTCACATATCATTTACTTAACGCCTGTGGCAAAGCGATTTAATCAATTTGATGCAAAGAGATTAGCTAGTAATTATAAACATATTATTTTTATTTGTGGGCGTTATGCGGGCATTGATGAGCGAGTAATTGAATGCTTTGTAGATGAAGTTTTTAGTATAGGTGATTATATTCTAACAGGTGGTGAATTAGCTTCTTTAGTGCTATGTGATTGTATTTCTAGGCAAATTCCAAATGTGCTAGGAAATAGCAAATCACTAGAGGGTGAGAGTTTTGAATCTAATTTGCTTGAGGCTCCTGTTTTTACAAAAATCATCGATAATTCAAAAAAAGTATCAAATTTAAGTATTCCTTCAGAGTATTTAAAGGGAAATCATAGTAGAATCAGAGTTTTTAAAAATCATTTATCATTAAAAAAGACGAAATATTTTCGTCCAGATATATTAAAACAAAGGCAGACAAATGCAAAATAGATATATAGAGTTGTTTGAAAAATCTCAAATTAAAAATAAGCAAGTCCCTAACTTCAAAGCAGGTGATACAATTAAAATTGGTATTACGATTAAAGAAGGGGATAAAACTAGGATTCAATATTTTGAAGGTATATGTATAGCGATTCGAGGGCATGGTGTAAATAGAACCTTTAGAGTTAGAAAGATTGGAGCAAATAATATAGGTGTTGAGAAAAATTTCCCTATTTATAGCGATAGTTTAGCAAGCATTGAAGTCTTAAGAATTGGTAGAGTTAGAAGGGCAAAACTATATTATTTAAGAGATAGAAAAGGAAAAGCTGCAAGAATTAAAGAATTAAGAAAATAAAAACTTGTGATTTTCTCATTTTTAAAAAATAGAAAAGTTAAAAATAATATATATGGTTTTATTTTCTTTTCTATTTTAATAATAATGTTAAATTTATATGTTTATTTAGATTTAAATAAACATATAAAAAGTAGATTTTACTATCCAAAAATTGATTTCATAGCTAATTCAAAAACTAATACACAAAATACAAACTTTCAATTTACTAATTTACAAAACTATGAAGTAATAATTCCAAATATAGAAAAAAGTGCCCACTCAAGCTCAATAGTTGATATTGGTGATAAGCTTATGGTGGTATATTTTGCAGGAAGTAAAGAGGGAGCAAGAGATGTAAAAATCTATCAAGCCTTCATAAATAAAAATAAAGTTAGTGATAAAAATAGTGTAGATATTAATGATGCTGATAATACTAATGGGGTTGCAGAAATATTAGGAGAGCCAAAAAGCATTTTAGATTCTAAAATGCTTTCACTATTGAGCGGTAAATTTATTAAGAATCTAGGCAATCCCGTTGTATTTAGAGATTTAAATAATAAAATCCATTTCTTTGTAGTTGGTGTTAGTCTTGGGGGCTGGGCTACAAGCAAGATTTATCAGCTAGAATTTAATGAAAATTTAAATTCTCTAATTTATAAGGGTGAGTTGCAATTAGGCGCTATGGCAAATTTTTCTCATCTTATTAGAACACTTCCTGTGCTACTGCAAAATGGTGGTTTTATACTACCATACTATCACGAATTAGCAAGAAAATACAGCCTTGTGGCGTTTTTTGATAGCAATGCAAAATATATCTATTCTAAAAAAATCAATAATTTAAACAACCTCCTTCAACCTAGCGTAGCCCTGCTAGATCCTAAAAATTGTTTAGTATTTTTTAGAAATTACAAAGAAGGCAAAGCTTTAATTCAAGAATGCTCTAATAGTGGGGACTTTTGGAAAAAACCATCCACAAGCAATCTTTTTAATTATGGTAGCTCTAGTGTGCTAATAAGCTTTATGAATGAGGATAGAAATAATATTCTGCTTATACACAATGATGGAAAAACTGCTACAAATGATAATGCACGCTCATCTATCAGTCTATACTATCTAAAAAATAAAGAAACTAATGAATTTATACATTTAATCAACCTTGACAAAGACAAAGAAGAAGTTAGCTATCCATCAGCTATAATTGATGAATCTTATTTACATATAACCTATACAAACGATAGGAAAAATATCAAATACAAGGCTATCAGCCTAGAATCTATCAATAAACTAATAAAAGAATTGCAATGATGGGAATATATTGTTTAATATTGGCTAGTTTGCTTTATTTAAGCGGATTTATCATAAATAAAAAAATAAAATATACCTTTGTATTGCTTTTCTTTACACTCTCATTCATATCACTGCAAACTTTTGGCATAGAGTTAGCAAATAAATCCCATTCACTAGCGCTAGATTTAATAAGCAAATATTCGTTATCCTTGATTTTATATTCATTTTTTAGTGCTCCTAGCTATTTATGCACTTTATTAAGCTTATATGTGATATTTAAGATTCTAGTTAGAGATTTTACTCCAAACAAATACGCAAATATTTTAAAATATAAGATAAATCCGCTTTGCTTCATAGTATTTGTAATCTTTGGCTTAATTTTATTTTTGGGGAATCTTAATTTATTCATATTTGATATTTATCACGCTAATGCCATTAATATAGCTATTTTTGTTTTTATTTTTATAGCAAGTTTGTATTTTATAGATAGATTCTGTGCTATATTAGCCTTAATTGCGTTATTTTTTAGCTTAGATTCAAATATTTTAGTCGGACTTATGTGCATATATTTGTGGCTTTTTAGCGTATTTTATATATTTATTAAAGGATTTATATTTATCAAGGGCAAAATATGCAAAGAATAAATTTTAGCAAGATTATATTTCAATCATTCGCATTTATGATATTTTTGTATATTTTGCATTGTTTATTGCGTTTGATTTTTATCATTATGGTTGGTATTTATCAAGGTGCTATTGATAAAGTGGAAATATCACAATTAGCACAAATGTTTCATAATGCCTTTTTGTATGATGGGCAGATTATTGGCGTTATGACAAGCATATTTTTTGGCATTTCGCTATTATTACTACGAAGCGGAATAGTAGAAAAATTAGCCAAAATACTACTTAAGATTTATATTATCTTGATTATTTTTATTACAGCATTTGTAGGCTTTGCTAATATAGGATTTTATGAAATTTATAAAGAAACTTTCAATGCCACTTTGCTTGGACTTATTTTTGATGATAGAGTAGCGATTTTTCAAACTGCTTTGAAAGATGATTTCGGAATCTTAAATAAAATTATTCTCTGGCTAATCTTTAGCTTTGCTATGCTTTTTATATTCAAATTTTTAAATAAAAAAATACTAGATTCAAAAATAAATAGCAATGTTACTAGTGGAATTATTTTATTTATCATATTTGGTTTTGCTCAATTATTTGCAATTAATGGAAATATCGGGCTAAGGGGAATCTCACTTGGTAAAGAAATCATTCCAGTTTCAAATCCATTTTTAAGACAAATTACAATGGGTGGCTTTAGAGACCTAGGATATGTTTATAAAAGCTATGTTTTAATTTCTAATTCAAAATTTAGCAATTACATTGATGAAAGTCCACTTACAGCCACAAGATTTTTTTTTAAACTTGAAAATAATAAAGATTCTACGCTAAATTTAGAATCCTTGCTTACAAAAGAGGTTAATAATCCACATAATAAACAAATAGAGCATATTTTTTATATCATTGCTGAGAGTTTTAGCAGCTGGCATTTTGATAAAGACTTTGAATCTCTTGGGCTTACAAATGAGCTACAAAAACTGCTAAATAGCAGTAATGCACTTAAAATAGATATTTTACAAAATGCAGCTAACACGATTAAGAGCCTTGATGTGCAGATAAGCGGACTTTATCAATTTGAGATTCCACTTAACTTAAGTGTAGGGCATAATCCTATTTTTAAAACTTCAGCTGGTTATATTTTTAAAGATTTAGGCTATGAAAATAGATTCTATTATGGTGGCTCTGGGACTTGGCAAAAAATAGATTCCTATACCAAATCACAGGGCTTTGATAAGATTTTTTATAATACTCATATCATTCAAAATGCAAAAGATAAAGGATATAAAGCACCTTATGAAAACTCTTGGGGAGCCTACGACAATCACTTATATAATTTTATAAAAGATAATACTCTAATAAACTCCAAAACAAAAAGTTTTTCTATGATTTTAAGCACATCTTATCATCCACCATATGATGTGCCTTTAGAACAGTTTGATATAGAACTAGATAAAATTAATAATTTTGTAGAAAATAATGAAAAAATCATCAATAAAGATAGGGCAAAGAAGATTCTATCTCATATAATCTATCAAGATAAAATGATATCCAAGTTCATAAAAGAAATGGCAAATGAGATTCCAAATAGTCTTTTTGTAATCACAGGCGATCATTATGATAGGGAATATCCATTTAGCAAAAGTGATTTAAATATCACAAATAAAATTCCATTTATAATCTATGCTCCAAATTTAGAGCCAAAATTAGTCTCAAATATTGGCTCACACATTGATATAGTTCCAAGCATTGTGGAATTAGTCGCTCCAAATGGATATAAATATATGAGCTTTGGAATGCCATTATTTAGCAAAACTAGTAACAAAAAGAATAAAAATGCTCTAGGATATTTTGCTGTATCAAATGAAAATTTCATTTATAATGGCAAAATGATAGAATATTTTGATAAAAATTCAACATCTAATGATTATGAAAAATTAGCAAAAGATTTATTTAAAGATTTAAATAGAGCTAAAGCTTTAAGCTGGTGGATTTTTAACAATGGATATGAAATAACAGAATCTACTGATTAAAAAATGTTAGATATTTTCTTGAATTTTATATAGTTTTAATCTTAAAAATTTAAAATAGCACAACAAATTTAAACTAAATATAGAATCTTTTAATACTATCAATATTGCCATACTTAACATTTATTAATACTTTTTTATAATTATTAACATATTTTTATATCCCC
>CAMWQM010000017.1 GCA_947176375.1 uncultured Helicobacteraceae bacterium
GAACTAAAATCTAAAATTAAAGATATTGATGTAAGTGTTAGCGGAAGCAAGAAATTAATAATTAATTATTTCATTTAAAGTGTTATTTAGAAGTATAAATAGAATTTAACTTTCCAACTTCTAATAAGATTTTAAACTCTCTAGTTGAATATTATTACTATTACAATGCTTTTAGCTATAATCGTCTTCCTTGACTAATCTCTAGCTTCCTTTGTCATAGAAAGAAGTAAGGGCACTACCATTAAAATAGCAATATCCATCACACTATCATCATTTTCTATCATTTTATTAATTGCACTAGGAGTATTATTGGTAGTAGTGATTTGCCTACAAATTTATATCTGTTTTTCCCATCTTAAATATAAAAATTATAATTATATTTCATTTAATATTTAAAGGTTTCTATGCATTTAGATTCTAAATTTAAATCATATTAAACTCTTACTTTAGTTATTTTCAAAACTTTAAAATATTAAATTTAGTTTCTAAGCTTCTAAATCATAAATATAAATAAACTATAGAACTATATAAATAATTTAAAATAAAACAATCCATTACTATTTTTATGCAATATAAACAAAATTATGATTTTAAATTTGAAGTCAAAAAGAAAGATTCTCTCTATCCCTGCATCAACCTACATTCCCACACTTGAAAAGTGCAGTATCATCAGCGAAGAGAAGCTTAACTGCTAGGTTCGGTATGGAGCTAGGTGTTTCCTTCTCTCTATAAACACAAGGAAAAGAGAAAAGAAAAAATATTATTCTAGATATTCTTTATTTTCTCTTTTGTTAAAAAGTTAATAGCCAAATAATAGACTAAACAAGGCAGTGTGCCTATTAGATATACAAATAAGCCAAACGGTCTATTAGTAGTAGTCAGCTAAACATATTACTATGCTTACACATCTACCCTATCAAGCAGGTAGTCTTCCTGCGACCTTCAGGGAAAGTTAATCTTGGAGTTGGCTTCCCGCTTAGATGCTTTCAGCGGTTATCACATCCATGCGTAGCTACCCAGCTATGCTCTTGGCAGAACAACTGGTACACTAGTGGCATGTCCATCCCGGTCCTCTCGTACTAAGGACAGCTCTCCTCAACTTTCCTACGCCCACGGCAGATAGGGACCGAACTGTCTCGCGACGTTCTGAACCCAGCTCGCGTACCGCTTTAAATGGCGAACAGCCATACCCTTGGGACCTGCTCCAGCCCCAGGATGCGATGAGCCGACATCGAGGTGCCAAACCTCCCCGTCGATGTGAGCTCTTGGGGGAGATCAGCCTGTTATCCCCGGGGTACCTTTTATCCTTTGAGCGATGGCCCTTCCACACAGAACCACCGGATCACTATGACCGACTTTCGTCTCTGCTCGACTTGTATGTCTTACAGTCAGGCTGGCTTATACCATTACACTCAACTTGCGATTTCCAACCGCAATGAGCCAACCTTTGCAAGCCTCCGTTACTTTTTAGGAGGCGACCGCCCCAGTCAAACTACCCACCAGGCATTGTCCTGCTTGAGGATAACTCAAGCCAGTTAGCAAACAGAAATATTAAGGGTGGTATCTCAAGGATGACTCCATCTCCACCAGAGTAGAGATATCAAAGTCTCCCACCTATCCTGCGCATAATATTCCCATCTGCAGTACCAAGCTATAGTAAAGGTCCACGGGGTCTTTCCGTCTTGCCGCGGGTAGGAGGAATTTTCACCTCCACTACAATTTCACTGAATCTCTCTTTGAGACAGCTCCCATCTCGTTACGCCATTCATGCAGGTCGGTATTTAACCGACAAGGAATTTCGCTACCTTAGGACCGTTATAGTTACGGCCGCCGTTTACTCGGGCTTCAATTCAAAGCTTCATCTTGCGATTGACTAATCCTCTTAACCTTCGAGCACCGGGCAGGCGTCACACCTTATACTTCCTCTTACGAGTTTGCAAAGTGCTGTGTTTTTGGTAAACAGTCGGGAGGGACTCTTTGCTGAGACCTAATTGCTTAGGCACACCTTATTGCGAACTTACGGTGCTAGTTTGCAGAGTTCCTTAAAGAGAGTTCTTTCACGCGCCTTAGAATACTCATCTCATCTACCTGTGTCGGTTTATGGTACGGGCAATATTAGCTAAACTTAGAAACTTTTCTTGGCACGACAGCATCAGCATTACTCCCATCTGTCCGAAGACTTCAAGAAGCTCATCAGGTTTCAAATACAGAAGTGGATTTTCCATCTCCCAATCTACACCCTTAAATTAACATACCATCCGCTAACAATGCTTAGCTCTATGCGTCATTCCATCGCACACTAATATTGGTATAGGAATATTAACCTATTTTCCATCGACTACCCCTTTCGGACTTGTCTTAGGACCCGACTAACCCTACGATGACGAGCATCGCGTAGGAAACCTTAGATTTTCGGCGAAGTGGATTCTCACCACTTTTATCGCTACTCATTCCTGCATGCTCACTTCGCATCGCTCCAGCACTCCTTACCGGTATGCCTTCAACGCAGATACGAACGCTCTTCTACCACTGTGCATCAGCACAATCTACGAATTCGGTGTCTATCTTAGCCCCGTTATATTTTCAGCGCACAATCACTAGACCAGTGAGCTGTTACGCTTTCTTTAAAGGATGGCTGCTTCTAAGCCAACCTCCTGGTTGTCTAAGTAACTATACATCTTTTTCCACTTAGAATAGAACTTTGGGACCTTATTCGATAGTCTGGGTTGTTCCCCTTTTGACGATTGATTTTATCACCCACCGCCTGACTCCCAAGATACGGTAATAGGTATTTGCAGTTTGACAGGGGTTGGTACCGCGGTGAGCAGCCCTAGCCCAATCAGAGCTCTACCCCCTATTACTATTACTTGAGGCTATACCTAAATATATTTCGAAGAGAACCAGCTATCACTAAGTTTGTTTGGCCTTTCACCCCTATCCACAACTCATCCCAACCCGTTTCAATGGGTACGAGTTCAGTCCTCCATAAGCTATTATACTTACTTCAACTTGGTCATGGATAGATCACTTAGCTTCGGGTCTGCAGCATCTGACTAAACGCCCTTTCAGACTCGCTTTCGCTACGGCTTCACATTTATTTAACCTTGCCAGATACCACAACTCGCAGGATCATTATGCAAAAGGCAGTCCGTCACCCTGATAAATCATAGGGCTCCGAATGATTGTAAGCAAATGGTTTCAGGTTCTATTTCACTCCGTTCACTACGGTTCTTTTCACCTTTCCCTCACGGTACTTGTTCGCTATCGGTTAGAGAGTAGTATTTAGGGTTGGAGAGTGGTCTCCCCAGCTTCAGTCCGGATTACTCGTGTCCTGACCTACTCTGGATACTGCTACCTAAAAATAACTTTACGCATACGGGATTATCACCCTCTGTGATTTACCTTTCCAAGTAATTCTGCTAAATTATTTTAGTGGATATTGCAGTCCACAACCCCAGTAGCAAGCTACTGGTTTGCCCTTTTCCCTGTTCGCTCACCGCTACTAAGAGAATCTCTGTTGATTTCTTTTCCTCTAGGTACTGAGATGTTTCACTTCCCTAGGTTTGCTCCTTAAAGGTAACTAATATTACTATTAGCTAGGTTTCCCCATTCGGAAATCTATGGATCAAAGCTTCTTGACAGCTCCCCATAGCTTATCGCAGTCTAGTACGTCCTTCATCGCCTCTCTCTACCAAGGCATCCACCATTTGCTCTTTAAAAGCTTATTAATGAGTATATCTAATTTACCACTGCCTTGTTTAATCTACTATAAACTAAACAAGATTAATTGTAGTCTTTTATATTTTGGCTATTAACAATAAATTTTTAAATAACTCTAGACTAATTAAAGTCTAAATATATAATCAACTAATTACATATTTAGACTTTATTATATGGTGGAGAATAGCGGGATCGAACCGCTGACCTCCTGCGTGCAAAGCAGGCGCTCTCCCAGCTGAGCTAATTCCCCGTAAATGGTGGGCTTAGGAGGACTTGAACCTCCGACCTCACCCTTATCAGGGGTGCGCTCTAACCACCTGAGCTATAAGCCCCTATTGTATCAATTTAAAATATAGCTATTAATCTCTGACAACTAAGCAAGATAACAATCTAATATATCTAATATATAAATATTAAAATAAATTAATATTTAAATTCTCTAGAAAGGAGGTGATCCAACCGCAGGTTCACCTACGGTTACCTTGTTACGACTTCACCCCAGTCGCTGCATCCGCCGTAGACGGTAATTATTTTAATATCCCGGCTTAAGGCGAATACAACTCCCATGGTGTGACGGGCGGTGAGTACAAGACCCGGGAACGTATTCACCGTGACATGGCTGATTCACGATTACTAGCGATTCCAGCTTCATGTAGTCGAGTTGCAGACTACAATCCGAACTGAGATAAGTTTTAGAGATTTGCTCCATCTCACGATATTGCTTCTCTTTGTACTTACCATTGTAGCACGTGTGTAGCCCTAGGCGTAAGGGCCATGATGACTTGACGTCGTCCTCACCTTCCTCCTTCTTGCGAAGGCAGTCTCCTTAGAGTGCTCAGCTTAAACTGGTAGCAACTAAGGATAAGGGTTGCGCTCGTTGCGGGACTTAACCCAACATCTCACGACACGAGCTGACGACAGCCGTGCAGCACCTGTTTTCAAGCTCCACTTGCGTGGCACTCCGCTATCTCTAGCAGATTCTATCAATGTCAAGCCTAGGTAAGGTTCTTCGCGTATCTTCGAATTAAACCACATGCTCCACCGCTTGTGCGGGTCCCCGTCTATTCCTTTGAGTTTTAATCTTGCGACCGTACTCCCCAGGCGGAATGCTTAATGCGTTAGCTGCATTACTGCCATGACAAGCACAGCAATAACTAGCATTCATCGTTTAGGGCGTGGACTACCAGGGTATCTAATCCTGTTTGCTCCCCACGCTTTCGCGCATTAGCGTCAGTAATGTTCTAGTAGGTCGCCTTCGCAATGAGTATTCCTCTTGATCTCTACGGATTTTACCCCTACACCAAGAATTCCACCTACCTCTCCCATACTCAAGAGTAACAGTTTCAAATGCAGCTCTATGGTTAAGCCATAGGATTTCACATCTGACTTGCTACCCCGCCTACGCGCTCTTTACGCCCAGTGATTCCGAGTAACGCTTGCACCCTCCGTATTACCGCGGCTGCTGGCACGGAGTTAGCCGGTGCTTATTCGTTAGATACCGTCATAATCTTCTCTAACAAAAGGAGTTTACAATCCGAAAACATTCATCCTCCACGCGGCGTTGCTGCTTCAGGGTTTCCCCCATTGAGCAATATTCCCTACTGCTGCCTCCCGTAGGAGTCTGGACCGTGTCTCAGTTCCAGTGTGTCCGTTCACCCTCTCAGGCCGGATACCCGTCATAGCCTTGGTAAGCCATTACCTCACCAACAAGCTGATAGGACATAGACCAATCCTTTAGCGAAATTCTTTCCCCCGTAGGGAGTATCCAGTATTAATCACCGTTTCCAGTGGCTATCCTAGACTAAAGGGCATGTTATCTATGCATTACTCACCCGTGCGCCACTAATCCACTTCTAGCAAGCTAGAAGTTTCATCGTTCGACTTGCATGTATTAGGCACGCCGCCAGCGTTCACTCTGAGCCAGGATCAAACTCTCCGTAAAAAATAACTATTAATAAATATATAGTTAAATGAAAAGTTATATCCAAATTAGCTCAATTAAAAATCAAAATCACAAAAATCTTAAAAAAATTAAGATTCTATAGACAAGTTGGATAAATTAATCAAACCAAAAATTTAAATTATTAAATTGTTAGTTCTTGCTTAGTTGTCAAAGATCACTATATATAAAATAATACATCACTAAATAAGTTATGAAATATACTAAAATAAAAATAGAACATTCCGATTTTTAAAACCAACATACCAAAAATTACTTTTTAGATTTTTGTCTCTCAAAAAAAGGAAATAGAATAATACATATCCTATCCTTAAATGAAGCTTAAATATTTTAATATTTTTACAAAAATTATAAAAATATTTTTAAATTTTATAAAAACTTCGCAAATCATTGTTTTTGCTTCTTTAATATATCTGCTATTAAAAATGCTAATTCTATTGCTTGTGTAGCATTAAGTCTTGGATCACATTGAGTATTATAATTATAAGATAGGTTAGATTCTGTAATTTTTTGACTTCCACCTATGCATTCAGTTACATCTTGACCTGTCATCTCTAAATGGATTCCACCTGCATAGCTATTTTCAGCTTGATGAATCTCAAAGAAAGACTTAACTTCATCTAAAATATTATCAAAAACTCTTGTTTTATAGCCATTAGGAGCCTTTATAGTATTTCCATGCATTGGGTCTATGCTCCATAGAATCTTACGTCCCTCTGGTAATACTTGCTTTAAAATAGAATGGAATCTTTCTTTTATTTTATATGCTCCCATTCTAACTATTATATTTAATCTGCCACTTTCATTATTTGGATTTAGGGCATCACAAAGACTTAATATTTCATCTTTTGTGATTGTTGGTCCAACTTTTACACCTAAAGGATTTTCAACCCCACGCAAAAACTCTATATGTGCCTCATCTAATCCTCTAGTTCTCTCCCCTATCCAAAGCATATGAGCAGAACAATTATAATACTTTCCACTCAAACTATCCTGCCTACATAATTGCTCTTCATAATTTAGCAATAATGCCTCATGTGAGGTATAAAACTCTACTTCATTTAATTGCTGTGTGGATTCCAAACTTATGCCACAAGCCTCCATAAAATCAAGAGTTTGTGTAATTCTTTGTGCTAACTCCTCATATTTTTGCCCAAAAGAATTATTTTTCACAAATTCAAGATTCCATTTATGAACTTTATTCAAACTAGCAAAACCACCTTGCGCAAACGCTCTCAAAAGATTTAGCGTAGCAGCACTTTGATTATAAGCTTTTATCATTCGTTTTGGGTCTGGCTCTCTAGCTTCCATTGTAGGTTCTAAATCATTTATTATATCGCCACGATAGATTGGAATCTCAGCTCCATTAATATTTTCTATATCATTTGACCTAGGTTTTGCAAACTGCCCTGCAAGTCGCCCTACCTTTATAATAGGACAGCTTCCTGCAAAGGTTAGAATTGCACCCATTTGGATTATAACTTTAAACATATCTCTTATATTAATTGCACTAAATTGATTAAAAGATTCCGCACAATCGCCACCTTGCAATAAAAAGGCTTTTCCCTCGACAGCCTTACCTAAAAGCTGTTTTAATCGCTGCGCTTCACCTGCAAAAACTAATGGAGGGTAGGATTTAAGTTCATTTTCTATATTTTTTAAAAGCTCTTTATCTTTGTATATAGGTTGTTGTTTTATTCTGCAATCTCTCCAGCTACTTGGATTCCATTCTTTCATAAATTATTCCTTGCTTGATATTTTTAAATTTTAAAGCAAGGATATTAGCAAAATAGCCTAAAGATTGCAAATATTTATAAATTTTATTTATCTTAATTATTTACCCCCATAAACTTGTCTTGGGCGGGTAATTCTAGCACCTGATTTAATATGCTCTATCACTTGAGAACACCAGCCTGGCATTCTACCTATAACAAATATTGGTGTAAATAGGCTAACAGGAATCCTCAATGCTGTAAGAATAATGCCAGAGTAAAAATCTACATTTGGATAAAGCTTTCTCTCTATAAAATACTCATCTTTAAGTGCCACTTCCTCGAGCCTCTCTGCTATTTCGCTAAATCTAGCATTCATTTTTATGCCTTTTTTATCTAGCTCATCTTTTAAACTCTTAATTGCCTTTGCTCTTGGGTCATAACTTTTATAAACACGATGCCCGAATCCCATTAACCTAAATGGGTCATTTTTATCTTTTACTCTATCAACGAATTTTGGCACATTTTTTACATCACCTATTTCTGCTAATTGATTTAGCACTTTTTCATTTGCTCCTCCATGCGATGGTCCCCAAAGTGCATTAATCCCTGCACTAATTGCAGCATATGGATGAACACCGGTTGATACTACATTTCTAACGGTTGTTGTGGAAGCATTTTGCCCATGGTCTGCGTGAAGCGAAAAGATTTTATCCAAAGCTTCCACTTCCAACGGGTCAATTTCCACTTCTCCATCAAGTGTCATTCCTAATCGTCCATCTGGGAATGCTCTAAGCATATACAAAAAATTTTCTACATAAGAGCGACTAATGTCTGGATATACATAAGGATAGCCTATTGAATTACGATAGGAAAATGCCACGAGAGTTGGAATCTTAGCTATCATTCGCTTTGCCATCATATGATAACCCTCATCACTATCTATTTCCATATAATCTTTATAAAATGTAGATAAAGCTCCCACTGCTGAAGAAAGATTTGCCATTGGATGAGCACCATCTGGAAAAGCTTTAAAAATATTTATAAGTCCTTCGTGTAAAAATCCTAAATGTCTTAGCTCTAACTCAAATTCTTTAGATTCTCTATTATTCTTTGGTAATTCACCATTAATCAAAAGTAAGCAAATATCACTAAAAGTATATTTATCTACCAAATCTTGGATTGGAATCCCACGATAAAGCAAAATACTATTATTTCCATCAATATAACTAATAGTAGATTTACAACCTGCAGTCGAGCCATAGCCTGGGTCATAAGAAAAAATATTAGTTCTTTCAAATAATTTACTAAAATCTATCGCTTTTGGTCCTCTAGTGCATTCTATTAAATCAAAATCAAATTTTTCTCCTGTGGAATTATTGATTAATGTGATTGTATTTTTTTTCATAATTACTCTCCTAAGTTTTTATAGTTATTATATGAATATGAGATAGATTGAATATGCTAAAACATAATCAATATATCTAAAGATAATAACAAATAAAATTAATTTTATATATAAAATTAATTAAATAAATTGAATAGTGTTACTTATAATATTACAATTTGTATATATTGGCTTTTACAAAATTGCTTTCATTAATAATTAATATTAATTAATGCAAACTATACTTTTAATTTAAACATAAAAAAGGAAAAATAAATGAGTAAATTCAGTGGTTTCAATCCAAAATACATACAAGCTCCAAGCAGCGGTGAGGCAATTAGTATAGATAGTGCTGGGAATCTAAAAGTTCCAAATAATCCTGTGATTCCATATATAGAAGGTGATGGAATAGGAATTGATATAACTCCTGCTATGATTAAAGTCGTTGATGCGGCTGTAAAAAAAGCCTATGGTGGTGAGAAAAAAATAGAATGGTATGAGGTTTTTACAGGTGAAAAATGCTTTAATAAATTTAAAAATGAAAACTCGCTATCACCTATGGAACAGTGGCTTTTGCCCGATACAATCGATGCAATAAATTATTTTAAAGTTTCAATAAAAGGTCCTCTTACAACTCCTGTTGGAGAAGGATTCCGCTCATTGAACGTAGCATTAAGACAAATGATGGATTTATATGTATGTTTGCGTCCTGTTAGGTGGTATGGAAGTCCCAGTCCTGTGAAAGAGCCAAATAAAGTAAATATGGTAATTTTTAGAGAAAATAGTGAAGATATTTACGCAGGAATTGAGTTCGCAGAAGGAAGCAGTGAGGCTAAAAAGATAATCGATTTTTTGCAAAATGAAATGAAAGTTACAAAAATAAGATTCCCACAAACTAGCGGTATAGGAATAAAACCAGCTAGTAAAGAAGGAACAGAAAGGTTGGTTAGAAAAGCAATTCAATATGCAATAGATAATGATAGAGATTCTGTTACTATCGTGCATAAGGGAAATATTATGAAATTTACTGAGGGTGCTTTTAGAAATTGGGGTTATGCTATAGCAAAAAATGAATTTGGTGGAGTGGAGATTGATGGCGGTCCTTGGTGTAAAATCAAGAATCCAAATAACGGCAAAAAAATTATTATAAAAGATGTGATTGCAGACGCATTTTTACAGCAGATTCTACTTCGCCCTGCTGAATATAGCGTAATTGCTACAATGAATCTAAATGGCGATTATATAAGTGATGCTTTGGCAGCAATGGTTGGAGGCATTGGAATCGCACCAGGTGCAAATCTAAATGATAGTGTAGCGATGTTTGAGGCGACTCATGGCACAGCTCCAAAATATGCTGGATTAGATAAAGTCAATCCTGGAAGTTTGATTTTAAGTGCAGAAATGATGCTTAGGCATATGGGCTGGATTAAAGCAGCGGATTTAATAGTAGAATCTATGAAAAAAGCAATAGAAACAAAAAAAGTAACTTATGACTTTGCAAGGCTTATGAGTGGAGCAACAGAAGTAAAATGCTCTGAATTTGCTGATGTAATGATTTCTTGTATGTAAAATCTAAAACAAATGGAATCTTTATTTATTGAAGATTCCATTTATGCATTGATAAACACAACCATTCTGCACAAAAATCACTCCTAAAAAATAATTCTATTTTAGAATCTTATAAAAAGTATTTAAATATTTACTATTTTCCATTATAAATCTAGAATAAAGCCACCAAAAACAATCAATTTAGTTTTAATTAAACATATATATAATGTATAGAAAATAGCTCTAAAAATAAAAAATTAATATAACAAAACAAAAATGATAAAAATTCTATTTTGCAAAAGCTAGAATCTAAAGCCATATTTTGAAATATTAAATTTATGATTTAAAAATTCGCATTAATATAAATTGAAAAAATATTTATTTTATAGTAGAATCCACACTTTTTAACAAGCTCAATTTTGGAGAAATAAGTAATGACAAGCATATTATTAATAACACAAATTATTTTGGCAATAATTATAACAATTTCTGTTCTTTTACAAAAAAGCTCTAGCATTGGGCTTGGTGTGTATAGCGGAAGTAATGAATCATTATTTGGTGCAAAAGGACCAGCTGGATTTATGGCTAAATTCACTATGATTATAGGCTTAATTTTTATCATTAATACAATAGCATTAGGATATTTTTACTCTAAAGAAACAAATAAATCCATCATTGATAATGTAAAAATTGAAAGCAATGCCACAAAGCCTGCTAGCAAGATTCCTGCAAATCCACTAGATAATTTTAATGCTCCTAGTGCTCCTTCACCATTTGGGCAAAAAGAAACTCCAAAAGCTCCATAAATACAAATTTAAGGATATATGATGCTTAAAGAATTATATGAAAACACAAAAACAAATATGCAAAAGAGCCTAGATTCTCTAAAAAGAGATTTTGGCACGTTAAGAAGCGGTAAAGTCTCAACGATGATTTTAGACAATATTAGAATCGATTATTATGGCAATCCAACACCGTTAAATCAAATAGGATCAGTAATTGCTCAAGATGCTACAACGATAATTATCACTCCTTGGGAAAAAAGTTTATTAAAAGAAATTGAGCGGGCTATTGCAGAAGCGAATATAGGTGTGAATCCAAATAGTGATAGCGATTGTGTGAAATTATTTTTTCCACCTATGACAAAAGAGCAACGACAGATGATTGCCAAAGAAACAAAGTCAATGGGCGAAAAAGCAAAGATTGCCTTAAGAAATATTCGACAAGATAGCAATAATAGCATTAAAAAGCTTGAAAAAGATAAGCAAATCACAGAAGATGAGAGTAGAAATGCCCATGATAAGATTCAAAAATACACTGATGAGTTTGTAAAAAAAGTCGATGAAATGGTAAAAAATAAAGAAGAAGAAATATTAAAGGTGTAGATTTTGAATATAAAAAAAATTTATATGGATTCAAATGCCTTACTAGAGGGGCATTTCTTATTAAGTAGTGGAAATCACTCAAATTACTACTTGCAATCTGCTAAAGTGCTTGAAAATCCAAAACTAGCAGAAATGTTAGCAAAAGAATTAGCAAAGCAAATTTTAGATTATGCTTTAAAGGTTGATTGCGTATGCTCCCCTGCAATAGGTGGAATCTTAGCCGGATATGAGCTTGCAAGAGCGCTTGGCGTTAGATTCATATTTACTGAAAGAGTAAATGGAGTGATGAATCTAAGGCGAGGCTTTAGTATAAACAAAAATGAAAACATCTTAATTTGTGAAGATATTGTAACAACAGGTGGCAGTGCTGTAGAATCTGCAGAATGTGTTAAGAATCTAGGTGCTAATATTGTTGCATTTGCTGCATTAGCAAATAGAGGCTTTTGCAAAAGAGTAAATAGCAAACTAGAGCAAAAAATAGAATGCAAGATTCCAAATAATATCCCATTTTTTGCATTAGAAGATTTTTTATTTGAAATGTATAATCCAAATAAATGCCCGATGTGTAGCAATGGAAGTACAGCGATAAAACCTGGCAGTCGTGGAAACTAAATATTTTTTTAAAAATTAGCTTAAATATTAATGAAGAAAAAAAGACTAACTAGCCTTCAAAAATTAACAAATAAAAATAAAATAGATTCCACACAAAATCAAAAAAAAAGCATTTTTGCTCAAATATTACTACTAGATAGGCTAAAGGCGTTTATCACAGATATTTTTATGATTTATATGCCGATTGTATATGTGGCAACTTATGCTGTGCTCGGCTCAAAAGAAGCATTTCAAAATAGTCAAATCACACTTTTTATATGCTTTTGTTTATATGGATTAATCACTTCAATTTTATTTTATAAAAAATCTCAAAGCTTAGGCTATATGTATGCAGAAATAATTTTATTAAAAGATACTGATGATGAAAAATCAAAACAAAATATTAGCTTTTTTATAATAATTGCTAGATTCCTGCTGTTTTGTTTAAGTATGGCTTTAGTTTTTGGTCTAATTGTGCCATTTATTAGAAAGGATAAAAGAACATTCCACGACTGGCTTTGTGGCACAAAAGTAATAAAATTTAAAAGAAATTGATTAAAAGTAAGATTGTTTTAAATAAATTAATGCAAGAATTGCAACATTATTTGCAAAATCATTTTTTAAAGTTAATATAAAGGATATATAAATGGAAGGCAGACTTTTTACATTTGCAGGTTTAATCAATCCAGATCATAATTTTATCATAGGTTTTTATACGATTTTAGTCGTAATTATTGCATTATTATTTGCAAGAATGGCGACAAGAAGAATGGAACTTGTGCCAAGCGGTATGCAAAATATTGCTGAAGCATTTTTAAGTGGAATCTTATATTTTGCAAAAGATGCAATTGGTGAAAAACTAGCTAGAAAATATATTCCATTAACTGCCACTTTAGCTTTGATTATATTTTTATCAAATATGATAGGAATTATTCCAGGTTTTGAAGCACCTAGTTCGAGCTGGAGTTTCACTTTAGTATTAGCATTAATCGTATTTTTCTACTATCATTTTGAAGGAATTAGAGAGCATGGATTTGCCCATTATTTTGGACACTTTATGGGTCCTATTAAATGGCTTGCTCCGCTAATGTTTCCTGTGGAGTTAATATCTCATTTCTCAAGGATTATTTCACTCTCATTTAGGCTTTTTGGAAATATAAAAGGAGATGATATATTCTTGCTTGTTATGCTAATGTTAGCCCCATGGGTAGCACCACTTCCAGCATTCGCCATACTTACTTTTATGGGTTGTTTGCAGGCTTTTATATTTATGATATTAACTTATGTTTATCTAGCAGGGGCAGTGATCATAGATGAAGAATCGCATTAAAAAAACTAGATACAAACCCAAAAGCATTACTAATCAAAATAATTTTCTCTATAACTTCTCATCAATAGGAATCTTTATAGAGATTCTAATTGGTGCAATTTTAGGCATTGCTATATGCTTTGGCTTTGTATTTTCATTTTTTGTTTTAAGAGGAAATTTATTTATTTCTACTGGAATCTTTCTTATCATTATGATTTTAGCTGTGTTTTTTGTAATGATTTTTAAATATATGTTTATCCTAATTAAACTAAAAATAAAAGAGATTGATATCTTAGATAGAATTGCCAAAAAACATTAATTTAAAAAACAATTTATGTTAGAAAAATTTCTAATAACAAATAAAAATTTCTACAACAATATAGATTCAAATCTTTCTTATGCAAAAAATCTTGGAGTAAATAAGCTTTACTTAAGAGATAAGAATCTAAATTTAGAAATTCTAAAAGCCTTTAAAGAATCTTGTGATAAATACAATATTAGGATTTTTATAAATTATATTCCTAGATTCCTTTCATACAATACAGATGGAATCCATCTAAAAAGCACCGAATTGCATTTAATTATAAATATCAAAAATCTAGCAAATTCTTATAAAATATCTTATAGTGCCCATAATTTTAGTGATATTCAAAAAGCCTATGATATGGGTGTAGATTATATATTCATAAGCCCAATATTTTTTGTGAAAGACAAGGGGATTCCACTTGGAGTAGAATTTATAGATAAGATTCCACTTTATATGAGAAGTAAAATTTTTGCACTAGGTGGAATCAATAAATACAATATAAACAAGCTTCAAAACCTTAAAATTCGAGGTATAGCAGGGATTAGAATGTTTCTACAATAATTATATTTTAAGTTGCCAACACTTCTATTGCCTAAAAAAACTAACTTATACATCATTTTTTTACTTTAATTTGGCTTTTAATAATTACTAAGTTTAAAGCTATAATATTTAACTAAATCAAAATAGTTTCATATCTAATTTACCCACTACAAAAATAGATATTTTTTTGTAATTTTAAGTAAGCTTTCTAATAATATTTTGTAAGATAAGCAAATTTTTTAGGAGATTTAAAATGAAGTATATTAAGTTTTTCAACGAGTTAAATAATAAAGATGTTCCTATTGTTGGAGGGAAAAATGCAAGCATAGGCGAAATGTTTCAAGAACTTATTGAGGTTGGCATAAAAGTACCAAATGGCTTTGCAATCACAAGTGAAGCTTATTGGTATCTGCTAGATAGCGGAAATATTAGAGAAAAAATTATTGATTTGCTTGCTAATGTCGATACATCCGAAATTGATGTGTTAAAGGCAAGGTCAAAGAAAATAAGAGAGCTGATTTTTACTACACCGTTTCCAAAAGACTTAAAAGATGAAATACTTCAAGCATATAAAATCTTAAGCAAAGAATACAATATGACTCTAGCGGATGTAGCTGTTAGAAGCTCTGCTACTGCAGAAGATTTACCTGATGCAAGCTTTGCAGGACAACAAGATACATACCTAAATGTAAAAGGAGAGCAAGAGTTAATTCATTATGTAAAATCCTGTATGGCTTCATTATTTACAGATAGAGCGGTTAGCTATAGAGCAAGTAGAGGATTTGATCATTTTAAAATTGCATTAAGCGTTGGTGTGCAAAAAATGGTAAGAAGTGATATAGGAAGCTCTGGAGTCATGTTTAGTATTGATACAGAGACGGGTTTTAAAGATGCAGTATTTATCACTTCAAGCTGGGGACTAGGCGAAAATGTGGTAGGTGGAACTGTAAATCCAGATGAATTTTATGTATTTAAGCCGACCTTAAAACAAGGCAAAAGACCTATTATTAAAAAAGAAATGGGTAAAAAAGATATAAAAATGGTTTATGCCCCAAGTGGAAGTGATAAGCCAACTAGAAACATTCCAACCACAATAGAGGAACTAACAAGCTTTTCAATCACAGATGAAGATATTTTAACACTCGCAAGATACGCAATTTTAATAGAAGAACATTACACAAAAGAGGCAGGAGAATACCGCCCTATGGATATGGAATGGGCAAAAGATGGCAAAAGTGGAGATATTTTCATCGTGCAGGCAAGACCAGAAACTGTGCAAAGTCAAAAGAAAAAGACAAAAAATTCAAATAAAATAGAAAAATTTAGCTTTAAAAAGCCTGTGGATAAGATTCATACACTTGTAAAAGGTATGGCAATAGGCGATAAAATAAGCCACGGAAAGATAAAAATTATTCAAGATATTGAGCATATGAATGAGATTAAAGAAGGCGATATTTTAGTAACAGATAATACAGACCCAGATTGGGAACCAGCGATGAAAAAGGCAGCTGCTGTAATTACAAATAGAGGTGGGAGAACATGCCACGCAGCTATCGTTGCTAGAGAAATAGGTGTCCCTGCGATTGTAGGTGCAACAGGTGCTACTGAAAAACTAGCAAATGGAATAAAAGCGACAGTATCCTGTGCAGAGGGAGAACAAGGATTCGTATATAATGGAATCTTTGAATATGATATTGAAGTAGAAGACATTTCAGATTTGGGCAAAACTAATACCAAAATCTATATGAATGTAGGAAATCCAGAAAAAGCTTTTAGCTTTGCACAGCTTCCAAATGATGGTGTAGGGCTTGCTAGAATGGAATTAATTGCGATTAATAATATAAAGGCGCACCCTGTAGCATTAGTAGATATGCAAAATGGCAAAACCGATGTGCAAGACTATGATATTATCAAAAAAATAATTTGTGGATATGACAACCCAAAAGATTTTTTTACCAGCAAGATTGCAGAAGGGATTGGTATGATAGCCTCTGCTTTTTATCCAAATCCTGTGATTGTTAGAACAAGTGACTTTAAGACAAATGAATATAAAGGAATGGTTGGGGGCGCAGCATACGAGCCACACGAGGAGAATCCTATGCTAGGATACAGAGGCGCTAATAGATATTACTCTGATATCTACCGAACTGCATTTGAGTGGGAATGTCAAGGACTCGCAAGAGTTAGAGATGAAATGGGGCTAACAAATATGAAAGTTATGGTGCCATTTTTGAGAACTCCAGAAGAGGGCAAAAAGGTGCTAGAGATTATGAGAAGAAATGGTCTAGAATCTGGTAAAGATGGGCTTGAAATTTATGTAATGTGTGAGTTGCCTGTAAATGTGATTTTAGCAGATGAGTTTTTAAAACTATTTGATGGTTTCTCTATCGGGTCAAATGACTTGACACAGCTTACTCTTGGAGTTGATAGAGATAGTGAACTAGTTAGTTCTATTTTTGATGAGAGGAATCCAGCTATGCTAGAGATGTTTAAAAGAGCAATAGCCGCGTGTAAAAAACATAATAAATATTGTGGAATCTGCGGACAAGCCCCAAGTGATTATCCAGAAATCGCTGAATTTTTAGTAAAAGAAGGAATAAGCTCTATATCTCTAAATCCAGATTCTGTAATCTCTACTTGGAGAGTGGTAGAAAAACTAGAAAAAGAACTAAAAAACAAAGCCAAAATATTTTAGAGATTATCCCTAAAATATTTTGGTCATAATTCTTTATAAACCTAAAACCCTATATTTTAAAAACCAAAATAGCTAATAAATTTTGCTCTTCAAATAAAATCCATTTAATACTACAAATAATTTAGACTAGCATATAAAGCTTTTAAAGTACTTTTCATCACTTTACTTTTTGATAAATTTGAAATTTTAAAAAAGCACTGTAAAAAACTTGACACACAAAAACTAAATTTATCTTATTTTAGATTCTAAAAACTCCTAATTTAGCAATTTACAAGTATATAATTTAAATTAAAAAATACCAAATTTAGATTCCATAAAGCAAAAAGTAGAAACTAATCTAAATTATAAAATCTTAAAAATATCTCTTAAAGCAAACTTCCAAATTGCTTTAATCTTAATTTATAACTTTAAAAATTATCCTCTTAAGTATCATAAATTATTTTGCTAACTATCTGCTATTTCTGTTAAATCACTATTCGCTTGGCAATTTATTTTTTACTTTAATTCCTAACTCATCTAACTTTTGAATCCTAGAGTAAAGTGAGCCTCTGCCATCCTTTAGCTGCTTTAGTGAATTTTTATATATTTTTTCCATACTATCAATACTGCTTCCTATAGATTCCATACTTTTATAGAAAAGTGAGAATTTATCATATAGTCCGCTTGCAACATCTAAAATCTCTTGCATATTACTATTTTGCCTTTCATTTCGCCAAATATTGCCAATAGTCCTAAGTGTCGCAAGCAGTGTAGTCGGACTAACTAAAATGATATTTTTATTGTATGCATAAGAAAACAATTCATTATCAAATCTTAGTGCATCTAAAAATGCTCCTTCTATCGGAACAAACATCAAAATAAAATCCAAGCTATAGCTATTTAACAAACTCTCATAATTTTTCTTACTTAATTCTTTTATATGATTTTTAAGTGAAATTATATGGATTGATAAATCCTCAAGATTTTCGCTTGTCTTACTTATAAATCTCTCATAATCAACAAGTGAAACTTTAGAATCTATAATAATTTTTTTATTATTTGGCAGTTTTATAACCACATCTGGACGCAGAATATTTCCATCTTCATTTTTATAACTTTCTTGCACGATATATTCTCTATCTTTAATCAAGCCAGAATCTTCAAGCAATTTTTCTAAAATCATCTCACCCCAATTCCCTTGCGTTTTGTTATTACCTTTTAAAGCATTTGTTAGATTAATTGCATCTTGAGAAATTTTGATATTTAAATCTTTTAGGTGCTTTATCTCGTTAATTAAAGTGCTTCTTTCTTTTATATCATCACTATGAATCTCATCTACTCTTTTTTTAAAAGTCTCTATTTGGCTTTGCAATGGCTTTAATATAGTGCCTAGATTCTCTTCTTGAATCTCTTTATGTTTTTTTAGCTTTTCTTCTAAAATTGTTTGAGAAAGGATTTTAAACTCATTTCTGCTTTGCTCTTCTATCTTATTTTTAAAATCTCTAAATTCTTGTAACTTTTCTTCACTTATTTTCGTTTCATATTCTAATGCAGTTTTTAGATTCGCCCTGTCTTCTACTAAAACTCTGTTTTCTGCATTTAGATTATCAATATCATTTTCTAATGCACTTATTCGCTCATCTTTTACATTAAGACTTGAAGTTAGAAAATCATTTTTTTCTAATAAAAACTTAACTTTTCTATGAAAAATGACTGCAAAAACCACCGCGATAATCGCTAAGATTCCGCAAACTACTATAACATAAATCATACTTTCTCCTTCATATTAGCATACTATCGTCTTTCTTGCCACCAAAATTAGTGATAAAGCCCTGTGTAAGACGCATTCCATACAATACCACAATCCAAGAACAATAAATCCATAAAATAAAAAACATTAATATAGAAAATGAACCATAAATCGTGCTATAAGCTTTATTAAAAAATACATAATATACAAAAGCCCATTTCAAAACACTCCAAACAATCATCGTAATTAACGATGATAAAAGTAGTGAAGCAAAAGGCAGTGGCTTGTTTGCCAGAATCTTAAATAGAATAAAAAATAAAACCCATATTGAGATATAAGGTAGCAAATCTATGATATTTATATAATTTATCAAATCTGTTTTTTTAAGTAATGTTTGAAATTCTATACTAAAATACAAAGAAGCCCCAATACCGATAGGAAATAAAGTCATAAGCGACCAATATACAATCAATGCATCAAAAAATGAACGCTTTTTAGATTCAAATAATTTTGCTGAAATACTTTCAAGATTCCTAAAAAATAATATAGAAGCAACAAATGCGTAAATAAATGCGCTCATTCCTAAACTTTGTGAATTTTTCATAAACTCATCAAGATAGCCAGAAATCACGCTAGTATTTGTAGGAGAAATGTTTGAGAGGATAATTTCTTTTACATAATTTACTTGACTTTGAAAATTTGGCACAGAAAAAAGTATCGTCAGCACAATAATTATTATAGGGACAATCGCAGATAGCGTATAAAGGCTAAGCGAAGCGGCATATGTTTCTACATTATTAAAAAATGATAAAAACTCTAAAATTCTATATTTTATTTTTTGTGTAAATTCTTTAATTATATTTTTAGATTTAACTATACTTTTATAAATAGACTTGATGCTCACGATTTTCCTTTTAAATCAAAGAAATTAATTTTGTATTATAGTATGAAATTTAAGAATGAAACTTAAATCCTAATAATCATTCTAAATCATAGATTCCATTTAAAATAAACTTTTAAATTAGTTTAACTTAATGTTAAAAGTTCAAATTGACCTATATCAAGTAATATATTTTTGATAAATAATATCATTCTATTGCATTATAATGCAATTTTGAACAGATAGGAGGGTATTTTTGGAAAACAATAATAAAAAGCCTATTCCTATTCTTACTTTGGCAGTTATAGTAGCTATCGGATTCGTTATTGGTGCGGGTTCTTTTACATTTTGGTATGCAAAAGGATTCTCATATTTTAGTAACGCTTCAGAGGCTTGTAATAACTGCCATGTTATGAATGAGGTTTATAATGACTGGAGCTTAGGTAACCACAAAAATTATGCTACTTGTAATGATTGCCATATTCCAGAAGGTTTTGTAGCTAAATGGCTTACAAAAGCGGAGAGTGGAGTTGGACACGCATATGCTTTTACTTTTAAGGATATTCCAAGTAATTTAAATGCTACACCAAAAAGTAAAAATATAGTGCGAAATAATTGCATAAGATGCCATTCATCAATAGTTAGCAATGTTGTGAATCCTACTACAAAAGTGGTTCATAATTATGATAAATCACTAAGTTGCGTTTCATGTCATAAAAATATAGGACATATTAGAAATTTTTAATTTTATTTTAGGAGGAGAAAATGTCAAAAGAAAAATCATTAGCAATGCCAATATTGCTAGTTATAGCAGTCATAATAGGTATTGCAATAGTAATGCTACTTGTAAATATAAACTCTAAAAAGGCAGAGGAGATGGTTCTAGCGCCAAAAAGTTTTGTCAAATTAAGTGATGATAACCCAACATTTGATTATTGGGGTAAAAATTATCCAGAATACTTGGATATGTATTTAACAGTCGAAACAGAGAAACCAAAAAGCACAGAATTTGGTGGAAATGAAGCTTATAGTAAGCTAATTAGGTATCCACAATTAACAATTCTTTGGGCAGGATACCCTTTTAGTATAGATGCAAATGAAGAAAGAGGACACTTTTGGATTCAAGAAGACCAAATGAAAACAGCAAGAAACAATAAAGATTTCTTAAATGCTCATGGTTTCAAAGCGTTTGGAGGACAGCCTACTGCTTGTATGAACTGCCATAGTGGTTGGTCACCTTGGCTTTACAAAAATGCTTCAAAAGGTGATAGTATGGAAGAGAAGTGGGTTTCATTCAATTCTACAAAATATTGGACTATGATTAAAAATGTCCCAGAAGTAGAAGGAGTAAAAGATCATAGTGGTATTCATGGTGGAACTAGAATGGGCGTAACATGTGCAGACTGCCACAATCCAGAAGATATGAGTTTAAGAATTTCTCGTCAAGGTTTAATCAATTCACTTGTAATGAGAGGTTACGAAAAAGACCCTGTGCAAGGAATTAAAGCTGATAGAAATGAAATGCGAAGCTTAGTTTGTGCTCAATGCCATGTAGAATATTACTTCAAACCAACAGGCACAAAAGTTAAAGTAATGGGTGAATCTATTGCCAAAGATAGCACTAAAAAGTGGTGGGATGGCACTCAAAAAACTTATGATGAAATAGATATTTGGAGAGATGGCAATAAACCTACTGAAATAGAAGTAGATGGATTAGAATTAGTATTTCCTTGGAGTGCTTGGGAAAAAGGCAAACCATTTAGAATAGAAATGTTTGATGAACATTATGATAAAGTTAGAGCACTTGATGCAAAAGTAGCTTTCAAACAAGACTGGATACATAAGGATACTAAAGCTCCTATGATTAAGATTCAACACCCAGAAACAGAGCTTTATAGTGGTAGCGTTCATGCTGCTAATAATGTAAGCTGTGCAGATTGTCATATGCCTTATATCAGAAAAGGTGCTAAAAAGGTTACACAACACAATATTACTTCGCCTTTATTTGATATAAATAGTTCTTGTAAAACTTGCCATAATCAAAGTGAAGAATATTTAAAAAATCAAGTTGCAGATATTCAAAAATCTGTTGCATTTGACTTAAGAAGTGCAGAATATGCAACAGTTAGCCTAATTACAGATATTAAGAAAATTAGAGAAGAATTAGCTAAAAAAGGTAAGAGTGAAGAGGAAATCAATATTATATTAAAAGAGCCACTAGAGCTTCATAGAAAAGGGCAAATGAGAGGTGATTTTGTTGGAGCAGAGAATTCTACAGGATTCCATAATCCACGAGAAGCTAGTAGAATGCTACTTCAAGCAGTTGAAATGGCTAGACAGGGGCAAACTGCGCTCGCTATGATAGCTGCTAAAAATGGTATTAGCTATACTCCTAGTGATTTGAAATTTGAAGATATACAAAAATTCAATCCAGGTGATATTAGATACAAAGTTGATTTAAATGGACACAAAAAAGGTGAAAGATATTATGAGCATGAAGAGATAAACGGCAATCCTCCTGCCAAACTCTTAGAACTTGATAAAAACACTAAGCCTTATTTGCACACTATGATAGATTCTAAACAAAAATAAAAATATTGACTAGAATATAGTCAATCAAACATATCTAGCCTTTGTGCTAGATATGATATTTTTACTACAAATTCTAAATATAAAATCTTTTAAAAATCAAATTAAAAACAAAATTAATAAAACTTTTAGATATTATTACAAAAAATTTTAAAGATAAGTAAATGAGAAAAAAGGTAATCTTTAGTATAGTTTTCGTTTTATTGGCTGGCAGTATATGCCTATTTATCATCAACGAATATCTAAAAAGAATCGAAATCAAAGCAATAGAAACATATCTAAACACGCTTTATAGTGAATTTAGCAAATATTACCTCAAAGCAGATACAAATCTACTTACTTGTTATGGCTTTCTTAAGCATACTTGTGTAATTAAAGAAGCAAAAATTTCAAATAAAGAGTATGAGGTTTTATTAAAAAATATAAATATTAAGATGGTTAATCTAACGCAGAGTGAGGTTGGCATAGAAATTAGTGTTGAGAATATATCTCATATTTTAAACTCAAATCCATATTTCATTTTAACTCCAAAATATATAAAATATACGCTAAATCTCAAAAAAGAAGATTCTGCTCTAGGCTATGTTATGCTAAATAGAAAAATTTATCTTGATTTTAGCAAATTTGATATAAATATTGATTTGGATATTTTATTGCGTGGAGAGCTTTTTAGGAATAAAAGTATAATTTTTTTACTACAAGATTGGTTTAATACAAACACCCCTAGCTTTTATGAGTATAGCGTAGAGAACCTAAATATCGATGTGAAATCTAAAGAAATCGGTGATTATTATAAAAAAAACCTTGCTAGATTTGATATTTCTCTAAATGGCATCTTTAATGATTTTAAAAAACAAATTAATAAATTTTATAATGGTAAAGACGATAGAGACTTTAAAATATCCATTTTTAATAATGTGATGGATTCCACTTACAAAGTTCTAAATGGCGATACAAATAGCCTAAAAATAGATGTAAAAAGAAAAAATAATAAATTAGTTTTCTTTAATCTGCTTAGCAAGGAAGCTTCATTAAAGAAAATGTTAGAGATAAGACAAGTGCTGGATTCACTAAATCCAACTTATGATATTAAGATAGAAACAAAATAATTTATAAAATTAAGTTAAAGATTCGCTCTAGCTTCAATAAGATGGCAATCATAATTTAATATTTAATTTCAAATTTATTAAAATTGGATTTTAAAAATTTGTAAATAGTGCAATCCAAATAGCTTTTATATTTTTGTATATTTGAGATTAATTTTGCAACAATATTAAAATATATAATTACTAAAGATTCCAAAATATAAAAATCTCAAGTAAACTAGAAAAAATCTCAAGTAAAATCACATTGCTAAATAAATTCTACCTCTTGCGATACAAATATTCTAATTATAAAATTTATAGAAGCACACATACTTTGAATATCACAATGCCACATATAAATAAAAGTCTAAATTTTTATCAAATCCAAAAAAGTAAGCACATTATTATCAACTTTATATATTGCTTTACATTACCTTGCATTTGCGTATTCTCAATGCTTATATCCTCTTCATCTTAACCTCAAAACTTATAATCACTAAATCTATTTAGATTGTAATAGTATTAATTTTAAATCGCTATATCAGATTCCATATTTCACAATTTCAATAAAGCCAAAAATTATTTACAAATTGTAGCATTTATTCACATTGTTTTTAAGTCTCATATCCTCTTTAAAAGGCATACTTTTTTTAATTACTAATAAAACTTATCCACAGAGTAAAACTATTTAATTTTATTACTTTTTTAGACTATTTGTATTAGAATTTTAGCTTTATTTAATTTTTTTTAAGGAGATTTAATGATAAATTATAAAAAGCTTTTGTGGGGAGGGGTAGCAACTCTCTTAATTTCATCAGCTAACGCTGTTGAGGTGAAAATAGATAACTATGGCTATGTAGGAGCTTTATATAATCAAGGTTTCGTAGGTGAAAATAAAAATTCATCAACAATAGGATTATCCGCTAGAGCTGGGGCTAACTTCTATCTTGACAATGGACTCACATTTGGTTTAGGTGCGACAGGTGCTTGGGCTGCATTGGATAAACAATCCAACTCATTTGGTGGATTAACCTACACAGGACCAGCTGGAAGATACCCAAATACAGGTGATGTATCAGACGCATTTGTGAATTATAAAAACAATAATTGGCAGATTTCAGCAGGAAGATTTGATGCTACTTTCTTTGAGTTTGATTGGCTTGCAAACAGCATTCAAGGAATCGGCTTTAAATATGATAATTTATTTAGGAACAATGTCGTTAATAAAATGGATATTTGGGTTACATATTTCAACTCATTCTTAACAACAGGGTACCAACCTAGCAGAATCGCCTCTGAGCTTGGCACGATGTATGCTTATCATCCAGGCGGTAGGAACTTTGTTGGACGAGGTGGCGGAAATGTGATAGCCGGAGGTTTAAATATGAATCTAGCTGGATTCGTTTTAGACCCATTTTTGCTATTTGATATTAATCCTGCTGTGAGTAAAGATATTTTATTTCAAATTGGAACAAGATTCGGATATATCGTGGATTTTGCAAAAGATTGGCGCTCTAGCACAATGCTTCGTGTGATGGTTCAAGTCGCACCTGATTATTATTTAGGCTCTAGAAATGATGTAGGCTTTTTAACTTGGATTGATCAAGAGTTTAAATATAGTAACTGGGTTGATTTTGGAGCTGGATTCTATTACTCAGGTGGACAAGATATTTGGAGCATAAATGATAATTCAAGATTCTACGGCAAATGGGTAAATTCTTATAATAAAAATTATTTTAGTGAAAATGTATATAGCTTCTATGTATTTGGTGAATTTAGATTGCTAAATAATAAGTTAAATATCGATGTATTACTTGGCGGTGGAGAGTATATAGAATTTTCAGCAATAGCAAAATATAGAGTATGGCAAGGCAAGACTATGAAAACAGATGTTGGTGGCGGATATGTGTATTCGAATCTAAAAGGCAGAGATGGCGATAATCTGCTTGTATTTGCTAAATTATCTTACTAAAATATAATGGAATCTATTTAGATTCCATTATTATGCAGATCTGCTCTTTAGAAATCTCCACTAAAAATATTAATCTTTCAAAATCAATAATTTTTATCTTTTAATTAATTTTAAAATGCTATCAACTATCTTAAATAGCACCTTGCTGTATCTTATTCTAAACTATTTTCAAAAATCTTATTGCACTAAATAGTATGTTAAATTATTTAAATTAGATTTAGTAAATTTTTCTAATACTTTATAAAATAAAATTTCACTTTATAATCGCAATGCACTCTATTTCTACCAAAGCTTTTTTTGGCAATTCTTTGACACAAATTGTGCTTCTTGCTGGTTTGTTATCCTTAAAATAGCTTTCATAAACTTCATTCATCGCATTAAAATCTTCCATATTTGCTAGAAAAACAGAAGTTTTCACTACATTTTCTAGCCCTATATTTGCCTCTTTTAGCACTGCCTTTAGATTCTCTAAAACCTGCTTTGTCTGTCCTTTTATATCATCTTGCATAAATTCATTTTTACTATTTAGTGGAATCTGCCCTGAAGTAAAAACTAAATCGTTAAAACAAATTGCTTGAGAGTATGGACCTATTGCTTGTGGTGCATCTTGTGTAGAGATAATTTTTATTTCCTTCATTTCTAAAATCCTTAAATTAAAAATAAATTGAAATTATACAATATAATCCAAAATAAACTTTATTCAAACTACTTAAATCAAATAAACTTAAATGTATTCTAAAGAACTTTTCTTTTCATATATTAAGAGATTCTAAAAAATAAAATAATAAAAAAATCTAGATAAATAAGATAAAATAGCATTATCTTTTAAATTGAGGCACAAACTATGAGAATAAAAAATATCATTTTTATTTTATTAATAAATATTGCACTAGCCCAAGATAGCATAATTAACACAGATAAGATTTTAAAAAATGATGAAGCTTTAGTAATAGATGCCAAAACTAACAAAGTTGCTTATATATTAGAAATTAGCAAAGATGGAAAAATCATAAAAAAATATCCAAATAAAGCAAAACTAGATTTGATAAAAAAAGAGTTAAATTTTAATAATATTCAAAGCCAATATACAAAAAATGCAACTAGCAAATCTCTAAATGATGAAGTATCCAAAAGAATTAACACCAAAAGCAATATTTCAAACTGGAATAAAAAAACTATAATTTATGAGCAAAAAGTTTATAGAATCGAGATTCCAAAGTAATTTAAAATAATAAATTATATTTTGATAAATTTTATTATATAATTCTGTGCTTAGATATAAAATCTCTATAAATAGCTGTCCTACATAGCAACAATATAAGTAGTTTATATTTAACAAAAACAAACAAAAGGAGAAGTTATGAAAAGTATATTGAGTATAGGTGCGACATCTGCACTTTGTGCTAGTTTTTTATTTGGTGCTACAGGTAATGATTTAGTTAAAAAAGCTTTAGATTCAGGGCTAAAACCAATACCAACAGGAAATGAGCTTAAAAAACTAACAGGTTTAGATAAGGCGACTAAAGCCCAAATTGAACTTGGTAAAAAATTATATTTTGACCCTAGAATCTCTGGCTCAAATCTTATTTCGTGTAATACTTGCCACAATTTAGGATTAGGCGGAACTGATGTTGTTCCAGCAGCAATAGGACACAAATGGACTCCCAATCCATCACATTTAAATTCACCAACCGTTTATAATTCAGTTTTCAACTCATCGCAATTCTGGGATGGAAGAAGTGCTCACTTACAAGACCAAGCAAAAGGTCCAATCCAATCAGCTCCAGAAATGAATGCAGACCCAAAAATTGTTCTTGCTAAGATTCAATCAATTCCAGCGTATGTAACAGAGTTTAAAAAAGCTTATGGCAATAATGTAAAAATTGATTTTGATTTAGTTGCCGATACAATCGCAATTTTTGAAAAAACTCTAGTTACTCCTTCAAGATATGATGATTTCTTAAGAGGAAATACTAAAGCATTAAGCAAAGATGAGCAAGAAGGTTTAAATATATTTATTGATAAAGGCTGTATTGCTTGTCATACTGATATAAATCTAGGTGGAACCTTACAACCTCTAGGCGTAGCAAAAGAATATAAATTTGCTAGTGTAGGCGGATTTAAAGGTGATGCAAATGGTATGGTAAAAACTCCTACTTTAAGAAATATTTTAGAGACTATGCCATACTTCCACAATGGACAATATTGGGATGTAAAAGATGCTATTAAAGAAATGGCAAGTATTCAATTAGGTGATGAAATTAGTGATGAAGATGTGAAAAAAATAGAGACATTTTTCAATTCCCTAACAGGAACAAAACCAGAGATTATCTATCCTATGCTTCCAGCCCAAAGTATTGATACACCAAAACCAAAATTTGATTAATCATATTTATTCGAGATTCAAAAAGTGAATCTCGTTATTAATAATTCTCTTATATAAATTATTAATAACAATTTAGATTCCTAAAAAAGCAGTAATTTTTATATTATTCTAAATTTTTTAAATTTGTAAAATTAATCATTTAATTTTAAACACTTTTTATAAAAAGTTAATCTATATAATTAAATAAAATCTAAAAAATCCATTTTTGCTTATCACAATTTACTTTATTAAATGATTTGAAGAAACATATCTCATAATCTTTATAATAAAATATTTGAGTAATATTTAGTTGAGACTATTGTGCATTTTTAACTCTATGGAATGTTTTTAAGAAGTTTATTTTTATATAGATTCTTTATATAAATTTATAAAGCAATAAATTAAACTATAAAACAAAATTGTAAGTAATAAATTTTATATAAATATAGAGCAAAGAAATGGTGCGGTTGGCGAGACTTGAACTCGCACGAGTTGCCCCACCACCCCCTCAAGATGGCGTGTCTACCAATTCCACCACAACCGCGGACAAGTTAGAATCTTTTTTTAAAAAGATTCTAACTTTTATAGATTAACCTAAAAGTGGATTTGCATAAAGAACTATAATTGCAATAACAAGAGTATAAATGACCTGTGCTTCGATAAGCGCAATTGCAATAAACATTGTAGTAGATAACTTACCACCTACACCTGGATTTCTTGCCATACCAGAAATTGCTGCACCAGCTGCATTTCCCATACCAATAGCACCACCAAGAGCGGCAATACCAAGACCAACTACTGCACCAATAGCAGAATAAGCTTTAATCAAATCAACTCCGCTCATTCCATCAGCTGCAAATGCAACACCCATAAATGCTAAAAAAACTAAAAAAATCTTTTTCATTTTTATCTCCAAAAAATATTTTCAAAGCAATCTGCTCGGTTATGTATCCCTACTAATAAAAGCCTTGAAGTGCGTATTATTGCTAATTTAAAATAAAAACTAACTTATAAATAATTCAATTTTATCATTATTAATAGCAACGATTTCTACGCCAATCTCATCACCTTCTTTAAAATCATTGATACTAATATTATTTTTCAATAATCTAGAATTGTGTATAAGCCCATCTACTCCGCTTTTTATCTCAACGAAGATTCCAAAATCAGCAATTCTCTTTATATTACCTCTAAATTTTTCTCCCACATTAAAAGAAGCAATATCCACATTAATGCAAGAAAGAATATAGTCTTTTGCATTACTAACGCTCTCTTGCGTGCTACCAGAGACCACGACAAGACCATTTTCTTTATTTATATCAATGCTTATTTCAAATCGCTCAATAATATTTCTTATATTTTTACCACCCTGCCCTATTATACTTGGAATCTTATTTAGAGGAATACTAAAAGATTCCACTCGTGGGGTATTTTCGCCCAAAATTATATTTTCCTTTGCAATTCGCATTTTTTCTAGTATTTGGAGCCTGGCTTCTCTTGCTTGATACAGCGCTTCTTTTAGAATCTCGATACTAATATCACTTATTTTTATATCCATTTGCATAGCGGTAATTCCATTAGCATTTCCTGCCACTTTGAAATCCATATCGCCATCATAATCCTCAATTCCCATAATATCAGTTAGGATCTTATATTTTTCATTTTCTTTGACTAATCCCATAGCAATCCCTGCTACCAAAAATAAAGGTTGTAGCCCAGCACTATACATACTAAGCGAACCACCACAAACGCTTGCCATAGATGAACTACCATTAGATTCTAATACTTCAGATACGATTCTAACTGCCCTACTCTCATTTTTAATACTAGATTCTAATGCTCTTTTTGCAAGATTCCCATGTCCTAACTCTCTTCTAGTTACAGAGCCTATCGGATACGCTTCTCCTGTGCAAAATGATGGAAAATTATAATGAAATAAAAAATTTGTCTTTAGTGGATTCTTAATATTTAACATCTCATAAGATTGCATATCGCTATCACTTCCTATCGTGCAAACTGCAAGAACTTGCGTTTCTCCACGACTAAAAAGTGTGCTTCCGTGTGTAGAGGGCAAAATATTTGTTTTTATAGAAATATCTCTAATATCCTTCAAACCCCTGCCATCAAGTCTTTTGTCTTCATTTAGAATCTTATTTCTAATTAAATTCCTCTTAAATTTTGAAATTGCAATTTCTACTTGAATCTCATCAAAATTATGTTTAGCTACAATTTCATTTACCAGAGCGTCAATTAGGTCAATATTCTCACTTTTTGACATTTCAATCAAACAAGATTCTAGTCTATCCTTATAATTTTGTTGAATAAAATCAAAAATAGCTAAATCAAGTGAATTATTATTTAATTCAAGTATTAAATGTGGCTTTATATGGCTTTTTAAATACTTAATATAGAGATTAGAATGTATATTTATATGATTTTTTGCTAGTTTTAGAGCTTCTAGCAAATCGACCTCATTCAAACTATCAATAGCACTTTTAAACTCAATCATAAAAATATTCTCACTATCACCTGAAACATATAAATCAATGCTAGATTTTGACATCTCATCAAATGTAGGATTTAAAATAAATTCATTATCGATTCTACCAATCCTAACACTATACAATGCCTTATCTATGGGAATATCGGATATATATAATGCTGCACTTGCTGCATTTAGCGCCAAAACTTGCAAATCCAAATCTCTATCAACACTTAAAACAAAAATAGTAATTTGCACTGGATAATAGAATCCTTTAGGAAAAAGCGGACGAATACTCCTATCAATAAGCCTTGAGGTTAAAATCTCAAATTCATTTGGTTTGCCCTCTCTTTTCACATATCCACCTGGAAACTTTCCATTTGCATAGCTTTTTTCTAAATACTGCACAGTTAGGGGCAAAAAATCTCCCTCAATATTTGCCCTTTTATCTAGTGCTACACAAGCTAGCAAAACTGCCTTGCCCTTTTTATATAGCACAGAACCATTTGCTTGCTTTGCTACCTCATCTATGTAAAATTTTTCTTTACTTTCTATTAATTCTATTTCCATTTTATTTCCTTAAATTAGTCTTTGATTGAATTAAAGCTTTATCCAAAATATTAGAAAACACACTCAAATCTATATCTTCTAAATCCTCATAATAATATTTTGTATTCACAAAATGCTTTGGACGATAAAGGCTATAAATCATATCGGTATTTTCCTCTAGCATTTCTGCAATATCATCAGCTACCACAGGGGATGCTATCATAATTGTATTTGCATTTTTTTTGATACAGCTTTTGATTGCCACTTGCATCGTAAGTCCTGTTTCAATACCTTCATCGATGATTAAAACATTTTTTTTATCAAGTGAGCTCATAATTTCGCCTTTTCTAAACTTATAAATATCTGGTAAAACTTTCTCTTCATATTTTCTTTGAGCTTCACCATAAATAAAATCATAAGTAATATTAAAAGAATCTACCAAAGTTTCATTTACCACTATGTCCATACTTTCGCTAACAATTGCAACTTCGCACTCTGGATTTTTGGGAGCTAAAATTGGCTCTGTAAATAAAAAATCAAGTGGAATATTTAGCCTATTTGACATTTCATAGGCTAGAAGCAAACCACCTTGAGAGAGGGCTATTAAAATTGTATTTTGTTTTATCATATCTTTAGTTGGAATAATATCAAATAACCTGCTTAATGCCTCTTTTCTATCTTTGAATTTAGTATAAAATTTATCTATCATTTAGTTTCCTTATTTTGCATCTAATTTTCCTTTTCATTAAATCTATATGATACAGAAGTCGCAGTAACAGGGACAAATCTAAATTGCAAACTAATATATCTATTTGTTATTGTCCTAGCTCCGCTTGTAGTAAGATATGGGGTAATTTCATTTGCAAATTTTAATCCCACACCAAAGCAACGAATATCTTTTGAAATAACAAGATTCCAATCCCTTAAGTAATTTCTATTAAAATCATAGCCAATGTCTCCATAAAGTGCAAAATAGCTAAAGTCATAGCTAGCCTTAATTCTTAAAAAATTTGCTGTTGTATCAACACATTCCCTACCTGAACCATCTATGCAATTTGAATTCGTAACTAGATTCTGATTAAAAGATTTTTTTAGATAATATGTTAGATTCCCTCTAAAGTTACCTATTGAAGTATACAAAGAAATGGAAGCTTCCTCTATATTTTTCATTTTAAATGAATAATATAATGTAGTATAAATATCAAGATTGCTAATAGGCGAGATTCCAATCTCATTTCTCAAGCTTTCAAGCCTATTTATATTATCTGTTAGATTAATATTTTGGTTCATTCTATGATATAGCAAATTTACTCCTTCTAGCCCAAAGAAATATTGCGAAAATGATAATTGCACTTGTGGCTGAGAAATGGAAACGATATTAACCCCACTAAAAGAATTTTGAATCTGACATCTTGTAGAATTATCGCTAACGGGACAATTAATATTTTCTCTTTGTTTAAAAACATTATTTTCATCTTGAAAAAATTCATATAATGGTCCTGTAAAATCCGCCCTAAAACTCATTGAGTGAAAGACCTTATCCCACTGCTTTGCAATATCTGAACTTAAAAAAACTCCATAATTTGCCGAAAAATATGTGCTATTTGCCCCATTTAAATCTCCCAAACTTCCCGTCCTATTTAATGTAATAATTCCAGCATTTGCATTGAGTGAAGCTCCTATTGTAGCGTAATTGGCAAATATTGGCATTTGAAAATATAGGGGCAGTTTAAAGCTATTATCAAAATAGCCAAAGCCCTCATATCTCATTATATTTTTCATATTTACATCAGCAGAATAAGTAAAATATTTAATATCCGTTTGAGATAGAGATTTATGATATTGAAGATGAGGTAGAGTGTGAAATGTATTGCTATTTGTTGGCGCTTGCAAATCTAAAAAATATTTAAAATATAAGCCAAAATAATGGTCATCTTTAGTGCCAAAAAAATTTGCTTTAGAAGTTTGGATTCTATTTTCTATATCTCTATTACTAGTATCTTGCAATCTAATATAATCCAAATCATTCATAAAATGAAAATCTAAATAAAGCCCATCTTTATAACCATCAAAAAATTCGCTTAAAATATCTCGCCTTTGATGTGCAAAATCAAAGCCATAAATTACTCTGTTTTTAATATTATACCTATCTGTATATTTCCTATAATTATAAAATCCACCAACATTAAACTCAAAAAGTTGATTTAAGTTATCTACAAATCTAACTTGAATATTTCCCCCCAACCCTCTGCTTGAGCGAATCTGTGGGCTAAAAGTCATATCCCACGAATCCTGTAATGCTAGAAAAAATGGCTGTATATATATAAATCCCTCTAATGAAGAGCTTGAAAATGATGGGTAGAGGAATCCTGTGGTTCTTTGATTTTTTGTAGAAATAAAAATGTATGGAAGATATAAAACAGGTAAATTTTTAATGTATATTCTAGGATTCCAAATTCCTGCTATTGCACTATCTTGATTATAATGCCCAGAAGTCCCCTCAATACGCCAAATAGGATTCTCCACATCGCAACCTGATACCACAATATCCTCTATTTCATAATCCTTATCTTTATTTTTTGCCATAGATGCACTAATCCAGATTCCGCTTGTGCTATCTTGCATATAAAATGGTTCGACTATCGCATAATTTTCATCAAATTTTATACTAGCTTTTTGCGTACTAAAGTAAAGATTTCCAGAACGATAAAATTTTATATTGCCATTTAGCTCTGCTTCCCTTGTCTGTGTATTGTATTTAATATAATCTGCCAGAATATACACATCTTGGCTAATCATCACGGCATTACCTGTGGCTATGGCTATTTTATAATCAATAGAATCTAAATTATCAGCATATAACTCAAAAATCTTATTATTTTCTCTATCAAATTCCTGTATTGCAGATTGTGCAAATACAAAATCTATAACAAAAATTATACAAATTAGAAAAAATAATATTTTTTGCATACCACAGCATTTAGCCCTGTAAGTTTTGTGGAATACTTACATCAATAACTATAGTTCTTATCATCATATCGTGCAAGGCTTGTCTAAAAGGATTTGCAAATGCAAATAAAAAAGGAATATAGAATAAAAATTCAGCTAAAACCCTAAGGGTGGAGCGAAGGACGGATTCTACTATATTTGGTTTATCTAATGTATCTAGCTTAACTATCTTAATTTTGCATAGAATTTTTCCTATACTCGCACCATATAATGCAGTAAAAATACTATGATATAAAATCTTAACTGCTATGATATAAAAAAGGGCACTAGACATTAGGGCTATTATTTGTTCTGTATTATTATTTAAGGTAGAAATCTTGTCATATAATGCCACAAAAACAAGAAAAGAAATGATTAACTCATCGATAACAAAAGCAAAGATTCTCTTATCATTTTTAGCTAGTTCTAATCCCTCTCTATCTAAAATTTCTAAAATATCCATTTATTAAGAACCTTTATCTTGTTGCAACGCCCTATTTGCTATATCATTTCTTTTTTTTGCACCGCTAAATGTAATATTTTCAGATAAACTATAAGCATTATCCCTGGCTTCTTGCAAAGTAGGAGCGATTCCCACCTGCACAAAAACCCTGCCACCACTTGCATAAAGAACAGAATCTATTTTACTAACACCACCAAAAGAAATATGATTAAATTTATTTGAAGTGTGATTGATGTTATTAAAACTAATTTTTTCAATATTTTTAGATGGGTTTGGATAATCCTTTGAAGCAACGACAACCCCAACGCAATATTTTGGCAAAACTTCAACTTTAAAATCTTTTAACTTTTTATCCACAGCTGCATTTAAAATATCTAGCACAGGAGTTTTTAAAAGCGGTAAAATCACCTCACATTCTGGGTCGCCAAAGCGAACATTAAACTCTAGGACAAAAGGTTTATTATCTACTACCATAATTCCACAAAACAAAACTCCCATAAATTCTGCATCTTCTTTTTTTAAAGCCTCTAACGTGGGCTTTATAATCGTAGTTTTAATCTCCTCTAGCAAACTATCGCTACAAAGTTCTGTTGGGCTGTAAGCTCCCATTCCACCGGTATTTACACCTAAATCATTATCTAGTAATCGCTTGTGGTCTTGTGCGACAGGAAGTGTTACAAAATCCTCTCCATCGCAAATTGCAAACACCGAAAGCTCAAATCCATCTAAATACTCCTCTATTACCACACTTTTACCAGCCTCTCCAAATAACTCACCGCTAAGCATTTTGGGTAGAATCTCTTTAGCCTCATTTTTATTATTTGCAATTATTACGCCTTTTCCACCACATAAACCATCAGCTTTAAGAACCATTCTCTCATCAATAAAATTAGTAGAATCTATAAAGCTTAAAAGCTCATCTATATCACTTCCTTGTGTAAATTTAGCAGTTGGTATATTATATTTTTGCAAGATTTGTTTCATAAAGATTTTAGAACCCTCTAGTTGTGCAGCTTTTTTACTAGGTGCAAAAACTCTGATATTCTTTTTTCTCAAATCATCACTTAAACCACTCATTAATGGTGCTTCAGGTCCTATGACAACTAAATCAATGTTATTATCTATACAAAAAATAACTATTTTTTCATTATCTTTTATATCAATATTTTCACCTATTAGCTCACTTGCTCCATTACCAGGACAAAAATAAACTTTATTTACCCTAATATCATTTATCAAACCAAGTGCTATGCTATACTCCCTAGCACCACTTCCAATTATTAGAATCTTCAATTTAATTAAACCTTAATTATTAATATACCCAAGTGAGCGCTACTTGAAAATTGTCTAGCCCCCATTACAGATACTAAACATAAGACTCTAAGCACTTGCGTAGGCGGCAAATCCTAAACATAATTAATGTTTAATGACAGAAACACCATCACATGCAAACGACTACACGAATCTAAACAATACTTTTATCGGACTTCTCAATTTTATATAAAGAAATACGCTTCACTCAGGCTTTGGGATTATAGATAAAATTCTCTTTAAAAACCTTTATAATTTGCACTTTTATTGTGAATTTTTTCAATTTTTAAGATAGATTATTATCATTATAGACAATCAAATAACTATATTTAAATCAAAATTAGAAACTAAAAATTGCTTACGATATAAGACATCAACCTCTCTAATAATAATGTAAATCTAGTAAATAAGAATCTATTCTAAAAAATGCTTTGAGATCTAAACCACTAATAAAAGTTTTAAATTTACATTTAAACAATATTTGATTGGTAATTGTTTAAATTTTTGTTTTATAAAAATAACTTTGAAAAACTAATTTTCATTCCATAAGCTAAAAAATTAATTACTAAAATAAATATTAAAAATGTTTGAATATACAGAATCTAGAAAATATTTTAGAGCTAGATTCTACTATTGATACTATGTATGGAAGTATTTTTATATTTATGAGTTTTTATGTAGATTCTATTGGTTTATATAAAATATTATCTCTTGCTTATAGCAAGAGTAATTTAAAAGTAAATTTAGTTAGAGTGATTATATAAGCCTATTTTGACTGCCTATATAATGGGTGTTGATAATCATTTCTCTCACAGCCACTAAAGCTAAATATTACCATAGTAATACAAAAAAATATTTGCAAAAGTTTTTTATTCATAATCATTTTACAAACTCAATAATTGCCATAGGAGCTGCATCTCCTCTTCTATTAATTGTTTTATGAATAGAAGTATAGCCACCATTTCTACTAGCAAATCTTGGAGCAATCTCTGTTATTAATTTTTTAGTGCTAGATTTATCTTGCAATTTAGCAAATACAAGCCTGTGTGTGCTACTATCTGCTTTTTTTGATTGTGTGATTAGTCTCTCTATATAAGATTGTAATTCTTTTGCTTTAAATAATCCTGTTTCTATCTTTTCATATTTTATAAGAGAAATAGATAGATTTTTTAACAAAGCTTTTCTATGTGATGAAGTTCTACCTAACTTCCTATAATCATTAGAATGTCTCATTTTTGTTTCCTTATTTGCTTAATTTTTTTGTAAAAGATCTTTTATGCTATTTGGCAACTTAGCCCCAATATCATAGCCTATATCGCGTAATTTCTCTACTATTTCATCATAAGATCTTTTTCCTAGATTCTTAATTGCTTTTATATCAGACTCTTTCATTAATACTAGCTCGCCTATATATTTTACACCTTTTTTATCAAGGCAATTTGAACATCTAGCACTAAAATTTAAGGTATCTATTTTTTGGAATAGAATCTTATTTTCACTAGATTCAGGCTCAATATCTTGTATCGCAACGCTCTGAATTTCTAATTTTGATTTAAAGATAGCCATTTGACTATCCATAATTTGCATAGCATTTTTAAATGCATCAACAGCATTAACTCTACCATCAGTTTCTATATCAAAAATAACTTTCTCAAATGTAGGGTCATCTTTAACTAATACATTTTCTATCTCATAAGTAACTTTCTTAACAGGAGTAAAATACGCATCTATTGGAATAAAGGAATCTAAAATCGTCCCTCTTATATCCTCACTTGTAACATAGCCTATGCCTTTATTAATAATTAAAGAAAACTCAATTTTTGCATCATCATTAATAGTAGCTAAATATACTTCTGGATTCATGACATCTATTTCATTATTTTTTAAATCAGAACCCAAAAGAATCTTGCCACCCGAAAATGAGTAATTCACAACTACACTTGTTTGCTGTTCATTTTTAATAACAAAATGTAATTTTCTTAAATTTATTATAAATAAAGAAACATCTTCTGTGATTCCACGAATAGAATCAAATTCATGTGTAACGCCATCTATTTTAATGCCAATTACAGCATAACCCACAGAACTTGACATTAACAATCGTCTTATAGGGTGAGCTAGAGTTATGCCATAACCCGTTTCAAATGGATATGCAGAGATTCTAGCTTTATTTGGAACTTCTTGTTGCACATCAATATTTGTAGGCACAAAAGGAAAAGTTTTAATAGTCTTCATATAAATACCACCTAAAAATTATTATTTAGAATATAACTCAACAATTAATCGCTCTTCAATAGGAATCACAACTTCTTCTCTATTAGGCAATCTTGTAAAAATACCAAAAAATTTAGCCTCATCAATATCCACCCATGGAACAATTCCTGTTTGTTTAGTAAGCTCTAGAGAGCGAACTATTTGCTTATTATTTGTACTTTTATCTTTTATGCTTACTTTCTGTCCAGCTTTTAGAATATAAGAAGGGATATTTACTTTTTTACCATCGACTAAAATATGCCCATGAGTTACAAGCTGCCTAGCAAATCTCCTAGTGCTAGCAAACCCCATTCTATACACTACATTATCAAGTCTCTGCTCTAATAATCTAATTAGATTTTCACCTGTATTTCCCTCAATTCTATGAGCTTCGTTAAAAATCATTCTAAATTGCCTCTCTGAGATTCCATACATAAACTTTGCTTTTTGTTTCTCTCTTAATTGAAGTCCATATTCAGAAATTTTACCGCCGCTTTGTCCATGCTGTCCAGGTCCATACTTTCTTGAATTCAAAGCACATTTCCCAGATAATCTCCTCTCGCCTTTCATATCAAGGCTAACGCCAAATCTTCGTTCAATCTTTTCAACAGGTCCTCTATATCGTGCCATACTTCCTCCTTATACTCTTCTTCTTTTAGGTGGTCTACAACCATTATGTGGCAGAGGAGTCACATCTTTTAACCATAAAATTTTAATCCCCTCTACTGCACCTACACTTTTAACTGCAGTCTCTCTTCCACTTCCTGGTCCTTGAATCTTAATGCCTACTTCTTTAATACCAAAGTCTTTTGCTTTAGCTAAAGCTGCCTCAACTGATTGCTGAGCAGCATAAGGTGTTGATTTCTTAGAACCTTTGAATCCAAGTGCTCCAGCAGTGCTCCAGCACAAAACATTGCCCATTTCATCTGTAATAGTTACAGAAGTATTATTAAAAGTAGCAGAAATATGGACTATACCTTTAGCTATACTTTTTTTTGCAGATTTTTTTCTTGTATTAGTTGATTTTACTGCCATTGTTTCCTCCTATTTGCTACCTATTGTTTTTCTCTTGCCTTTTCTTGTGCGGGCATTATTTTTTGTAGTTTGTCCTCGCACAGGTAAGCCTTTTCTATGTCTAATACCTCTATAATTACCTATCTCCATTAATGCTTTTATATCCATTGTAACTTTTTTTCTTAAATCACCCTCAACCATGTAATCTTCTTGAATCTTTTTAGCAATCAAAGAGATTTCATCTTCGCTGAGATCATTAACTCGCTTATCAAAAGATATATTTACAGCATTCAAAATATCCCTTGAGCTCTTAAGCCCAATACCATAAATATAAGTAAGAGCATATTCTACTCTTTTCTTTTTTGGCAAATCTACACCAGCAATTCTAGCCATATTTTATCCTTGTCTTTGTTTATGTTTTGGAGTTACGCAAATTACTCGAATAACACCTTTTCTTTTTATTATCTTGCATTTATCGCACATTTTTTTCACAGATGGTCTAACCTTCATTGTTTCTCCTTAAAATAATTTTAGATTCTTAAAAAATTCAAACTTACTGATTTTTAAACTTCTTTGAAATTTGGTGATCTTTTTAAGATAATAAAAGCTTATATTATATACTAATTTACTTTAAAAATTACTTATATTTTTCATCTAAAGTTTTTTGTATATCAATTAGCTCATTATCTTTTTGAATATCCTCAATTTTATATCTTAATGTAATCCTACCTTTATCTATGCTATAAGGCGTAAGCTCAATTTTTACAATATCTCCTGTTAGGATTCTAATGTAATGCATTCTAAGCTTTCCTGCAATATGGCATAAAACTATATGACCATTTTCTAGCCCAACTCTAAAGGTAGCATTTGGCAAAACCTCAATGACTTTGCCATATATCTCGATAACATCATCTTTTACTTTCTTTTTTTTATTTTCTTTTTCACTTTTATCTTTTGCCATTATCACTCCATTATCAAAACTGCGATAAAATAACCGCTTTATTATCAATCATAGCAATAGTATGCTCGTGATGGCTTCCATTTAAACCATCTTCTGAGACTACACTCCATTTATCATCTAAAATCTTTGGCTTTCCACTTTTTTGGCAAATCATAGGCTCTATACAAAAAACCATACCATTTTTTATCTTTGGTCCTTGCATAATGCTAGTATCAATAAAATTTGGAATCTCTGGCTCTTCGTGAGGCTTTCTACCTATACCATGCCCACAGAATCCTCTCAATGGAACAAATCCACTATCTATAATCAATTCTTGCAAGATTCCGCTTAATTCTTTAAATCGCATCCCAATTTTTATCTGCTCTATTGCAGAATCTAGCACAAAGCTAGACGCAGAAATTAGCTTCTTATCACTATCTTGTATATTTCCAATCTCAAAAGTAATAGCTCCATCACCATACCAGCCACCACACTCAACGCCAATATCTACACCCAAAATATCACCATTTTTTAATTTATAGCTATTTGGAATTCCATGTATTATTACATTATTTACAGATAAACAAATTGCCTTTGGGAATCCATATAATCCCTTAAAAGAGGGTCTCGCATCTGAAGAGAGAATAAAGTCTTCAGCAATTTTATCTAACTCATCTAAATTAATGCCAATTTTTGCATTTTTTTTTACTTCTTGTAGTGCCCTGGCCACAATAATATTAGATCTATGTAATAAATCAATTTCTTTTTTACTTCGTAATGCAATAGACATTATAACCCTGTGGCACTAAGCATTTGATACTTATTCATATAAATTTGCGCTTCGATTCGCCTCATTGTATCAATAGCAACCTGCACTACTATTAGCACAGCTGTCCCACCAAAGACAAATGGCACTCCCATAGACTTTAGAATTATCCAAGGAAGAGTAGATACACAAGCAAGATACAATGCACCCCAAAAGGTGAGATTACTTGCTGTTGTATTTAAGAAATTAGCAGTTCCTTCTCCAGGTCTAAGTCCAGGTATAAATCCACCTTGTCTCTTTAGATTTTCTGAAATATCTTTAGAATTAAACACGATAGATGAATAGAAAAATGCAAAAAACATAACTAAAATAAACATTAAAATATTGTAAGCATATTTTTCTGGGTGTAAAAAATCTGCAATAGCGAGCATAACACTATTTGATGAAGCTTGAAGCAAGGTAGATGGAAATATCAAAACAGCTGAAGCAAAAATGGGAGGAATTACTCCACTTAAATTTAGCTTGATGGGAATATAATTCATTATCCTTTTATTTTGATTTTGCATAATAACTTTTCTAGCATAAGACACTGGAATCCTACGCTCTGCAAGTTCTATATATATTATTATACCAATTGTAACAAGTATAATTAATAATATGAAAATTGCAACTAGGAAATTAATCTCACCTTTGCTTATTAAGTCAAAAGTCCCACCTATCGCACTTGGAATCCCAGCTACAATACCCGCAAAAATTATTAAGCTTATTCCATTTCCAATTCCTCTTTGAGTTATTTGCTCCCCTATCCACATAAGCATCATAGTTCCAGCAAGCATTGAGAATACAGAAATCAAAATAAATATATTCATATTGATTAATATTGCACTTCCATAATTGCTTTCCAATGCCTTTAAACCAATAGAGACACTAATAGCCTGCACTACTGTAATAGCTATTGTAGCATAACGAATAATTTGCATATATTTTTGCATTCCATCTCGTTCTTTTTTCATTTTTGCAAGATTTGGGAAAGTAGCTGCGAGAAGTTCCATAACGATTGATGCAGTAATATATGGCATAATACCTAAAGAAATAATACTAAATCTCTCGACTGCCTGCCCACTAAACATATTAAACAAACCTAGTGCATTGTTTTGATTATCACTAAAAAATTCTTTTAATATTTCAGTATCAATGCCTGGTATGGTAATATAGGCTAAAACTCTATAAGCAAATAAAAATCCTAAAGTAATTAGAATCTTATTTAATATTATTTTATTCATTTCTTGCTTCCGCTAACACTTACATCAATATCTTTAATTTTAGATTTTAGTTC
>CAMWQM010000018.1 GCA_947176375.1 uncultured Helicobacteraceae bacterium
TCAAATAGAATTATCCCACTAGCAACTACTGGGGCTGTTAAGTTTTAAGATAAATCTAGGGAAATAGCCCCCTAGATTTAAATAATAAACTTAAAAAATCTTTTAATCATAAAACTATTTGAAATAAAAGTTACTAAAAATATAAATCAATATTTTATTTAATTCTTTTGCTTGTAGAGGGGAAAATTCTCCATTTAGTTTATTAAAGTTGAATTTTTTCATTTAGCGTATTAAGTAAGTTTGATTGCCAAGTATTATCCTCTCTTAAATTGATTAATACTTCCTGTCCCTGATATTCTTTGCTTACTATATACTCTAAATTGATTGTTATTTCTTTATATCCTCTAGGAGAGTTTTTATCTTTGATTTTTTGTCCTTGTTCATCTAGTTTATAAATCTTTTTAGGAGTATTATTAGAATCTTTAAGGAAATCAAAATAAAAATAACTAGCCCAAGCTAATTCTGCATAAAATTTTAGATTAAAGACTGCTTGTTTAATTTTAAGTTCCTTTTGATTTTGTAAAATATTAAAAATAATGCTTTTTTAATATGATAACATATAGCCATAAAAATGGTAAAAAGAAAAATACAATATGTATTACAATTAGGATAGATATTATTAAAAACAGAAAAGATAAAAAAATATACATCCAATACTTTTTAAAGAATAATATAAAATTATTTATATTGTGGTTATTTTTATCACAATATATTTCAAAATCAACAGGAATTTTAAAAATACATAAAATACAAATAAGGCTCAATAGCTAATAGTAAGAATAGAAAAACTTCCAAAAAAGTTAGGTTCGTATGCCATTCCTAAAGACATAATAAATATTAATACACAAAACCCCACAACCATCCCACATATAAGATTTTAAAAAATATTTCCATTCTATCCCATAAACCCAACTATAAATCTATTCTTTATCTATTTACTTTTAATGTTTATTCAAAATGCTTTAGAATTTATAATATTAGTTAAATTACTCTTTAACCTTAAGAATCTTTATTTTTAATTTAAAATATTATCCAGCTAAATTTATAAATATAAAATAAACTTTAAAAATTTAAAACCACAAATCACTGCAAATCAATCCTATAAAAATATATTGAAATTTATTTTATAATAGCTTCTTTTGTGATTTTTCCATCGCTTAAATTTATACTATCGCCCGTTTTTAAATCACTAAGAAGTTTTACCTTACCATTTAATGTGATTTGCACAAAGCCATATTTAGCCATTTTGCTTGGATTTTTAGATTCTAGTAATACTTTTAAATGCTCTAGCATAAGATTTTTTTTTGAGAAATTTGTAAGGATTAAATTATCTAAAATCTCTTTTTTAGGAATCTTGCTTTCCTGCAAATTTAATAAAGTCATCGTGCTAAAAACTAGCTTTTCTTTAAATAAATAGAGATTTTGCATTTTTAAAGGAGTGATATTGCTATAATTAAAACCCATCGTCCTTTTTAGATTTTTAGTTATTTCTATCTTATTTTCTAACATTGAACTTATAAAGCTGTTTAAAAAGTTTTTATAAGTAAGCAGATTTTCCTTTAGCTTAACATAGTCGAATTTAAAATGAGAAATCTCACTTTTAAGAGAATCTAACTTATATTTAAATCTATTTAGATTCTGCTTTTGCAAAACATCTAGCTCATTTAAATTATCATTTAGCTTTAAAAGCCACTCATTTTTATCTGGTAATATCATTTCTATACACGCAGATGGGGTCGGTGCTCTTCTATCCGCTACAAAATCACTCAAAACTATATCCGTTTCGTGTCCTATAGCAGAGACTATAGGTGTTTTTGCGCTAAAAATTGCTTCTGCTACAATCTCCTCATTAAATGCCCACAAATCCTCTAAACTTCCTCCACCTCGTGCAATTACGATAATATCAAATCCCATTTTATCCGCTAGTTTTATATTTTCTGCAATTTTATATTTTGCCTCGTTGCCTTGCACTAAAGTATCAAATATACTAAAGCTAACTAGATTCCACCTCTTTTGTGCAACAAATTTCATATCTTGTAAAACTGCGCCTGTAATCGATGTAATCAAAGCAACTCTCTTTGGAAAAGCTGGTATCGCCTTTTTAAAGCTAGATTCAAAATAACCTTTATTTTTTAGCTTTTCTTTTAATTCCTCAAACCTCAAAGCGAGATTCCCAAGTCCGCTTTCTACAATATTATTGCAAATAATTTGATATTCCCCTCTACTCGCATATACAGATATACTACCACTAACTTGAACTTTCAGGCTATCTTCTACATTTAATTTAATTTTTGCTCTAGCCCCTTTAAAAAGCACACATTTAATACTTGCATTATCATCTTTTAGTGTAAAATAATAATGTCCGCTTTGATGTTTTGTAAGATTGCTAATCTCACCCTCAACGCAAATATTTATAAAATGTTGTGTTAAGAGGCTTTTTATCTGCTCTGTTAGCTCACTAACGCTTAAGATTCTTACCTTAGATTCCACATATTAACCTTATGGCTATTTATTTAAGGCAGTCTTGTGCGTAATTCTTTGGCAAATTCAATGCAAGATTGAATGCTTTGCTTTGGTGCTACAAAACCACTTACTCCAGCGTGAAATACTCCAAAAGTCGTCATTCCTATAGCTATTGCAAGATAACTTCCATCCCATTTAAAATTTGATAAAAAGGCATTATAATGGCTTGGGGCGGTAAAAATTAAAATAGAATTTGGATTTGGCATAAGACGCGAATCTAGCTTTTTAGTTTTATTTTCATACGCGACAACTTCGCTTAATTTGATTTTATGATGAAGTAATTTTTCATTAATATGCGAGACAATTTTTTTAGCATGAATATAAAGTGGATGGCGATTTTCAAGCAATGGAATAATCTCTTTTACAAAGCCATCTCCATGAGAATCTTTTCCTATATATTCTATCGTGCCACCAAGTTTAAGTAGCTGTTGTGCGCTCCCCTCCCCTATCACAAAACTAGGAATCTTTTTCCAGCTGTCATCTTGCAGTCTTTTTGCATTCTCTGCAATGGATTTAATAGCGTAGCGAGAAGTAAAAATTAAAGCATCAATATTTGATAAATTCATCTCGAATGGTAATAATTCTATCTCACTTACAACCAAAGACTTGACATTTGGCTCCTCTTTAGAGCCGATTAACACTATATCTCGCATTAATTTTCCTTATAAATAAAATGTTGAAATTATATAATGATTGAAATTTGTTTTTATTAATTTAGCATAAAAAGCATTTATAATTTTTAATCACTTTTTAAAATATCAAGATTTTAAATTCAAAGATTCTAAATTTTAAAGATAATAGATTTAACACAAAAAGACTTTCTAATTTATTTTTTAAAAGACTGATTTCTAACAAATAAAATACTAAAAAATTGCAAATAAGCTCATCTATTAGCTTTAAAGTAAGATTTTATACTAGAAGTTTAGTGTCTAGCAAAATTTTAGAATTTATTATGTAAAATGGAATCTTTTTAAATAAAGATTCCAAAATTTAATAAAGCAATTGATAAAAGCTTATTTCATAGCTTCTTTTGCATATTTTTCACCCAACTCAAAAGCTTTTTTATTTACATCTGCAACTTTAGCAGGGACTTTTGAGAGCATAGTTTCATATACAATATCTCTATCTACACATTTTATTAAAGTAATAGTTATAGCAAGAGCTACGACAGACTGGGTTACTGCATTTCCCACCTCATCTTTTGCAATTGTAATGATGGGAATTGAATAAATTTTATATTTCTCAAAATCCTCTTTAGATGGAGTTACAAGATTACTCTCTACCACAACGATAGCATCATCTTTCAAATCCACTTTAAACTGATCATAGCTAATTTGTGCGGTGGAGAGCATAAAATCAATGCTTTGTGCATAGGGATATAAAATTTCTTTCTCATCAAGTAAAATATCGACTTTCGTTGGACCGCCACGCACCTGACTTGTATAAGTAGCAGCTTTCACTCCATAGCCCTTATCTTTGATTCTAGCCTCCGCTAGAATCTCACCTGCTAATAATACTCCCTGTCCGCCGACACCTGTAAATCTCAATTCTGTCATTTCCTACCCCCTTTTTGCTTTCTCAATAACTCTTGCATAAGCATTACAATATTCCTCTTTACTATTGTCCTCTTTTAAGATTCCTGTTACAAATTTACCTTCTTTCTCCTCTGAGCTTAATTTATCATACTCAATTTTATTTACAAGTCTTGAATCTATCCAATTTAGCATATTTACAGCTTCACCCATTTTATTTTTTCTACCCAAATTTACATGGCAATTACTATGAATATCAAAGAAAGTAAAGCCCTCGTGTTTGAATCCAGCCACAAGTAGTTTTTCCAAAGCTTGAGGTTTTGTAACGCTTCCTCTAGCTACAAATGTAGCACCAGCTGCGTCTGCTAACTTGCAAGGGTCAAATGAATAATCAATATTGCCATATTGTGCAGTAACAGTCCAAAAATCACGCGGTGTAGTGGGTGAAGTCTGAGAATTTGTAAGCCCATAAATAAAATTATTTACTAAAATGAATTTTATATCTATGTTTCTTCTGCAAGCGTGTATAGTATGATTCCCGCCGATTGCCATTCCATCGCCATCACCTGAAATTACTATAATATGCTTTTTTGGATTTGTAAGTTTTATTCCAGTAGCATAGGCGAGTGTCCTTCCGTGTGTTGTATGAACAGTGTTGCAATTTAAATATGAAGAAAATCTCCCGCTACAACCAATTCCACTCACAATGCAGACATCATTCATATCCCAGCCTACATTTTCTATCGCTCTAATAACGGTTTTTAAAATAACACCATCTCCACAGCCCCAGCACCAAAGTGTAGGCATCTTATCCATTCTTAAATATGTATCGTAATTGTATGCCATTATAACCCCTTTATTTCATTAATAATTTCATTTGGAGAGATTGCTCTCCCATTGGCTTTTCCATAGAAACTAATTTCTTTTTTCATAATTCGCTCAATTTCCTTGACATATTGCCCTAAATTTAGCTCAATGGTTAGAATCTTATTAAATCTTTTACCTAATTCTGCAATTTTTTGGCTAGGTGAAGGCCAGATTGTGATAGGTCTAAAAAGCCCAACTTTTATGCCTTCTTTTCTTAATTCATTTATAGCTTCTTTTGCAGAAAGAGAAGCAGAACCATAGGCTATAAGCAAAATCTCCGCATCATCTAGCATATATTCCTCATACTCTTCTATTTGTGAAGCTTTTGAAGTGATTTTATTAAACAACCTATTGATTAACTCGCCACTTAATTTTTCATCTTCTGTTGGGAATCCTGTATATCCGTGAGTTAATCCTGTGATATGATATTTATATCCACTGAAGAAAGGATTTAAAATAGCACTTTCATTATTTGGAACATTGTAAGGTTTGTAATCATTTGGAGAGCCTTCAAATTTTCTCCTATTCTTTATAGTCTTTTTAATATCTTCTAAAGCTGGTAAAACTGCCTTGCCGTGCATATGCCCTAATGTTTCATCAAGAAGTAAAAATACGGGCGTCATAAATTCCTCTGCGATATTAAACGCTCTAATTGTCTGTGTATAAGCCTCGCTTAAATTACCTGGACATAATGCAATAGAACAATAATCCCCATGAGTTGGTGATTTAGCTTGATTAATATCACCTTGTGATACTCTTGTAGGAAGCCCAGTTGATGGACCACCGCGCATAACATTTACAATAACAAGCGGAATCTCTGCCATAAAGCCATAGCCAATTTGCTCTGCCTTTAGCGAAATCCCCGGACCGGAGCTTGCAGTAAGAGATTTTGTTCCACTCATCGAAGCACCCAATGCAACAGAGATTCCAGCAATCTCATCTTCCATTTGTATAAAAACACCATCATTTTTTGGTAGCAGAACGCTCATATTATGTGCCACTTCACTTGATGGTGTTATAGGATACCCACCAAAAAATTTACAACCAGCATCAATGGCTGCCATAGCAACTAACTCATTTCCTTCTGAAATAATATCTCTCATAGTCTGTTCCTTAATTCAATTTATAGTCATATATTTATTAGCTTTAATATTCACAGCCATCTCTTTTGCCTCATTCGTAAGTTTTGCAAATTTAAAATCCTTTCTATCAGCTACATGGATAGCAAAATCTGGACAGGATAATTCGCAGTTGTTACAACCTATACAACTTTGAGGATTAACTATATCAATGATTTTGCCATTAATAGAATTTACATCAATCCTCATAGCAAGAGTTCCGCTCGGACACACTTCAACGCAAATATCACAAGATTTACATCTATTATAATCCACCCATACAGGGACATTAGCAGGGGATTCCAGCTTACTCATTTTTGCTCCTTAAATTTAAATATTCAATTAAAATTATATAGAAAAACTATATGGAAATAATTGTAAAACTTAATCAATAATTTATAGTTTTATTAATCATAAAATGCAAATTACTTTTGCTTATTTGTAACAATTTTACAATTAAAAACATAGCACTATACAAAATAAATCATTTAAGATTTTAAATCCTGGATTCCAAAATTAAGCTATAACAACCCAATTTTCTTTGCATTTTAAAGCTTTAAAATGACCTTAATCTTTCTAAAATTTCTTTAAAACACAAGAATCTTTAAGAATAAAGTAAATCTAGATTCTGCATTTATAGAATCTAAATTAAATAGCTATATTTCTTAAACTCTCTAAAATTCTAAAATAATTTTCATACTCTTAATCTCTAAAAATAAATGATATTAAATATTTAGAAACCACAATATAATCTATACTAGCGCTTTACCCTGCCACCTGCGACTTTTCCAACGATACGCATTAGTTAGCCCTCTAAGCCACTCATCAGCACAAAATCCGATCCAAACTCCAATAATACCTAGACCAAAATAAAAACACAGCACATATCCAACAGGAAGGCTAACTCCTAGCATAAATACAATTCCAGCCATAAATGGAAATTTCGCGTCCCCACTTGCACGCAAGGCATTTACCATAACGATATTAAAAGTTCTGCCGATCTCTAGTATAATCGATAAACCAAATAGTGGTAGCATAATCTCACGTAAAGCTTTTTCTAATGCTAATCTATCCATTATAAAATCTTTCCCAACATAAAAAGTAATTACTATTAAAAATGTAGCCATAATACTAAACCAAAGCACACGCCAAGTATGTTTATATGCGATTTCTAAATAATTCGCTCCAACGAGCTTGCCAATAATAATTTCATTTGCGATACTAAAAGCCTGTCCTGTTAGCATAATTAGCATTGAAATTTGAAAATAAATCGTTTGCACGCTTGCATTTTCCTCACCTAGTGAATACACAAATGATAATGCAATAGTATATTGAATAATCCAAATTAGATTCTCCCCAGCGCTAAAAGAACCGATTTTCAGCACTTTTTTTAATACTTCTTTTTGCAAAGAAAATAGCTCTTTTAAATAAATTTTAATTTTTAATTTAAAATACAAAGCAAAAAGTAGAATAAAAATTGCAGCAATCCTGCCAATTATCGTGGCAAGCCCAACCCCCCATAATTCCCAATCTGTATGATTTAGTGTGTAATAATTACAGCCAACAGAAATAAAATTCATAGCAAGTGAAGTGAGTGTTACAAAATAAGCCATATTATAAACCCGCACGATTGAGGCAAGGACAATTCCAACTGCATCAAAAAACAAGCAGATTCCAAGCATACTTAAATAGATTTTTGCTTGTTCAAACTGCCCTTGTGGGACATTTAATAGATTTAGCAGATTCCCACCATAAAGAAGTATTATGCTACCACAAACTATTCCTAAAAGTGAGTTTAAAAATAAGCTTTGATGCATTGCTTTATTTGCTAAATTATAATCTCGTGCACCCAAAGCTTGAGCTATCACCACGCTACAACCAACGCTTAAAAAACTAAAAATAGTAATAAATAAATCAAGTATTTGATTCCCCGCCCCCATAGAACCAACAAGATAAGAAGAATGCTTTGAAACCATATAAGTATTTATCATTAAAGATAGATATCTTAAAAACATTTCAATAAAAATAGGCACTACAAGAGCTTTTATCGATAATTGTTTTGACAATAAGACTCCTTAAAAATTAATGATTTTGGCTTTATTTATGAATTTTTAAGAAAATAAAGTTTGCAATTCTAACAAAAAACAATAATTTTGATGATTTCTTAAGTAATTTAATTTTCATTCAAGATTCTTCTCTTTAATTTACTTAATTAATATTTTAACGCTACTTTTACGCAATAGATTATATATTTTAGCTTGTACTTATGTAGTTTTTAGCTTATTTTTGTAAAAATCACGCTCTAAAAAAAATATTTTTAGAAAAATCAAAATTTAGGAAAAAATATGAAAAACATTTTAAAAATTATAGCAATGATATTTAGTGCTTTATTTATCATTGCTTGCGACAATAATAAAGTAGAAAATAAAGCAGATACATCACTAAGTGATATTATCTCAAAAGATAAGGTTATAGTTGGTGTTTTTGGAGATAAGCCGCCATTTGGCTATGTAGATAGTAATGGAGTAAATAAAGGCTTTGATATTTATATCGCAAAAAAAGTTGCAAAGGAACTTCTAGGTGATGAAAATAAAATAGAATTCGTGCTTGTAGAAGCACAAAATAGAGTTGAATTTCCAAACTCAAATAAAGTTGATATAGTGTTTGCAAACTTTACTAAAACAAAAGAGCGAGAAGAAGTAGTAGATTTCGCACAGCCATATATGAAAGTAGCACTTGGTGTAGTCTCAAAAGATGGCACTATAAAAAGTATTGATGACCTAAAAGGTAAAACTTTGATTGTCAATAAAGGCACAACTGCAGATTTTTACTTTAGCCAAAATCACCCTGATATTAAGCTTTTAAAATTCGACCAAAATACAGAGGCATTTTTAGCTTTAAGAGACAATAGGGGTGATGCTTTGGCACACGATAATTTGCTTCTTTTTGCGTGGGCTAAAGAGAATCCTGGTTTTAAGGTTGGGATAGAACATTTAGGAAACGATGATGTGATAGCCCCAGCGGTAAAAAAAGGTAATACTGAATTATTAAATAAATTAAATGAAATAATGATAAAACTAGGTAAAGATGGTGTGATAAAAGAAGCCTATGATGCGACTTTAAGCGAAGTATATGGTAAAGATATTGATGCTAAATCAATTATTATAGAAAACTAATTGAAATTATTTAAAACTTTCATAAATTCATCAAAAAAAGGGTAGTGGTTGAAGCAGTTATTGAAATTATTAATATTTCTATTCCTATTTACTTTTTTATACTCACAAGATAAACAACCTTTGGATGAAAATATCCTAGATGAAGCTTATATAGGTGAAAGTGTGGTTAGTGCTAGTATCTTGAGTGAAAATATTACGCAAAAAGGAAGCAATACAAGCATACTAAATCAAAAAGATATAAATCTACGCCCAAATGCAAAATTTAGCGATACATTAAGGGGACTAGAATCTATAAATATCCCATTAGGGCGTGGAATGGAGACTTTTGATACTATCACTATTAGAGGCATTGCAAATGGAACTAGCATTTTAGTAGATGGTGTTAGCTTAAATGATATGAATAATAATACCAAAATGCTAACTTCAATGACAGCGATGGATTTAGAGCAAGTAGAAGTCGTGCGTGGAGCATTTTCTAGTATTTATGGAAGTGGTGCGATTGGTGGAGTTGTGAATTTTATCACTTCTATGCCACAGGAATTAGAAGCAAAAGCAAATCTAGGCTATGGAAACCCATTTGTCAAAAATGGCGCTCCACAGAATCTTATTCGTGGATATGTGAGTGTTGGAGACGCATTTTTTGATAAAACTTTTAGATTAAAGGCAAGCTATGGCTTTAATGTATCAAAGGGCTATGCAGCTGATGATGCTTGGGTTAAAAATACAGAGTCTGGTATATCTGGCTACAAACCTAGCCTGTCTGCCAGAGGAGACGAGATATACATCGTTGGCAATATGGGAAGACAAAGCTTTCAAAATCACGATGCAAGGATAAAGTCTCAGATTGATATTAATGATAATGGAATGCTTGATTTTGGCTTTAACTACTCAAATTACAATTATAGGCATATAAATCAGCAAACAAATTTGCGTGATAGCGATGGAAATATGTATTGGGGAAATGATACTAACGGAAGTAGTGGCACAATACCTTATGCTTTTGTCGGTGGAATGGGAAATGAAAGCTACCATCAATTTGTAGAATATATAAAATATAGGCATTTATTTGAAGATTCCACTTTGGAGCTAAATATTTCTCGCCTTGATGGAAGCAACACTTGGCTTTCTCCAAATAATGGTGCCTCTCCTTTTGGCGGTAGCGGAGTGAATGTAGACACAAAACATCAAAAAACAGATTTGAATCTAATTTATAATATAGATTTTTATAATGAGGTTTTAGGACTGCTTATAGGAGCAGATTATAGACTAATGCAAATGGATATAAATGAATCTAATATCAATGATTGGCGTTATTTTAACAGCCAAAAAATTAGCTTAAAACAAAAAAGGGGAGGAAAAAATCAATTTGGTGGAATCTTTTTAGACCTGAGTGCAAGACTACTAAATAAAAGTCTTATCCTATCATTTGGCGGGAGGACTACTTATTGGTGGGGTGGGGATTATTACAACACAAATATAAATGGAAGTGCAAATAATAACTCCAAATTTGCATTCTCACCAAAAGCAAGTATAATCTACAAACCGCTAGAAATAACAGCTTTAAAATTCTCCTTTGGACAAGCTTTTCGTGTGCCTACACTTAATCAAATGTTTGTAGAATATACTAGGAATGATGGGATTAGCTTTATTGGGAATCCAAATTTAAAGCCAGAAACCGCCACTAGCTTTGATATAGGAATCGAACAAGATATAGTATTTGAAAAATATCCATTAAAAGGCAAGTTAAAAGCGTATTATTTCTATACAGATTTACTAAACTTAATTTATATAAACACACAGGGAAATAATCAATATCAGAATGCAGGGAAAGCTAGGATTCAAGGGCTGGAACTTTCTTACAATCAATCTCTCCCACTTGGATTTGGAATTAGGGCAAGTTACACTTACACAAATAGTAAAATTCTAAAAAATAATGTGAATCCTAGTAGCGTAGGAAAAAAGATTGAAGGCATAAGCGAACATATGGGCTATGTAGAGCTAAACTATGAAAATTATGGCTTTTTTGGAAGTATTGGAGCAGAGTTTCAAAGCAAACCTTTTAGCCTAAACAACACTATTAGTAAGGTTTATGGTGCAAGTGATGAATATTATTTACTTGATTTAAAAATTGGCTATAATTTTACTCCAAATTTTGCCATAGATTTTAGCGCAACAAATATATTAAACTATAAATATTATAGATATTATAGAGCAAGTGGTGCGGCATTTTTCATAAATTTAAGTGCAAAAGTTTAAAATAAAAATTAAAGCAAGGCTTAAGATGAAAAAAATTTTAGCATTATTTACTTTTACTACTATTTTTAGCTCTACCATAATTGCTTTGGAATCTAATATTTTAAGGCAAGATTCCAAACTAGATTCTGCTAAAAATCAAGATTCTAACAAAAATTCAAACATAGAAATAATTGACTTTTTAGGCAATAAAAGCATTTTTCAAAATCCTGCAAAAAGTCATATATTTTTAAGCTTTTGTGAAGTGATACCTATGCTTGAATCTTGGGATAGCGCACTTGGATTAAGCCAGCATGTATTTAATGAACCCATCTTTAAAAAAACAAATAAAAATTTAGATTCTATCCCAAAAGTCGGCGGTGGTAGCGGCTCAAGTCTAAATATCGAAGTGCTAAAAAAACTAAATCCTGATGTTGTCGTAGTGTGGGCAGGAAAGAAAAAAGAAATAAATTTTATAAGAAATAATGGTATTAAGATTCTAGCTTTTTATCCAAATGACATAAATGAGGTATTTAGAGATATTAATACTATTTCTAAAGCACTAGGCAAAGAAGATTTAGTTAAAAGAAAGATGAAAAGCACACTAGAATTGCTTAAAATAGTAGAGAATAAAACTAAAAATTTAGAACACAAAAAAAGTGCTATATATCTTTGGGATAAACCAAATAGAATTGCTGGAAATAAAGGAATGATAGCTGATATGCTAGAAAAAATTGGTGTGATAAATTTAGGTGGAAATCTAAATGTAGATTCCGCTGAAATTAGCATTGAAAAACTTATATCACTAAACCCTAATATTATTTTTATTTGGGGGGCTGCAAAATTTAGTGAGAGTGATATTTTAAATAATCCTCAATTTAAAAATATCAAAGCTGTTAAAAATAAAGCAGTTTATAAAATGCCTCTTTGGGATAATTGGGGTCCTAGAATCGCACAAACTACACTCTTATCCGCTTCTCTTGCATACAAAAATGAATATAGTGATATAAACATAGATAGCCTAATAGAGCACTCAAATAAGGATTTATTTGGAATTGATGTTAGATAGAATTCAAGCTAATTTACTAATTTTTTGGTTAATTGCTATATTTTTAAGCTTAACTAGAGCGATATTGTTAAATATTTTTTCATTAAAATATTCTTTGCTAAATTTTTGGATTTATATAATTAAAACTGCTAATATTTCTTACATAACAATCCAAAATAAAGCTTCCATTAAATGAAAAATTTTGCTATTTTTATCTCCCCTCTTATTATTGCTTTTTTTGCCATTCAAATTGGTGAAATAGATTTTTTTTCCGCAATGAATGGAATCTATAAATATATATTTTTTAATACAGAGTTAGATAATAACGCTTCAATCATTTTTGATATAAGATTCCCTAGAATCTTGCTTGCTATCTTAGTGGGCGCTAGTCTATCTGGCTGTGGTGCTATAATGCAAAATATTTTTAAAAATCCATTGATTGACCCATTCCTGCTTGGAATCTCAAGTGGAGCAGCTCTTGGCTGTGCTATGTCTATTGGAATCTTTCCTAATATTAGCCTTTCACTTTTGGCATTCTGTGGAGCATTTTTTAGCTCAATTCTAATCTTATTAATTGGTAAAGTCGCAAATAATACTTCTCTAATCCTTTGTGGAGTCGTGATTAGCGCATTTTTAAGTGCTATTACTGCATTAATTCAATTCTTCGTCCCTGCTCAAGAATCTCAAGCTATCACAATATGGCTTTTTGGAAGCCTATCACTTGCTACTTTTGGTGATATAGCTTTGGTTTTGGTCGGATTTATAATTAGCTTTATTCCACTTTTTATTTTAAGTAGAAAAATTAATATTTTAAGCCTTAGCGAAGATGAAGCAATCTCTCTTGGGATAAATACCTGGGCTATTAAAATAATATGTATGCTTTGTGTAAGTTTTATTTGTGCCTTATGTGTTAGCGTGAGCGGGACTATTGGTTGGATCGGGCTTATAGTGCCACATATTGCTAGATTTTTAGTTGGTGCAAATATGAAAATTTTGCTTCCTAGCTCACTTGCTTTGGGTGCTAGCGTGCTATTAATAAGTGATAGTATAGCAAGAGGAGTTAGTAACTTTGATTTGCCACTTGGGGCAATAAATGCAATAATCTTTGCCCCATTTTTCTTATTTATTGTATATAGGTATATTAAAAATGCTAGAAATTAGGAATTTAAATGCAAGGTATGACAAAAAGCCTATATTAAAAAATATTAATTTAAGTTTCAAATCTTCTTCTATTAATGCAATTTTAGGGTTAAATGGAGCAGGGAAAAGCACTTTACTAAAAGCAATGCTAGGAATTATTAGGTTAGATTCTGGAGAGATTTTATACGATAATAAAGATATTTTAAAACAAAGTATTAAAAATAGAGCGAAATTGGTCTCCTATATGCCTCAAACTTGGAATTCTCCATTTGACTATAAAGTCTATGATGTGCTCTCTATGGGATTAGAAAATAATATTAATTTATTTGATAGAATAAAACAGCATAAATTTAAGATTCTAAATGCCCTAGAGATTCTAAATATAGTTCATTTAATAGATGAAAATATTAATTCTTTAAGTGGTGGACAAATCTCACTCGTGCTTCTTGCAAGGGTTATTATACAAGATACACCTATAATTTTACTTGATGAACCAACTGCACATCTTGATATTAAAAATCAAAAGATTATGCTAGATTTTATAAAAAAACTAAAAAATAAAATCATTTTAATAAATATCCACGAACCTAGCCTAGCCCTTGACTTTGCAAACAATATCATCGCATTAAAAAATGGTAATATATTATTCTCCAAACCTAGCAGTAATATTACAAAAATGGATTTAGAAGCCATATATGAGAGCAATCTAATGCTAGATATAATTAATGATACTTATTTTATAAAACTCTTATAAAATATAAAATTATCAAATTTTAGATAACCAAATAAGATTTAATTTATAGAAAAAAGGTTAGAATTCCAAGTCATAATTTTAAAATTCATGAATCATATCATATTAAGGTGCAGAAATGAAATGTGAGATAATTACTATTGCAAATCAAAAAGGTGGTGTTGGGAAAACTACTACAGCAGTAAATTTGGCTGCCTCACTAGCTTACAAAGGCAAAAAGATTCTGCTAATTGATGCAGACCCGCAATCAAATGCTACAACAAGCTTAGGAATCCACAGAAATGATATAGAATTTTATTTATATCATGTTTTAACTGGTTCTAAAAAATTGTCTCAAATTATTAAAAAAACAGATACAAAAAATTTATTTTTAGCTCCTTCAAATATAGGTTTAGTTGGTTTTGAAAAGGAATTTTACAATAAAAAAACTCAAGGCAGAGAACTTATTTTGAAAAAAAAGATAGATGAAATTTCTAGTGAATATGATTTTGTTATTATAGATTCTCCACCTGCTCTAGGACCACTTACTATGAATGCTCTTAGTGCTTCACATTCTGTTTTGATACCAATACAATGTGAATTTTTTGCACTAGAGGGATTGGCACAGCTCTTAAGCACGATAAAATTACTAAAAGAGCAAATTAATCCTATGTTAAAAATAAAAGGATTCTTACCTACAATGTATGCTTCTCAAAATAATCTAGCAAAACAAGTTGTATATGATTTATCACAACATTTTGATAAATATTTATTTAAAGATATGAATTCTGAAAATCTAATCATTCCACGCAGTGTCAAACTAGCTGAATCTCCTAGCTTTGGAAAACCTATTTTGCAATATGATATGCGCTCAAATGGTAGCATTGCATATCAAAATCTTGCTGAAGCAATTTTACAGGGAGCATAATGGCAAAGAAAAAAGCACTAAAACTTGGGCGGGGGCTTGGTGCATTAATTAGCGAGATGGAGGAAGCTTATGAAAATAATCTAAGTGATAATTCTGAGCTTGTCGTAGAAATTGATATTGATTTAATTAAGCCAAATCCATTGCAACCACGAAGATTCTTCAATGAAAATAGCATAGTTGAGCTGTCAAATTCTATCAAAGAATATGGAATCTTGCAGCCAATTTTGGTATATGAAGAAAATAATGAATATTTCCTAATAGCAGGAGAGAGGCGGCTTCGTGCTTCTAAACTAGCTAATCTATCCTCAATCAAAGCTATTGTCATAGATATTAAGCCAGAAAAATTGCGTGAAATGGCTTTGATTGAAAATATTCAAAGAGAGGATTTAAACCCCATTGATTTAGCACTCTCTTATGAATCGCTAATCAAAGATTATGATATAACACAGGACGAATTAGCAAACAGATTGCAAAAGAGCAGAACCCAAATAACTAATACTATCGCACTTTTAAGGCTTCCAGATGATGTGCAAAATATGCTCATTGAAGGTAGAATATCACAAGGACACGCTAAGATTTTAGTTAATTTAAATGCTAAGGATTTAAAAATAGCCTTAGATTCTATCATTGGTCAAAAACTATCTGTTAGAGAAAGTGAGAATCTAGTAAAGAAAATAAAAACAAAGCCAAATAAAGCTAATCATATAGAAACTAATAAAAGATTTAATGATGAGCTAGTAAAGCTTTTAAAATGTTTTAAAAACATCAATATAGATTCAAGAATTACTAATAATTATTTAACTTTAAAATTTGATAGCAAAGAAAAAGTAAATAAATTAATAAAAATCTTAGATAATTTCAATGATTTATAAAAATTTTAAAAATTAATTTGCTAGTATAGTGAATTTTATTTTAAGTGAGGAGGTATAAATGGGCATAAGTTTAAATTTGGAATTGATGATACTTGTATTTTGTTTATTTATCATTTGCATCTTTTTACTTAATAAATGGCTCTATAAACCTATTTTAGAGTTTATGGACGCTAGAGAAAATATGATAAAAAACGATTTAGAAAACGCAAATAACAATGATAGTGAAATCAATAAAATTCAAAGTCAAATTAATGATATTCTAAATGAAGCAAAAAAAGAAGCAAATTCCATAAAAGAAAAGGCAACAATTCAGGCAAAAGCAAACTATGAGAAAAAAATTCAAGAACTAAAAGATTCTAATGATAAAGACTTATCATCTTTCTTACAAGCTATGCAAAAAGAAAAGGAAGAATTAAAAAATTCCCTTTTAACTCAAATGCCAGAATTTCAAAAGATTCTATCAAATAAATTAAAACAAATTTAAGGGAGGTTAAAGTGGGCAAAATAATTTTAGCATTTTTAATTCCAGCATTTTTATTTGGTGCTGAAGTTGATATAGCAAATAGTGATATAATTGAGCGAACCATAAACTTTGCTATATTTGTTGGCATACTTTGGTATCTAATTGCTAATAGAATTAAACTTGCATTAAAAGGCAGACAAGATAAGATTGCATCTGAATTAAACGCAGTGCAAGATAAAGTAGCACAATCAAATCTTAAAAAAGAGACAATACTAAAAGAGTTAGACAAAGCAAAAGACAAGGCAAAGGAAATTATCACAAATGCAGTAAAAGAAGCTGATATTATAAGCAAAAACATAGAAAAACAATGTAAAAATGATATTGAAAATATCAAAAAATCTCATCAAGAATTACTTAATTTTGAACAAAAAAAGGCTAAAAAAGCCGTTATTAATGAAATTTTAGATGAACTTTTAATGAAAGAAAATATAAATTTATCCAAACAAGATTATATTAATATTCTAAAAAAGAAGGTTGCGTAGTTATGGATTCTTCAGTTTCAAAAAAATATACAAAGGCATTGGTTGAAGCAATAGGATTAAAAGAAATTCATAAAACTTTAGAAATTTTAGAATTTTTGGCAAATTGTTTTAAAGATTCCAAATTTGCAGGAATAGTAAATTCACCAACAATTCCAAAAAATAAAAAAATCTCTTTGATATTATCTATAATTGACATTAAAAATCAAAAAATAATTAATTTCCTAAATCTTTTAAATCAAAAAAATAGATTAAATGAGATTCCATTTATTTATGATGAATTAAAAAAATACTTAAAAGAGCAAAATAATGAATATGAGCTTATTGTCTCATCATCTTTTAAGTTAGATTCTAAAGATTTAGAGGATATTAAAAAAGAGATAGGCTCTAGACTAGGCATATCATTATACACAACACAAAAAATTATGGATACAGAGGGTATAAAGTTATTTGTTGATGGTAAAAGCGTTGAAACTTCATTTCTAAAAAGTGGATTTTCAAATAGTTTAAGAAATCATATTTTAAAAGCATTTTAAATTTAAGCATAAGGAGCAATAATAAATGAGCACAAAGATTCAAATAGATGAAATTAGTTCAATAATTAAACAAAAAATTGATGATTTTGATTTAAAAATTGATATAAACGAAGTAGGCACCGTTATTAACTACGCTGATGGTGTAGCTAGAGTATATGGACTAAAAAATGTAATGTATTATGAAATGGTTGAGTTTGATACAGGTGATAAAGGTTTAGCACTAAATTTAGAGGATAATAGTGTTGGTATTGTTGTCCTTGGAGCAGGAAGAGAAATAAAAGAAGGGGTTTCTGTAAAAAGACTAAATAGCCTTATGAGTGTGCCTGTGGGCGATGCTGTAGTAGGTAGAGTTATTAATGCACTAGGTGAGCCCATCGATGGTAAAGGCAGCATAGAGGCAAAAGAACAAAGATTTATAGAAGTGAAAGCACCCGGAATTATGGCTAGAAAATCTGTTCATGAGCCTTTACAAACAGGAATTAAAGCTATTGATGCACTTGTGCCTATTGGTAGAGGACAAAGAGAATTAATAATTGGCGATAGACAAACAGGAAAAACAACAGTTGCAGTTGATACAATCATAAATCAAAAAGGACAAGATGTAATTTGTATTTATGTAGCTATCGGACAGAAAGAATCTACCGTTGCACAAGTTGTTAGGAGATTAGAAGAACATGGAGCAATGGAATATACAATTATAGTAAATGCCCCTGCTTCAGATTCTGCTACTATGCAGTTTTTAGCACCTTATACTGGGGTTACAATGGGAGAATATTTTAGAGATAATTCAAGACATGCTCTAATAATTTATGATGATTTAAGCAAACACGCTGTTGCATATAGAGAAATGTCTCTAATCTTAAGACGCCCACCAGGTCGTGAGGCATTCCCTGGAGATGTATTCTATCTACACTCAAGACTTTTAGAGAGAGCAGCGAAATTAAGCGATGAGCTAGGAGCTGGTTCGCTTACTGCACTTCCTGTTATTGAAACTCAAGCAGGAGATGTCGCAGCATATATTCCTACAAATGTTATCTCAATCACAGATGGACAAATTTTCTTAGAGACAGATTTGTTCTATTCTGGTATTCGCCCTGCTATCAACGTAGGTTTATCTGTATCTAGGGTTGGTGGGGCTGCACAAGTAAAGGCAATGAAACAAGTTGCAGGAACCTTAAGACTTGATTTAGCACAATACAGAGAGCTTCAAGCATTTGCACAATTTGCTTCTGATTTAGATGAGGGAAGCAGAAAACAGCTTGATAGGGGACAAAGAATGGTAGAAATTCTAAAGCAACCTCCATATTCTCCACTATCAGTTGAAAAGCAAATTGTTATAATTTTTGCTGGCTCAAAAGGCTATTTAGATAATGTACCAATTAATAAAATAACAAAATTTGAAGCAGATTTATATCCTTTTATCGAGGCAAAATACCCTAAAATTTTTGAAACTCTAATTAGCAAAAAAGCTATAGATTCAGATTTAGAAGCACTATTAAAACAGGCATTAGAAGACTTTAAGACTTCTTTTTCAGTATAAAAGACTTAAAAAAGGTTAAAAATATGGGGAATAGTCTAAAAGATATTAGGAAAGAAATATCAAGTATCAAAAATGTCCAAAAAACTACTAGAGCGATGAAGCTAGTAGCTAATTCTAAGCTAAGAAAAGCTGTCGAAGCTGCTAAACGTTCTAAAATCTATGCAGAAAAATTAAATGAAGTGTTTAATGATATAGTGCAAAAAACTTTATCTAGCGGGAATATTTTTGAGAAAAATGATATTTTATATGTGGATAAAGACAGAGTTATAAAAAAGGTTGATATTATATTTGTAACTTCGGATAAGGGGCTTTGTGGAGCATTCAATGCAAATACTATCAAAGCAGTGGTTAATATAATTAATAATTACAAAAGTCAAGATATTAAAATTCGGCTTCGCGGAATAGGGAAAACTGGAATTAGATATTTTAATTTCAATGAGATTGAATTATATGATGAATCTGATACTTTATCTTCAAATCCAAGTGATGAGAGCGCATCAGAATTCATAATGAAAGCTGTAGATGACTATATCAAAGGTGCAACTGACAAAGTAATAATTGTACATAATGGCTTTAAAAATATGCTATCACAAGAAATGAAGATAACTGAGATTCTACCCTTTAAAATAGATTTAAATGAGTTAAAAGAAAATAATACTGGAGAAATGCTAATAGAGCCAGCAGATAATGAAAAGGCTATTTTAGAGGAGCTTGCAAAGCAATACATTAACTATAATATGTTTTATGCTTTGATAGATTCGCTAGCAGCAGAGCTTAGTGCTAGAATGCAGGCTATGGATACAGCGACAAAAAATGCCTCTGATTTGGTAAGAGAATTAACAATAAAACTAAATAAAGCTAGACAAGCAGCAATTACTACTGAATTGGTAGAAATTAATGCTGGTGTAGAAGCAATGAAATAATTTAATTTTATAAGGAGAAAGAATGGAAAAGAAAAATACAAATGGGGTAATATCACAGATAATGGGTCCTGTCGTTGATATAGATTTTGATGGATATTTGCCAAAAATCTATGAAGCTATCGATGTTTTCTACTCAATAGACGGAGAGGACAAAAAATTAGTTTTAGAAGTAGCTGCACATTTAGGAGACAATAGAGTTAGAACTATTGCTATGGATATGACTGAGGGACTTAAAAGAGGACAAGATGTAGTAGCAAGAGGAACTATGATAGAAGTGCCTGTTGGCGAAGAAGTTTTAGGTAGAATCTTAAATGTTATAGGCGAAGCGATAGATGATGGAAAGCCACTAGAAGGAAAAGTTAAATTACCTATTCATCGCTCTGCTCCAGCTTTTGAAGACCAAAGCACAAAAACAGAAATGTTTGAAACAGGAATAAAAGTCGTGGATTTACTAGCACCATATTCAAAAGGTGGTAAAGTCGGACTATTTGGTGGTGCTGGAGTTGGAAAAACCGTTATTATTATGGAATTAATCCATAATGTTGCATACAAGCATAGCGGATATTCAATTTTTGCAGGTGTTGGTGAAAGGACAAGAGAGGGTAATGACCTATATAATGAGATGAAAGAAAGTAATGTTTTAGATAAAGTTGCACTTTGCTATGGACAGATGAATGAGCCACCAGGAGCAAGAAATAGAATCGCATTCACAGGACTTACAATGGCTGAATATTTTAGAGATGAAAAAGGGCTTGATGTACTAATGTTTATAGATAATATCTTTAGATTCGCACAATCAGGAGCAGAAATGTCCGCACTTTTAGGTAGGATTCCATCTGCTGTTGGTTACCAGCCTACACTTGCTACCGAAATGGGTAAATTACAAGAGAGAATTACTTCTACTAAAAAAGGTTCTATCACCTCTGTTCAAGCTGTTTATGTTCCAGCTGATGACTTGACAGACCCTGCACCTGCATCTGTTTTTGCTCACTTGGATGCAACAACAGTTTTAGATAGAAAAATCGCAGAAAAAGGAATCTACCCAGCAGTTGATCCGCTTGGCTCAACCTCTAGAATCCTAGACCCACATATAGTTGGAGAAAAACATCACAAAGTGGCAATAGGAGTTCAACAAGTCCTGCAAAAATATAAAGATTTACAAGATATTATTGCATTACTTGGAATGGATGAATTATCCGAAGAAGATAAAAGAACAGTTAGCAGAGCAAGGAAAATGGAGAGATTCCTATCTCAACCATTCTTCGTTGCAGAAGTTTTCACAGGAAGTCCAGGCAAATATGTGGCACTAGAAGATACATTAGAAGGATTTAATGGCATCTTAGAAGGAAAATATGATGATGTTCCAGAAGCTGCATTCTATATGGTAGGAAATATTCAAGAGGTATTAGATAAGGCACAAAAACTTAAAGGCTAAAATATGGAAACAAAAAGTATTAAATTATCTATCGTAACGCCGTATGGAGAGATATTTAATGATAATATAAAAAGTGTGAATTTACCAGGTGTTGAAGGTGAATTTGGAATCCTCCCAGGACATTGCGATTTTTTATCATTACTTAAAGTTGGTGTAATAGAGATAGATAGAGAAGATGGTAAAAAAGAATTGGTCGCTATAAATTGGGGTTATGCAGAGATTAGCTCCACAAAAGTTGATATTTTGGCAAATGGAGCAGTATGTATCAATGGTGATAACGATAGCGACATTTCTAAAGCATTGAATAATGCTAAATTGCTACTTGAAGAAGCTACATCTGATAAAATTGCAATATCTTCTGTTTTATCAAAAATAGAAACAAGCGCAAAACAGATGTTATAAGGAAACTATTTGAATAATTTTTTATATGATATTGGTCCTGTTACTTGGTTTGTATTGATATGGCTATCTATTTATTTCATTATTAATTTTTGGATTTTTATTTGGAGATTTTTAAAGATTAATGATAATATTAATGTGGAAAAAGACACTTTAGAATTATTATCTAAAAATCATTCTCCTATGCCAAAATCTGTATTTTATAAGATATTTGATAGTAAAACAATAGACTTTAATATGCTAGAAATTTATAAGATTCAAGCTATTAAAAAAGCTACCATTGGACTATCTATGCTTAGTGTTATATCTTCTACTGCGCCATTTATAGGATTATTTGGAACAGTTGTTGAAATTTTAGAGGCATTTTATCATTTAGGTGGTGATGGCAAGGTATCTTTTGATGTTATTGCACCAATTATTTCAAAAGCTCTAGTTGCCACTGCATTTGGAATCTTAACTGCAATCCCTGCATATTCTTTCTATATAATCCTAAAGCGAAAAGCTTATGATTTAACAACATATTTAGATATGCAGGTAAAAATTATCACAAATAATAATAAAAATGATGATGCCAAAATTACATTAAGTCAAAGTTAATTGCTTGGAAGATATTACAAAATTTAATTGGGATGATAAACCAGATTTAAATATCACGCCATTAGTTGATATTATGCTAGTTTTATTAGCTATCCTTATGGTAACCACTCCTACAATAGTTTATAAAGAAGATATTACTCTAGCTAAAGGTTCAAAAACACAAAAAGTAGTTGATGAGCCGATAATTGAAATTAGAATTGATAAAAATAAAAATATTTATATTAAAGATTCCACATACTCTTATAATAATTTTGCAGATAGCTTTAATTTATTATCATCATCTTATGATAAAAGCACAGAGGTTAGAATCCGCGCGGATAAAAGCATAATCTATGGAGATGTGATTTTCGTGCTAAAAACTATTAAAGAATCTGGATTCCTAAAGGTATCACTAATCACAAATGGATAATACTAAAGATAAAATAGATAGCATATATTTTATGTTAAGTGGAATCTTTGCTATATTTTTATATATATTATTAATTTTACTTATGACATTTATCTTTAGGGCTAGTTCCAATTATATAAATATTGCAATTAGCACTCCAAGTGCCATTAGTTCTATTAATGTAAATATAATAGATGAATCCCCACAGCCAAAAAAGCAAAGCACTTCGCAATCGCAAACACAAAATAATACAGATAAAAATAATGATACCAAACAAAAAGATATAGGATCTAGTAAACCTATATCTGGGTTTGGAATGGGTGATTTGTTTGACAAAATCGATATAAAAAAGCCAAATTCTAAAAATGAAATTCTAGCTGACAATAGAGATAAAGTCGCATTAAACAAGCTAGGCTCACTTAACTCAAATGATAAATTAGACAAGATTATCGAAAAAACTGACAATATTATGCAAACATTATCAAACCTCAATCAAAATATCACAATATCTGATGAAGCAAGCAGTGCATTTTGCATAAAATATAGTGATTATTGCAAAGAAGTAAGAGATATACTATATAAAAACTGGAATACTAAAAGTTGGTTTGATAATGAGCTATCCTCAAATATAGCAATTAAAATTAGCAAACAAGGAAATTTTAGCTATACTATCAAGAAAAAATCTGGCAATGCTATGTTTGATAATGAGTTGGAATATTCTTTAGAGAGTCTTAAAAATATAAAATTTCCAACCATAGAAAACATTGATATTGACAATCTTGTAGTAACTTTTAGAAATAATAAAGAAGGATAAGAAAATGAAAAAGCTTTTTATTTATTTTATTTTGGTGGCAAACTTATTTGCCATTGATGCGACTATTGAGATTATTAAAAGTGCAGAAAAACTACCAACTATAATAGTAGAGAATCTAAATAACGATAAAAACGATGTTTTACTAGGCTCAAAAGTGCATAAAATGCTAGTGGCTGATTTAAAAGTTAGTGGGCATTTTAATGTAATAGAAAAAAATAGCGGAACTTCAAATATTGATTATGAATCTTATCAAAGTGATAATGCGAATCTTGTAGTAAAACTAGAAACAGATACTATAAATAAAGAAATTGTCTCAACAATGGCTGTTTATGATATTAATATCAAACAAAATGTGTTATCAAAAAAATACACTATTAATCAAGATACAAGATACCCTTTTTTAGCCCACAAAATGGCTATTGATATAAATGATTATATAAAAGCTCCATCAATTGATTGGATGAATAGATTCGTAGTATTTTCAAAATATACAAAGGCTAGAGAAAGCCATATAGTTGTAGCTGACTATACGCTAACTTTTCAAAACACAATCATTAGAGATGGATTAAATATTTTTCCAAAATGGGCTGATAAAGAACAAAATAGCATTTATTTTACAAAATATATGCCATCACCAACACTTGTAAAATACAATATTTATACAGGACAAATGGATAAATTAATTTCTAGCGAGGGTATGCTAATAGCTTCTGATGTTAGCTCTGATGGTAATAGAATCTTATTAACTATGGCTCCAAACTCACAGCCAGACATTTTCTTATATGATATAGCAAAAAAGACAAATCAAAAGCTAACTAATTACAATGGTATCGATGTTGGGGCAAACTTTATAAATAATGAAAAATCTATAATGTTTATTTCAGATAGAATGGGTTATCCAAATATTTTTTCACTAGATTTATCCACAAAACTAATTAGCCAACTTGTATATCATGGCAGAAATAATAGCTCTGCAAGTGCTTATAATGAATATGTTGTATATGCAAGCAGAGAAAGTGATAATGAATTTGGAGCAAATATTTTTAATTTGTATTTAATATCTACTAAAAGCGATTATATAAGGAGATTAACTGCAAATGGAGTAAATCAAATGCCTAGATTCTCAAGAGATGGCGGAAGTATTATGTTTATCAAAAATACACCTGAAGAGAGCTCTCTTGGGATAATTAGACTGGATTACAATAAAAGCTATTTATTTCCTTTAGCAAATGAAAAAATACAAGCAATAGATTGGTAAAATTATTGACATATTAAGCACAATTTGGCTACAATCAAGCCTTAATTTTTAACAGATAGGAGTAGTGATTATGAAAAAAACATTATTTATAGGTTCTCTAATATTGGCTATGATACTTGCAGGCTGTGGAGAAAAATCGGATGTAGAAGTAGATGAGGGTGCTACTACAAATAGTAGCGGTGGTGGTAATGAAAGTATGGATACAACAGGAGGCGATAATTCAACAATATCTAGTTCTGGTTCTAGCTCAGATATTAGTTCAAGTTCTTTATATTCTGTATATTTTGGATTCGATAGATTCATAGTAGAGGGTGTAAAAAATATTGATACAATAAAAAGTAATGCCAAATTAATCATAGAAAGTGGTAAAAATGTAGTTATAGAGGGAAATACAGATGAGTGGGGGAGTGATGAATATAATTATGCACTAGCACTAAAAAGAGCATCATCTGTAAAAGACGCACTTGTAAATAACAATGTTTCTGAAGACAAAATTAGTCTTGTAAGTTATGGTGAGAGTAAACCTAGATGTAGTGAAAGCACAAGAGAATGTTGGAGAGAAAACAGAAGAGTTGATTTTGTTTTAAACGCTCAATAAGTTAATCTTTTTTTTAAAAGAAATTTGTGAGAAATATATTATTTATACTAATATTAGCTCCTTTTTTAGGAGCTAATGAACCATCTGCTTTTGAGTTGCAAAGTGGTGCTACTAAAAAAGAAATGCAGAATCTTAAAGATAAATCAGAAGCTAATTTTGATAGAATATTTGAGCTAGAAAACAAAATCAAACAATTAGAAATTTCTTTTGAGGGAATAAAAAGTATATATGAGGGACAATCCCTAAATATTAATGATATAAATAATAAATTAAATACTATTAATACAGAATCTACTGCAAATGAAAACGAAACATCAAAGCTAGAAGAACAAGTTACGAACAATACAAAAAATGTTCAAATACTAACAGAAAGTCTAAATAGTTTAAATGGATCTATAGCGCAAATCAAAGAACTATTAAGTGAACTACAACAAGAAATCAAAGAGATACAAAAAGAATCTCAAGAAGAATCTAAAACAGCACAAAACAATTCTACTTTTCAAAAAGACACAACAAAAAAGAAAGAAATTTTTAAAGAAGCAAGAAGCCTAACATATACAAAAAAATTTGATGAAGCCATTGCTAGATATATTTGGTTTATAGAAATAGATTATAGAAAGGCTGAATCTAACTATATGCTAGGAAATATTGCTTATGAACAAAATAAATATAATGATGCAATTTTCTATTACAAAGAAAGTGCTATTTTAGATGATAAAACTAAATATATGCCACGACTTTTACTTAACTGTGCTAATTCTTTAAGAGTTTTAGGAAAAAATGATGATGCAAAAAATTTCTATAATTCACTAATTTTGCGTTTTCCTGATAGCCCAGAGGCAAAAGAAGCAAAAGAACAATTAAAAAAACTAAAAGGATAAAAATGAATAAAGTTAAAAATAATCACCTAGTTAGCATATGCTATCAAGTTACAGATAAAAGTAATGGTGAAATACTAGATTCTAATAATGATAGAGAAAATCCACTTACTTTTCTAATGGGGAAAAATCAAGTTATTGAAGGGTTAGAAAAAGCAATTATTGATAAAGAAATAGGAAGCAAATTTAATGCAGAAATAGAACCTAAAGATGCTTATGGTATTAGGAATCCAGAGTTTTTACAAGAGATTCCAAAAAATCAGTTTAGCGGTATTGAGCTCATAAAAGGTATGACACTATATGGACAAAGCGAAGATGGACAAAATGCTCAAGTAATAGTCAAAGAAATCGGTGAAGATAGCGTAATAGTAGATTATAATCACCCTTTAGCAGGAAAAACTCTTTTATTTGAAGTTGAGATTATATCTAGCAAAGAGCCTAGTGAGCAAGAGATTTTAGAGCTTACTAGCCATTCTTGTGGTTGTGGGCATAGCGGTGGTGGCTGCTGTGGTGGTCATCATAAAGAGCATTCAGATGGATGTGGTTGTCACTCCTAATATAATTTATCTAACTAAATTTTACAAACTAAAAAAGGGCAAAATATGAAATATGCTTTTATATTCCCAGGACAGGGAAGTCAAGCTATTGGTATGGGAAAAGATTTTTATGAAAACTATGCTTTAGCAAAAGAGCTTTTTGATAATGCTAGTGATATTTTAAAGATTGATATGAAAAGTCTTTTATTTGAAGAAAATGACAATATCAATCAAACAAAATTCACACAAAGTGCAATCTTGCTAGTTAGCTATATTGCATATAAACTTTTTAATGAGCAAAATAAAGCTAAACCTATTTTTGCGCTTGGGCATTCATTGGGAGAAATTAGTGCAAATCTGGTCTCTAATGCTATGAGCTTTGAGAGTGCAATTAATCTTGTTTATAAAAGAGGTGAGCTAATGCAGAGGGCTTGTGAAAATGTAGATGCTGGAATGGCTGTTGTAATTGGAATTGATGATAAATCCTTACAAGATTTTTGCAAAGAAAATCAAAATATTTGGTGCGCAAATTATAATAGTGATGGGCAAAGTGTCCTAGCAGGTAGCAAAGAAGCACTGTTTAAAGCAGAAGAGAATATCAAAAAAATTGGTGCAAAAAGATTTTTAATTCTTCCTATGTCTGTTGCTAGCCATTGTCCGTTATTAAGCAGTATATTAGAGGATTTTAGAGAGATTTTAGATAAATCATTAATAGATAATTTTGATTTTGAGATAATCTCAAATGCCACAGTGGAAACTTATAGCTCAAAAGCTAAAGCTATAGATTTACTCACTAGACAACTTGTAGAACCTGTTTTTTATAAACAATCTATTTTAAATAATCAAGATAGAATTGATTGCTTCATAGAGTTTGGCTATGGAAGCGTTCTAAAAGGTCTAAATAAAAGAATTAGCTCAAAACCGACATATAGTATAGGCGATATTAAAAGCCTAGAATCTACACTAAATGAATTAAATTAAAGAATCTAAAAATGAAAAAAACAATAGCGATAATAGGAGCAATGAGAGAGGAGATAGCCCCGCTTTTAGAATCTTTTGGTAGATACAAGAGCATTGATTTTGGTGGAAATACCTACTATCAATTAGAATATAAAAATTACACAATAATAATTGCTTATAGCAAAATAGGCAAGATTCACGCTGCACTAACCTGCTCTACTATGATTTTACATTTTAATGCTGATTGTGTGATTTTTACAGGTGTGGCTGGTGGGTTAGATTCCACCCTTAAAATAGGTGATATTGTCCTTGCTACTTCGCTTTGTCAATATGATGTGGATATTAGCGCATTTGGACATCCGCTTGGCTTTATCCCTGAAAGTAGCATTTATATAAATACAAACAAAGAGCTAAATGATATTGTAAAAAAAGTGGCAAAAGAGAATAATCTAGCGATAAAAGAGGGAATTATTGCTTCTGGTGATAGCTTTATTTTTAGCAATGATAAGAAAAAGTGGATTATTGATAATTTCAAGGCTTGTGCGGTTGAAATGGAAGGAGCTAGCATAGCTGTCGTAGCAAGTCTTCTCAATGTGCCATTTTGCGTTATTCGCTCAATTAGCGATGGTGCTGATGATAATGCAAATATAAGCTTTGATGAATTTTTAGTAAATTCCGCATCAAAAAGTGCAAAACTCGTGCTTTCAATAATCGATAATATGCCTAGTTAGAAAGTTTCCATTTAAAGATTCTACTTCAAAAACTCTATTTGATAAAAATATATTTTTTAGATTATAAATTTAATTATTTTTAATATTTAGATTCTAATTTTTATAGATTGTTTAATTGAAAAATATTGTTACACAATTCTTACACATATTTTAGCAAACCTTGCACATTATGGTATGAAATATTAAATTATTTAATCCTATACTAGCTTTAGTATAATTATTTAATATATTTTAATATTTCAGAAAATAGTGAGCTTGAATTTTTACTAAAAGAAAAGTCTTATATTGATGAAACATACACACAATAATTAATTTAAAAGATGAGATAATTACAACCATAAGGCTATTTGATGAGCTTTATTATAATTCTTTATAGAGATTTGCTAGAAAAATCATGCGCACCAAAAAAACGATATTAGAGCTAAATATACAAAAATCTAAAAACAAAAGCAGAAGATATGTTTAAAGAACTATACACTGCCAAACAAAATAAAGACTTAGAACAAATAAAATAAATACTAAAATGCCCTTTTAGCCAAACATCTTAAAATTAGTTTAAAATAGAATCTAACCTAATTTTTTATAAATTATTAATGATTTTATCGCAAACTTGCGTTTATAACTTTTAAAAATAGCAATAAGTAAAAAACTAAAAGCAATCAAAGAAGCAATTTTATGGATAAATTTTAAAATGCTTTATAGCTTTTCTAGGCTATCCAACAAATTTATTTTAATGAGGTAAATTAGATTCTCTAATCTTTAAATACTTTTCTTATTTTTAAATTGATTTATGATAGACTTTTAGTCATTTCTTTAGGGAGGTTATCTAGGAATGAAAGCTTACTTTTTTGCTACCTGTCTTGGCGGGGTAGCCTACTCAAATACTTGCATAAATGCCATAAAATTACTTCAAAAAGAAGGTGTAGAAATCATCTTTAAAAAAGACCAGACTTGTTGCGGACAACCTAGCTTTAACTCTGGTTACTATGATTATAGCCAACAAATCGCACTTCATAATATTAAATTATTTAATGAGCCTTATCCTGTCATTGTGCCATCAGGCTCGTGTGCGGGAGTTATGAAAGTGGACTATTTAGAGCTTTTTGCAGATAGTGGTGATTATGCAATGGTAAAGGAATTTAGCTCTAGAGTGTATGAATTAAGCGATTTTTTACTAAAAGAATTAAAAGTCAATTATGAGGATAAAGGCGAGAAAGTAAAGGTTGCTTGGCATTCTAACTGCCACGCTTTGAGAGTTGCAAAAAGTGTAGGATCTTCTAAAAGCCTAATTCGTCAGCTAAAAAATGTAGAGTTAATAGAACTGGAAAGAGAGGAGGAGTGCTGTGGATTTGGCGGAACATTCTCAATAAAAGAGCCAGAAATATCAAATGCAATGGTGCAAGATAAAATCAAAGATATACAAGATAGAAATGTAGAATACCTAGTATCAGGCGATGCAGGATGCTTGATGAATATTAGTGGTGCAATGCAGAAAAATAATGTAAATGTAAAACCCATTCATTTGTATGATTTCATAGCACAAAGAATAAACCTCTAAAAAGGAAATAGATATGAGCAATAGCAGTCAATTTCACTCTAGCAATGAGTATGAAAACATAGTAAATTCAAAATTAAATGATGCACAATTAAGACAAAACCTTCAATCTGTAATGAAAACCCTAAAGCAAAACAGGAAAAATACCATTGCATCGCGTTATACAAAATGGGAAGAGTTACGAGAGCTTGGAAGAAAAGTTAAGCAAAATGCTCTCTCAAAACTTCCTAGCTTACTAGAAAAATTTGAACAAAATGCAATCAAAAATGGTTTTAAGATTCACTGGGCAAGAGATAGCAAAGAAGCAAATAAAATAATCCTCTCTTTGATGCAAAAAAACAGCTCAAATGTGATTTTAAAAGGTAAATCTATGGCGAGTGAGGAGATTCACCTAAATGCCTATTTGAAAGAAAATAATATAAATGCACTTGAGACAGATTTAGGTGAGTTAATAATCCAGCTAATTGATGAGCCACCTGTGCATATTGTCGCTCCTGCGATTCACAAAAATCGCTATGAGATTGGAAAAATTTTTAAGGATAAATTAAATGCGAAGCTAGAATCTGAACCAGAAAAGCTAAACGGAATCGCAAGAGAACATTTAAGAAAAGAATTTAAAAGCTTTAAAATTGGCTTATCAGGCGTAAATTTTGCAATAGCAAATGAGGGTGCTATATGGCTAATTGAAAATGAAGGCAATGGTAGGATGAGCACCACTGCGTGTGATATTCACATAGCAATATGCGGGATTGAAAAAGTTGTTGAGAGTTTTGAAGATGCAAGTATTTTAGATCTATTGCTTGTACCGAGTGCTACAGGTGCGAATATTAGCTGTTATAACAACATCATAGGTAGCCCTAGACAAAGCGATGAGTTAGATGGACCAAAAGAAGTGCATATCATTATGCTTGATAATAATCGCTCTAGAATTCTAAGTGATTCACACTATTACCGCTCTTTAAGCTGTATTCGTTGTGGGACTTGCCTAAATCACTGCCCTGTATATGATAAAATCGGTGGGCATGCATATCTCTCCACATATCCTGGACCTATTGGTGAGGTTATTTCGCCACAAATTTTTGGAATAGATAATTATGCTCCTATGCTAAATTTATGTTCGCTCTGCGGGCGTTGCTCAGAAGTCTGTCCTGTTAAGATTCCACTAGCAGAATTAATTAGAGATTTGCGTAGTGAAAAAGCAGGAGAAGGACGAGGTGGAATAGTAGGATATAGTGAAGTGCATAGAAACAAAACAGAGAAAAATAGCTTTGCAGTTTTTGCAAATATCGCTACAAGTGGTGCTAAATGGCGTATGCTATTATGGCAAGTGCGAATCTTTGGCGGAATGGGAAAAATCTTTGGCAATCTTATTCCGGGATTAAATCTCTGGCTAAAATATAGAAGCTATCCTAAACTTGATGCGAGTTTGCACTCTAGGGTAAAAGAATTAAAAGGAGTGATTTATGAGTAGAGAGGCAATTTTATCAAATGTAAGAAATGCGCTAGAACAAAACAAACTTAACAATGCAAATAGAGACTACAAAGATTTAATAAAACATAGCAGCGATAATATTGTTCAAGAATATATAACAATGCAGACTGCAAACAAGGGCATTGTAGTCGAGAGTAAAGATATTTTAAACGACATAAAAGAAATTCTAACAAAACTGGAATCTAAAAAGATTCTATACACTCTTGATATGGCAGACATAGCCAAAGATTTAGAATCTACGAAAGAATTTGACATTAAACCTTATGATAAAAGTGTAGATTCTATAAGAGATGAGCTTTTTAATACAGATACTTCTATAATTAGAGCAAAGTGTGGAGTGGCTGATTTAGGCATATTTGGCGTTGTGTCTTCTAGTCTCCATCCTAGACTTGCTTCACTTATCACTAAAAATTGTATTATCATTTTGGATAAAAAAGATATAGTGCAAAGCCTGAATGATGGGATAAACAAGCTAAAAGGAAATGATAAATTACCTAGCAACATAATTTTTATAGCAGGACCATCAAGGACAGCAGATATTGAGCTTAAAACGGTCTTTGGAGTTCATGGACCACAACAAACTTATATAATTTTGATATGAAAATACTTTTTAGCCCTAGTGAGGAAAAGAATTTTATTTATAAAGAAAATTGCAATGAGCCTTTTTCTTTTTTACAAGACTTGCTCTTTGGTGCTAACGTGAGGGAGGATTTTGTAAAGAATTATTTGAAGTATCTAAAAGATTCCACCACAAATGAGCTTTCTAAGATTCTTGGTATGAAAAATATCTCACTAGATAAATTAAGTGCCGCAAGCAACCTACACACTGCAAATACAATAGAATCTATTTTGCTTTATAATGGCGTAGCTTTTAAGGCACTTGATATTAGCAGTTTGCCAAAAGATTCGCTTAATTTTCTATTTGACAATGTCCTAATTTTTAGCAATCTTTTTGGTTGTATTCGTGCTAACGATAAGATTCCATACTATAAACTAAAACAAGGAGAAACTTTCTTTAAAAATAGTATTTTTAGTCTATATGATAGATTTAAAGAACCGCTCTTTGAGTATCTCAAGGATTCTGATGTGCTAGATTTGAGAGCGGAATTTTATATCAAAGCTTTCGCTCTGCCCTATCCACACACCAAAGCGGAATTTTACAAAAATAATAAAAAAGTCTCTCATCAATCAAAGCATTATCGTGGATTATTACTTCGGAATCTTGCATTAAATAAAAAAGAGCCTTTCAAAATAAGAGATATTAAGCAAAATGGCTTTATTAAAATCATTCAATATGAAGTGGATTAGCTAACTCTCTTTTATTTTATGATAAAGATATTATAATTGCATAAAAATTTTAGGGTTTAAAATATGAAAAAAATTTTATTTATCATTTTATTTTATATATTTTCTAATGCAAATGATGTTGTGTTAAATCAAGCTCCGCTAATAGTTGAATTTGATGTTTTTAAAGAAGCAGAAAAAATCTGCAATGGAAGTGATTATACAAAGCTTAATTGCCTAGTTAGTAATCTAAAACCTTATAGCAATAGAATCTACACAAAAAAAAGTGGCACAAATGGAAAAATTAGCGTGATTTTCTACGCACTCTCAAGTGATGGTAAAATCACATATCCACAAAATATTAGCTCTAAAACCTGCGAATTTATCGATACATTAGGAAAAAGATTCCACTCCAAACTTAATGGAAATGGCTTTAGCTATGTGCTAAATTATAACTTTAGCGCCTCATCATCGCTAAGCAAAGCTCAAATCTATTGTAAATTCACAGATAAAGATAAAGTGATTTCTCAAACCACACAGCCAATTAGTGTAATTCCAAATGATTTTGATATGAAGCTAACGATAAAAACCGCTCAGGATTCGCTCTACACTTTAAATACACAAGAGATTTTATCTCCAAATATTTCTCAAAGTGAAGCACAAAACTATCAAAATGTAAATAATGTAGATTTTGTTCTAAAGCCTCAAAACTATATAATAAATATCAATAATAACGCCATTGCAAGGACAATAAATGGTGAAATTGATAGAGGATTTAGTGATTCTCTAATTCCACTTTCAATTAGATTTAGTAGAGATAATGGCTTGTGTAACCCTGTGGGTGAGAGCATAAATGGGAGATTTAGCTTTAAGAATGGAAAATTTGTTTATAACAATGTAAATATCAATTTTCTTGATGTCGCAAGCGGTGAGCTAGAAATAATGCTAGAACATAGTCTAGATAAAGATGATAGGGAAAATGGCAAATGTCTCCTAGCTCAACCACAAACTAAAGATATAACAAATGCAGGAAAGATTCCGTGTCAAAAGCCTATAACAATCAAAAAAAGAATTGAAATTGTGCCTTACTCATTCTTTGTTACTTTGGAAAATAATGGCAGACAAATTTATTACAATCAGCACACTTTTATTCCTGCTATTTTACACCTACCAACTGCAAAACTTCAATTTAGTGCGATAAATAATAGAAACCAAATACTAAAAAACTTTACAAAAGACTGTTATGCGAGAGATTTAAGCATTAAGCTAGAGGATAATAAAAATAATCTTGTTTTTATTAATGAAAATATTCCAGATTCGATCTTACCAAAAGATACTTTTCTACAAGATTCTAAATCACAAATTATCCGCAAACTCTCAAGTAGTGGGATAAATGATAGGGATTTAACACCACTTGACTTATTCAATTCTAATGTGATAAATCTAAATGATACATTTTTAAAAATAGGATTCCCAAATAATGATGTAAAATATCCTGTCTATCAAATCAAACCAAAAATTACTAACGATTGGCGTATCGCCCTAATGCGTGGCAGAATCTCACTTATAAAAAATACAAATGAAAGTGCTGCATTGGTGGCAAATCCAAAGATTCAATATGAAATTTTCTGCAAAAGCCCAACTTGCAAGATAGTGGATATTGAGAGCGTTTTATCTCCATATACTAGACTGCCAAAATCTAATTTTAATGATTGGTTTATAAACACCGCTCATCCCACAAATCTAAAGGTTTTGGAAAATAATTTAGCCCTGCCCAGTGAAATAAGCATATATTCAATTGGTAATATAGTAAATGGGATCCAAACTCTAGCCCTACAATCTAGCCAAAAAGGCAATTTTGATATAAAAATAAAGCAAGGACTTGGAGCAGAGGACTTCGCCTTATTTTTATATTTTGCACCCAACTATGCAAATATCCGCGAAGATCTAGGCATAAGCACTAAAATTAGCTTTTAAGTTATTTATTTAGCTAAAATTTTCAAAAATAAGAAAACTATTTAATAAGCCTTTTAATAATATTTATTAAGAAATTAGATTCTTATTTATAGAAACCAAAATATATTTTTAAAACCTCAATGCACTTATAAAATACCCAAATTATTGCAATATATA
>CAMWQM010000019.1 GCA_947176375.1 uncultured Helicobacteraceae bacterium
TCCATCTACCCCTATCCATTCCACCTGTATCTATCATCCACTCACCCCAGTTGCTATATCCTGGAGGTGTTGATTGTGTAGGGTCAAGATTCTCTGCAAAAACTCTTGCTGGAATTGCTTTTAAAACTGAAGCTATATCACTCCTTAACATTGCAACTTGTGCATCTGTCCTTGTAGTTACGAATCTAGGAACAGCAACAGCAGCTAATACTCCTAAAATAACGATTACGAATACTAACTCAATCATACTAAAACCATTTCTTTTCATGAAATTCCTTTGAAATATCTTTTTGTTAAACTCTGTATTTTGCTATTCAAAGTTTAATTAACACTTTGTTTTAATTTAGATTAAATATAAAAAAGTAAATGAATTTTAAACCTTTTTTAATATTCTCTATGTATTTCAGTATATATTCCTAATAAAAGACAAATTTTATACTATTTATATAGGAAGACTTTTAAAAATCAATAAAAGTTTAAGTAAAAAATAAAGTCTAATGTTGTATAATCTACATTTTTTAATATTTAAATTTTGTAAAGGACAGAGTAATGCAAGCTATATTTAAGAATGGAGGCAAGCAATACAAGGCAGAAGTAGGTGATATACTCCTACTTGATAGATTAGGCCTTGAGCCAAAGTCAAGCATTGAGATAGAAGAAGTTTTAGCAATTATTGAAGATGATAATAATATAGAGTTTGGAACACCTTTTTTAAAGGCTAAAGTAAAACTAGAGGTTATAAATCATGGTAGGTCTAAAAAAGTAATAACTTTTAAGAAAAGAAGAAGAAAAGATAGTAAAACTAAACGAGGCTTTAGACGAGACTTTAGCAGAGTTAGAGTTTTAGAAATTATTAATAAATAAAGGGGATACTCATGGCACACAAAAAGGGGCAAGGTAGCACACAGAATAATAGAGATTCGGCAGGAAGACGATTAGGTGTTAAGAAATTTGGCTCACAATTTGTTAGGGCAGGAAATATCATTATTAGACAAAGAGGTACAAAAGTACATCCCGGTGATAATGTAGGAATAGGTAAAGATCATACAATTTATGCACTAATTGATGGTATAGTGAAATTTCAGCAAAAAGATAAATTAAGAAAAAAAGTATCCGTTGTAGCACAATAACTTTACGAGGATTTGTTTTGAAAAAGATTTGTATATTATTAGTTCTAATTTGTAACTTTGTATTTGCAGACTATGAGGATACTTTTAAAGAGTTTATGAAAGCTTCAAAACAAGATGAAGTTATAAAAAAAACAATAGATAATGATAATATAAACAATGTTTTAGAAACTCAATTAGCTATGTCTGGTGTGGATATTTCTAAAAGTGATAAAGAACACTTAGTTTCTATTGTGAAAAAATTTATGACTAATATGATTGATAGTATAAATGATGATATTCTTGAGATTTATAAGCAGTATTTTGCAGAGAGTGATTTAAAAGAGCTAGTTGAATTTTACAAAACTCCGCTAGGAGAAAAAATTGCCAATGCTAATGTAAATATACAAGCAGATATGCAAAATATATTGCTAAAGAACTTTGCTAAGTATATGCCAGAAATGGAAGAAGAAATAAAAAAAGCATTTTCTGAATGATTTTTAGTAGCTTTATGGTAGATTTCGTTGTTTGTAGATAGTGTTGATATTTTTGTTTCATCTGGAAAGGGTGGGGCAGGTGCAGTTAGCTTTAGACGAGAGAAATTTATCATTCAAGGCGGTCCTGATGGCGGTGATGGCGGTGATGGCGGTGATATATATTTTGAAGTAGATTTAAATAATGATACACTATCAAAATTTCGTGGTAAAAAGCATTATAATGCTAAAAATGGTTTTCCGGGTGAAGGAAAAAATAAAAGTGGCAAAAGAGGGCAGGATTTAGTTATAAAGATTCCACTTGGCACACAGATTTTAGACTTCGATACAAATGAAATATTATATGATTTTAATACTCCAATCAAAAAGCTATTTTTAAAAGGTGGAAAAGGTGGTTTAGGCAACGCTAGATTTAAAAATTCCATTAATCAAAAGCCAACTTATGCACAAAAAGGAATAGAAGGGCAAAAACTTCATATAAGATTAGAGCTAAAGGTTATTGCTGATATTGGGCTTGTTGGATTCCCAAATGTTGGTAAATCCACACTTCTATCTGTTATTTCAAATGCAAAGCCAGAAATTGCAGACTATGAATTCACTACTTTAATCCCAAATCTTGGTGTTGTAAATATAGATGAAATTAGCTCTTTTGTTGTGGCAGATATTCCGGGTATTATAAATGGTGCTAGTGTTGGTAAAGGGCTTGGAATCGAGTTTCTAAAACATATTGAGAGGACGAAAATATTTTTATTTATGCTAGATTCTAATAAGAATCTTTTAAGACAATTTTTAGATTTAAGCAAAGAGATCAAAAATTTTAATAAAAGCCTTGCAGATAGAGCTTTTGGGATAGCTATTACAAAATTTGATACAATAAACAAAGATGATTTTAATGCTAATTTTAATGAATTACTAAAATATTTTAATATATCTAGCATTAGAGAAATTTATGAGAGTAGCGATAATTCTAGTCCTATTTTCATTCTTCCTATTTCATCTGTTACAAATAGTAATATCGATAAACTTAAATTTATGCTTCATAATTACTTACAAAACAAATGAATAATCAAGCTACTAATCAATGGCTTTCAATTCGTGCGTCAGCTGGAAGTGGCAAAACTTTTGCATTAACTCTGCGTTATATTTATTTACTATTTTTAGGTATAAAGCCAAATGAGATTCTGTGTGTTACTTTTACAAATAAAGCACAGCAAGAAATGCAGGAGAGAATCTTAGATACACTCTTAAATATAGCAAATAATAAAGATAATCCATATATTGATGAGCTTGTGAAATTAGGTATTACATTGTCACAAATAAAAGAAAATAGCAAAGCAATTTATGATACCTTTATCCACACAAATAACCATATTATGACTTTTGATGCGTTTTTTAATATGGTGCTAAAAAAGTTTAGCTTTTATGTTGGGTTATCAAATAACTATGATATAGGTGCGAATTATGGCTCACAAGATGAAATTTTTAATGAAGTTTTGCAAAGTTTAGATAAAAATAAATTTAGCTCTTTAGCAAGATTCTGCTCACAGAATAATCTAAAGTCAAAAGATATTTTAGCTATGCTAAATGCTCTAAATTTTGAGGATTTTAAGATAAAAGAAATTGCTTATAATCCAAATTTACAAAAAGATATAATAGATGAATTTAGTTCACTATGTGCATATATACTAGAACTTACAGAAGGGAAAAGTGGCACTGCAGATTTGAAAAAAAGATTTATAAATAATGAGATTGATGACATTTTATCTATTATTAATAGAATTAATCTAACCACTAAAATGCAAGAGAGTTTAGAAAAGCTAGATTATGATAGAAATTTTTACAATCAAAAAATTAGCAATATAAAAAATAAATTTAGGGAGCTTTTTAACTACAAAGAAAGTATCGTCTTAAGTATGATTTTTAAGATTTTTAAGATTTATACAAAAAAGAGAATCTCAATTTTAGGTGCTAAAAACGCACTAAATTTTAAAGATATAAATTTATTTTGTTATGATTTACTAAATAAGCATATAGATAGAGACTTCTTTTATTTTAGGCTAGATTCTAAAATAAATCATATTTTAATTGATGAATTTCAAGATACAAATATTATGCAATATATGATTTTAAAGCCTTTATTTGATGAGATAAAAAGTGGTTTTGGTAGAATTGAAAATCGAAGCTTATTTTTCGTAGGTGATGAAAAACAGGCAATTTATAGTTTTAGAGGAAGTGATAGCAGGCTATTTAAAGCTATTAGTAATGCTCTTGATATGGGTTTTAATTCATTACCTAAAAATTATAGAAGTGCAAAAAATATCATATATTTTGTAAATGATATTTTTAAAAATTATTTTATTGATTATGAGATTCAAGAACCACATAGTCAAATGGAAGGCTATGTAGAGGTTAGTTTAAAACCAAAAGATGAGATTCTCTCCTCTATCAAAGATAGAATCTCATTCTTGCTCCAAAATAATAGAAAAGACATTACAATCTTAACAAGAAAAACAAGCAGTGCAAAGGTTATTTATGATTATTTAATAAAAAATATAAAAGACATAAAAATTGCAATCAAAATGGAAGATGGTATTAATAAAGAATATTTAATCATTCTAAATGCGCTAAAATTTATACAAACTAACAATATTTTATATCTCAAAAATTGTGCTAAATTAAATGGAGAATCTTTTTATAAAAAATTAGAGCTAGATTCGCTAAATCAAAATTTAATTCCAAGCAAAATCATTCTAAAAATTATGAAAATCTTTAATTTATATGGCAAGGTTGCATTAAGAATATTGCAAGATTCGCTTAATTACGATACTTTAGAGGAATTTAGTGATTTTTTAGAAAACACAAATATTGAGTTTGATGAGAATAGAGAATGTGAAGTTAGAATAATGAATATTCATAATTCCAAAGGTTTAGAATTTAGCGATGTGATAGTTTGCGAGTTTGGTAAAGAGCGTCCAAATAGTGATATTTTCTATTATGATTATAAGAATCTTAATTTGGAAAATATCTTTTATTTAAAAGATTCTAAATACAGGGCTTTTGTGGATAGTGAATTTAAAAAAATAATAGAGAATAAAAAAGAGCGAGAAAAAATAGATTTAATAAATCTTTTATATGTGGCTTTCACAAGGGCAAAAGAGAGTCTCTATATTATTAAGCCAAATGATGCTAGCACTATATTTGATATCTTAAATTTAAATGAGATTAAAATGGGTGAGTATCCGTTAAATATTTCGAAAGATTCTACTATATTGCAGAGTAACACAGAGCAACATATTCCTTTGCTTACTCAGGAATCTTTTGGCAAACAAGATGATTATATTTCGCTTGAAAACACTACCTATACAATAAAATCTAAAATCAAAGGAATTGGATTACATTTGGCAATGGAATATTTTTTAAAATATAAGATAAAAGATGAGTTAGATTCTATTTTGCTAAATCGCTTTGGAATGATTTTGGATAAGTTTGATAGAAAAGATATTCTAAAAAGTATGGATAAAATTTTAAATAATGAGACTATAAAAGAGATTCTAAATAATGCCCTTAGTTTGCAATGTGAAGTGGCATTTCTAAATGATGAAAATTCGCTGCGTAGGATTGACTGCCTTATTCAAACAAAAGACAAATATATTATACTTGATTATAAAAGTAGTGATTTGGAGCTAGATTTAAAAGAAAGACAAATTAGGGAATATTTAGCTTTTATTAGAAAATATTATAAAAATGTGGAATCATATCTTTGCTTTGCAGATGGAAAAATCTTAAAAGTTGAATAAAGTTTTTAATCTTTTATGATAGAATCCGCTTTTTGGATTCCACTTAAATATCTTGAGTTTAAAGGGTCAAATATGTTTTCTAAATGTTTTAAACTTATTTCTTCTTTTTTTCACAATGAGGCAGCAGGCGGAATATTACTTTTTATATGTGCATTACTTGCTATGATTGTGGCAAATTCACCATTAAAGGATTATTATTTTGATTTCTGGCAACTTAGTTTTGGAGTTAAAATTGGTGAGTATTTTATTGGTATGAGTTTACATCATTGGCTAAATGATGTATTTATGTCTATATTTTTCTTAATTGTGGGATTAGAGATTAAAAGAGAATTTTTATTTGGAGAATTAGTTGGTTTTAAAAAGGCTGCTTTTCCTGTTTTAGCTGCGCTTGGCGGTATGATAGTCCCAGGAATTATTTATTTTAGTCTAAACTTTGGCACACCATCTCAAAATGGCTTTGGAATCCCGATGGCAACAGATATTGCTTTTGCACTTGGGGTTATGATGCTTCTTGGTAAGAGAGTTCCTATCGCATTAAAAGTCTTTTTGGTAACTCTTGCTGTGGCAGATGATTTGGGTGCTATCATAGTAATTGGCGTATTTTATACAAGTGATTTTAATGTTATGTGGTTTTTAATATCTCTAGCTATGCTTGCTATTTTGATTGTATTAAATAGAAAAGATGTTCGAATTCTAACACCCTATTTAATACTTGGGGTTGTGCTTTGGATAGCAGTGCATAACACTGGAATTCACGCTACGATAGCAGCTGTCGCACTTGCATTTACTATTCCCGTTAGAGCTAAAATGGATAGCAAGGAATTTGCCTCGAAAATTTCTGAAACTTTTGTCCCATTATTTTTAGAAAAAGAAAAAGATAGAGAAAATATTTTGCTTCATCACGAGCAACTAGAGACATTACAATCAATAAAAAAACATTCAAAAAATGTGCAGAATCCACTTTTAAGATTGGAGCACGCTTTGGCACCTTGGAGTAGCTTTTTAATTATGCCTTTATTTGGTTTTGCAAATGCAGGAGTTACAATCACTAGTGATATTGACTTTGGAATTGATGCTATTATGCTAGGGATAATTTTGGGGCTTGTGGTTGGTAAGCCTATTGGGATTCTAATTTTTACATTTTTATGCCATAAGCTAAAGATTGCTCAAAAACCAGATAGTGTATCGTGGATAAATATACTTGGAGCTGGAATGTTAGCGGGGATTGGCTTTACTATGTCAATCTTTGTTTCAAATCTTGCATTTGGTGATAATGTTGTAAGCACGAATTTATCTAAACTCTCAATCCTAATAGCATCATCATTAGCAGGAATTATAGGCTCTTTATTCTTAATAATTGAGCATAAAATTGAACATAGAAAAAAGCATTAAAGACTTATTCAAATACAAAATGTTAGAATTTCAAATTTAAATTTAGTTTTAGGAGTAAAAATGAATGATATAGTTACATCGCTACTTCCATTGATTGTGCTGTTTGCGATTTTTTATTTTGTAATAATTAGACCACAAATTAAGCAACAAAAAGAACATAAGGAAATGCTGGCAAATCTTACAAAAGGTGATAAAGTAGTAATTAGTGGCGGACTTATTGTTGAAATTGTGAAAGTTGAGGAGAAATTTTTTACAATTAAATTAAATGATGATACCCAAGCAAGGCTTGCAAAAGAATTTGTAGCATATAAATATAATGATGAGATTTAAAATAATTTAAAACAAGATGATTATGATAAGATGAAAAATTTTTTTAATTTTAGGACAATAATTTTTATAGCAATTTTAGTTTTTGGTATAATATTTTCTATTCCTTCAATCTTTGGCACTGCGGGTAAGAAAATCACTCTTGGGCTTGATTTGCAAGGTGGATTAAATGTTTTATTAGGTGTTGATACAGAAGAAGCTCTAAAGGGCAAATATTCTTCTATTGCTACACAAATTAATTATGAAGCACAGAGTCAATCTATTTTAATAGATTCCATTAAGACTAATGATAATAACATAAGCTTTGATTTAATAGACACTAGTTTAAAAGATTCTATGGATAAGATTTTATCAAATATTAATGGGCTTAATGTAGATTATAATGATGGAAAATATATTATTAGTTTTAGTGAAAATGAAATAAAATTAATCAAAGATTCAGCAGTTAAACAAGCAGTAGAAACGATACGAAATAGACTTGATATTTATGGATTGGCAGAGCCTAGCATTACAAGACAGGGTAGTGAAAATATTTCAGTGCAACTTCCAGGTATTAAGAGTGCAGAGGAGGAGCAAAATGCACTTGATTTAATTATTCGTCCAGCACAGCTAAAAATGATGGCTGTTGATGAAGATAGAAATATGCGCGTTAATAGTATGAGTGAGGATGAAGCAAGAAGCTATGGCGATGTAATTTTGCCATTTATTAATGATATGGAAGCTAAAATTTTATTAAAAGAGATTCCTATTTTAGATGGCAGTATGCTAACGGATGCAAGAGTAGGCTATGATGATAAAAATAGAGTCATAATAGTATTTAGTCTAAATAATGTTGGGGCAAAGATTTTTGCAGATTTTTCAGGCAATAATGTTGGTAAAAGAATGGCTATCGTGCTTGATAATAAAGTCTATTCTGCTCCTTCGATAAATGAGAGAATAGGCGGTGGAAGTGGGCAGATTAGTGGTTCTTTTAGTTTTGAAGAAGCTTCAAATATTGCTATTGCACTTAGAAGTGGGGCACTCTCTGCACCACTAGAATTACTAGAAAAGCGAAATATAGGACCAAGTTTAGGAGCGGATAGTATAAAATCTTCACTTATCGCTTTATTTGGTGCGTTTTCAGCAATTATCATATTTATGGTAATTTATTATGGATTTGCTGGAGTGATTGCCGTTAGCGCATTATTTGTAAATATTTTAGCAATTATTGCGGTTATGAGTCTTTTTGGTGCTACATTAACATTGCCTGGAATGGCTGGAATTGTGCTAACCATCGGTATGGCAATTGATGCAAATATCATAATAAATGAGCGTATTAGAGAAGCTTTGCGAAATGGTGAGAGTATAGTAAAATCTATTTCATTTGGTTATATCAATGCTACTCGTGCAATTTTTGATGCAAATAATACTACATTAATTGTTGCAGTATTGCTATATGTTTATGGCACAGGTCCAATTAAGGGTTTTGCTATCACTATGGGGATTGGGATCTTAGCAAGTATCATCACAGCAATTATAGGCACACACGGAATCTATCTTTGGTTGGGAGAAAAAATCAATAATACAAAAAGGCTTAACTTCTGGTTTGGCATTAAAGTAGGAGAAAAATAGTGGATTTTTTTAGACACGATAAAATTTATGATTTTGTTAAATATAGTAAATATGGGCTCATAATTACTTGTATTTTAATTGTTGGGATAGTTATTTTATTTTTTACAAAAGGTGTTAGTCTTGGTATTGACTTTGCCGGTGGAAGTATCGCACAGGTTAAATATCTCAATAAAAATGCGCTGATTGCAGAAATTAGGGAAATATTAAATCAAAGCGAATATTTTACAGATTCTCAAATTACAGAATTTGGCGGAGCAGATGAAGTAGTTATAAAGTTTCAATTCACCCAAAGCAATGTTAATGTAAATATTCAAGAAGAGCTAACAAGAATTCTAGCGCCAACAGGTGAATTTGAGATTCGTCGTATTGATATGGTAGGACCGAAGGCTGGAAGTGAATTAGCACAAAAAGGAATAATTGCAATAGTTTTAGCAATCATTGCGATGATGATTTATGTATCTTTTAGGTATGAGTGGCGATTTGCCCTAGCTAGTATTGTTGCACTAATACACGATGTGGTGATTTCTTTTGCTGCCATTATGGTTTTTGATGTAGATTTAAGCCTTGATGTAATAGCTGCACTTCTTACTTTGATAGGATATTCTATAAATGATACTATCATTATTTTTGATAGGATTAGGGAACAAATGCTATCAAAAAAATTTAATAGTGTTGAATTGGTGATTAATGATGCTGTTTCAAGGACGCTCTCAAGGACACTCTTAACATCACTCACAGTGTTTTTTGTAATTGCAATTTTATTTATCTTTGGTAGTGAGATATTAAAGGGCTTTACTCTTCCTATGCTTGTTGGTTCGATTGTTGGAACTTATAGCTCTATGTTTATAGCTCCAAAATTAGCTGTTGTATTTGGCTTTGACATACAAAAATATTATGACAAAGAAGCAAAAAAAGAAAAGAAAAGGCAAGAAAAAGAGCGAATGCGAAAAATGTATGAGAGCGGTAGAATCTAGAATTTTAAGGAGTTTTTATGGATTGGGGTAGAATCTTTTTTATATTTTTTACGCTAATGAGTCTCACTTCAACAATTGGCTTTTTATATGAGCCAAATATCGTGCTATTATTCCTAGCAGCAGCTATTAACTTTATATCCACAACCTTAAGGCTTGGCACTAGGAAGTTATTATCTTCAGAATTATTTGCAAGCTCTGTTGTCGCAGATTTTCATTTGATTTTTGCTTTTTTATGGTTTCAGATTCTAGGTGATTTAAAAATTGCTTATGCACTATCCATAGGAGCATTAGTTGCAAATTCATTTGCAATACTTATAGTATTGATAGAAAGTGCAAAAACACGAGAAAACGATTACTAGGGATAAAAATGTATAATCCAAAAGAAATAGAGAAAAAATGGCTAAAACTTTGGGAAGATTCTTTTGAGCCAAAAGATAATTTTAACTCACCTAAAAAATATATTTTAAGTATGCTTCCATATCCTAGTGGAAATATACATATGGGTCATGTTAGGAATTATTCTATTGGTGATGCAATTGCTAGATATTATAGAAAAGCTGGTTTTAATGTCTTGCATCCTATTGGTTGGGATTCTTTTGGTTTGCCTGCTGAAAATGCTGCAATGAAACACAATCTCCATCCAAAAACTTGGACTTATGATAATATTGCAAATATGCAAGAAACACTAAAATCTCTAGGATTCTCATTTTCAAAGCAAAGGGAGTTTGCTACTTCAGATAGTAATTATACAAAATGGGAACAAGGATTCTTCAATGAGATGTGGGACAAGGGTTTGGTATATCGTAAAAAAGCCTATCTTAATTGGTGTCCGCAGGATAAAACGATTTTAGCAAATGAGCAGGTAGTTGATGGTAAATGTTGGCGTTGCGATACACCTGTGGTGCAAAAAGAGATGTTTCAATACTACCTAAAAATCACAGACTATGCAAATGAATTACTAGAGAGCCTAAAAGAGCTAGAAGGAAAATGGCCAAATCAAGTTTTAGTAATGCAAAAAAATTGGATTGGTAAGTCTAGTGGTTTGGAATTTGACTTTAAATTAGAAAAAAAATTTGGCAATATTGATAAGATTAGCGTTTTTACAACGAGAGCAGATACGATTTTTGGAGTTACTTATTGTGCTTTAGCCCCAGAACACAAACTAATAAAATATTTAATTGAAAATAATCTTTTGTCGCAGGACAAAATTAATTCTATAAAATCTATGCAAAATATGATTTTTAGAGACAGAAGCAAAGAAAAGTTAGGAGTTAGCCTTGGAGTTTACGCTATTCACCCGCTAACAAATCAAAAATTAGAAATTTTTGTAGCAAATTTTGTATTAATGGAGTATGGAAGTGGTGCAATAATGAGTGTTCCAGCGCACGATGATAGAGATAAGGAATTTGCACTAAAATACAATTTAAAGATTAAAGAAGTAATTAATGAGAATGGGATATTAATTGATAGTGATAAATTTAGTGGATTAGAATCTAGCAAAGCAAGAGAGCAAATTATTGACTATTTCGAAAAGAATAATTTAGGAAAAAAGGTTATAAATTTTAAATTGCGAGATTGGGGGATTTCTAGGCAGAGATATTGGGGAGCACCCATTCCGCTAGTGCATTGTAAAAAATGTGGTATAGTAAAAGAGATTAATTTACCCGTATTACTTCCTAATGATATTAGTTTTAATAAAGAGGGGAATCCACTAGAAAATCATCCCACTTGGAAATATACTAAATGTCCTAAATGCGATGGAGATGCAGTTAGAGAATGCGATACTATGGATACATTTATTCAATCTAGCTGGTATTTTTTACGCTACACTACACCAAAAGAGCTTTGGGATAAATATGCTTTTGATGAGAAGTCTTTAAAGTATTGGCTAAATGTAGATGAATATATCGGTGGAATTGAACATGCGGTTTTACACTTACTTTATGCAAGATTCTTCACTAAAGTACTTAGAGATTTAGGATATATAAAAATTAATGAGCCATTTGAAAAGCTTTTAACTCAAGGAATGGTGCTAAAAAATGGCTCTAAAATGTCTAAATCAAAAGGAAATGTAGTCGAGCCAAAAGAGATTATTAGCTCTTATGGTGCAGATAGTGCTAGATTATTTATTTTATTTGCAGCCCCACCACTAAAAGAATTAGAATGGAATGATGATGCACTCAAAGGCTCATTTCAATTTATTAAAAGATTGTTTAATAACTCAAACAAAATAGATAAAAACAAAAGCTTTAGTAATCTTCTTTTAGAAAATCTAAATGAAGAAGAAAAATATGCTAGAAAAAAGGTATATGAAGCATTACTTAAAAGCAATAGTGTTTTTTCTAGCAATGATTATCCTTTTAATACCCTGATTGCTGCCTGTATGGAAGCTTTCAATGCTCTAAATGCGCAAGATAATGCAGATGTATGGTATGAGGGTTATTATATTTTGCTAAATCTATTAGAGCCTATAATCCCATATGTATGCTATGAATTAAGCCAAAAATATTTTGATTTAGAAAATTTTAGAGTTATAGAAGTAGATTCTAATGCCTTAAAGAGTGATAAAATTACTATAGCAATTACAATAAATGGCAAAAAAAGAGGTGAAATTCAAATATTAAGTAATGCTACCAAAGATGAGATTTTATGTCTTGCAAAAAATGAGGCTAAAAGATGGTTAGAAAATAAAGCAATAATCAAAGAAATAGTGGTGCCAAACAAGCTAGTTAATTTTGTGATAAAATGAAATCCCTAATATTATCTTTTATATTGTTATTTGTAGGCTGTGGATACTATCCTGTATCTTATTATAGCAAGCAGTCTTTAGGTGAAAATATTTATGTAGAATCTATTGTAAATCTATCTGATCCAGAAAATTTTATTTTAGCAAAAGATGCACTAAATCAAGCAATCATTACGCGTTTTCATTCTAATTTGGTTAGCAAGGAGAATGCCGAAAGCATAATATCTGTTAGCATAACAAATATAGACTTATATTCTATTGCAGATAGTAACAATGGATTTGCTAATTTTTATCGTACTTCAGTTACTTTGGTCTTTAACTATACTGATAAAAATGGTAATAAAAAGACCTTTAGAAATTCTGGTAATTATGACTTTTCAGTTGATACACTCTCAACTGTTACAGATGAGAGGAGATTTAGCGCTATTACACAAGCCTCAATGCAGGCTATTGATAAATTTGTCGCACAAGTGGCATATAATTGGCGTTAATCTATGAATAATAAAATTAAGCAAGCTATAAGAAATGCTTTCATTTACATTAATGATAATAACATAGAATTCACCCCAGAGACTTTTTTTCAAGCAATATGTGCGGAATCTAAAAATTTAGGTTTGAATTTTGAGGATTGTAATTGGTTTAATATATGGAGCTCTAAATTTGATGATTTTATTAAGGAGGAAGTAAATAACTATCCTATTAAAAATCGAAATGATTTTATAAATACACTTTCACATATTTATAATAAAAGACTTAGAGAATGTAGCCCTGATACTTTTAGAATCCTACAAAAAGCAATAAATCTTTTAAATAAAAATAATCTAATTAATTTTGATTCCAAAACTCCTCTAAATATTATGGATTTAGAATTATCAAAACTATTAATGGAGAATTCTAATTCTATCCCAAAAATAGAATCTAATATAGAATCTAGCGTAGATTCTAAAGAGAGTGACAAAATTCCCACAAAATTAAGTGATGATACTATAGAAAGTATTAATAGTTTTGTTAAACAAACAAAATTATTAAATGAAGATGAATTAAAAAATATAATCAATAAGCTAAATTTTGAAACAAATATTTTAATTTGTGAGATTATGTATTTTGAAAAAATAAAGCTTGAATATGGAAATGAAACATCAGAGCGACTTTTTAAGGCGTTTTATAATATTTTGATAAAAAATATTTTGCCAAATGATATTATTGGAATCTATAATGAAAGCTCAATTATGATTATCACTAAAGATACTACTCAAAATAGAGTTTTAAAGTATTTAGAAACTTTTAGAAATACCATTAATTCAAGCGTATTTATGTATAAAGATAAACAAGTGCGGATAAATACGCAATTTCAAGTTAAACAAATAAAAGATTTGATATGACAGAACTAGATTTATATATGAACCAAAAAGGGCAAGAATATAGAGAAATAGATAGATTTAGAGCAAAAAGAATCTATAATCTATTAAAACCATATTTAAAGAAGATTCCAAAAATTATTCAAATCATTGGCACAAATGGCAAGGGGAGCACAGGAAGATTCCTCTCTCTGATGTTGATGCAAAATGATTTAAAAATCTTGCATTTTACAAGCCCACATATTTTAGATTTTAAAGAAAGATTCTATAAAAATGGCAAAATTATTAGCAACGAGGAAATTATTAACGCACATAAATTTTTACAAAGTTTTGATTTTATGCAAGAGGCAAGCTATTTTGAATATGCCACTTTTCTTGCGCTCGTTTTAGCTTATGATGTTAGTTATTTAATTTTAGAAGCTGGAGTTGGCGGAGAATATGATAGCACAAGCATAGTAGAGAGAGATTTGGTTCTTTTTACTTTGATTGATTTTGACCACGAAGAAATGCTTGGAAATACAATAGATTCTATTGCTACCACAAAATTAAATGCAATGACTTCTAATGCTATTATTGGCTTTCAAAAATATAATGTGGTTTATGAAATTGCAAAAGATATTGCAAAAAAAAATAATACCAATTTAATTATTTTAAAAGATTTAAAGCAAAATTGTATAAATAATACAAATAGCCAGCAAAATTATAAAGATTCTAATTTTTTTACAGATTCCAAAAAAAATCCCATTGGCTCTAATAAAATAGATTTTAATAAAATAAATTTATACTTAAAAAAACATAATCTTGCTTTATTTCTAGGAGAGAATCTAGCACTAGCTTTGAGTGCCACTGAAATGTTAGGACTAAAATGCGATTTGGAATCTCTAGCAAAATTAGATTTAAAAGGGAGATTTGAGCAAATTTCTAAAAATATAATCATCGATGTGGGGCATAATAAAAGTGCGGCTCTTGCTATTAAAAAAAGTTTAAAAAATAAAAAAGTCATATTAGTATATAATAGTTATTTTCAAAAAAATATTATTGAGATTCTAGGAATTTTGAAGGAAAATATTATTAGAATCGAGATTTTAGAAATTGAAGATAACAAAAGAATTATAAAAAAAGAAAATTTAATTAAAATATTACAATCTTTAAATATTGATTTTAGCGATTTTAGGGGAATACAAGAACAAAATGACTATCTTATCTTTGGCTCATTTAGTGTTGTTGAAAAATTTATTACTTATTTTGAAAGAAAATAGCAAATGAAAAATATTAATATAAAAGATAAATTTATCATTTCTATTGTGGATAATAATGGCATAAGGCAGTTTAGTATACATAGATTGATTAAAAAAGTATTATTATATTCTTTAGCTTTTATCATAATTATTGCTATCGTGGTTTTTTTTACAATTAAATTCCTAGCAAATGAACTAAAAAACATTCAAAACTATAAAGACGATACGATAGAAAAATATATAGATATTTATAATAAAAATCAAAATCTGGCACAGCAGGTTGATATAAGCCAAAATATATTGGATGAAATTAATCAAAAAATGATAGATTTAGAAGATATAATTAGTATGAAAAACGCTATTGTAGAGCCTGATAATTCAAATTTATTTAATATAGATTTGCTTACTTTAGGGCAAAGGGAGGCTATGCTAAAAATCTTACCAAATGCTCTACCTTTTGATAATTCTCTAGATTTGGAGCCTACATTTTTGAAATCTGGCGTTACCTTTAATACTCCTCTTAATACTCCAATTTATGCAACTGCCGATGGAATTATAGATTTGACAAGAGACAATGATACTAAAACACTAGGAAGATTCGTAAAAATCGTACATTCTTTTGGATTTACCTCCATATATGGCAATCTTTCTAAAATTTCTGTGCAACGAGGTGGTATAGTAAAAAAAGGACAAATTATAGGATATAGCGGAAAAAGCAATAATAAAGAAAGCCTTTTTTATGATATTAGATTTTTAGGAAGTGAGGTCAATTTACAAAATTTCATTGTGTGGAATCTAAATAATTTTGAAGTTGTGATGGATGATAGTATTATTGATTGGAATAGTTTGCTTTGGACTTTTAGTGATATTATGCAAATTAGCAATCATAAAATTTTCAATCAAGCAAATTTGGAGAAATAAAATATGTATAAAGATAGATTGATATTTATGATTTCTAGTCCTTATGGGCATAAATACTACAATATAAGTCTTTTTTTCAAAAACATAATAATTTATTTCATAACTTTTATTCTATCAATTATATTTTTTATATTTGTTGTTTTACATAGCTTTACAATGGAAATAAGTGATATTGAAAATAAATATAAATTTATTCAAAAAGACTACCAAGCTTTATTAAATAAACATTCTGATTTAAGTAATCAAATTGCAATCAAACAAGAAGAAACGATTCTAGTCGCCGATAAAATAGAGGATTTAGAAAGTGCAATAGGTATAAATGACAACACGCAAAATTATGGATTAAAGAGCAGAGTAGAACTAGCTAGTATCACAGGACTACAAAAATTATTTATTATGAAATTCATTCCAAATGGCTATCCACTAGAGAAATTTAACCGAATATCATCCCCTTATGGTTATAGGATTCACCCACTATCAAATACCAAGGAAATGCACACTGGAACGGATATGGCAACAGATAAGAATACACCTGTATATGCGACAGCTGATGGTGTTATTGACTTCGCCAAAGATGGTTGGAATGGTGGCTATGGAACGATAGTAAAAATAGACCATTCTTTTGGTTTTAAAACTTATTATGCGCATTTAAATTCTATTGCGGTTAAAAGGGGGGACTTTGTTAGAAAAGGGCAATTAATAGCCTATACAGGCAATACTGGTGCAAGTTCAGGTCCTCATCTTCATTATGAAGTGAGGTTTTTAGGAAGCCATATTAATTCTAAAAATTTTATGGAATGGGATATGAGCAATTTTGATAAAATATTTCAAAAGGAGAAAAATGTAGCATGGCAATCTTTACTAACAACGATAAACAATTTGATACAACAAATTCCAATGGAGCAACAATTATCGCGGCTGGAACAAAATTCAAAGGAGAGCTAAAGGCAGACTGCCATATTCACATAGATGGTGAATTTGATGGTAATATAAATTCTACAAATACTGTTTTAGTAGGTAAAAGTGGATTAGTAAATGGAGAGATTTTTGCAAATAGAGTGATTATTGGCGGATATTTCAAAGGGACGATAGATTCAGATTCTATTGAAATTCTTCCAAATGGCAAGATTGAAGGCACAATTATTTGTACAGAATTGTATATAGAAAAGAAGGGGATTTTCATCGGAGAGAGTAAAATTAAAAATCAAACTCCTATATCTTAAAAAATCTAGGCGCTGTATTTGATAAATGCCAATCTTTATAGAATCTTACAAAATGATTTTAATTACAAAATCTTTATTTTTAAGGATTACAGTGAGGCTAGAGCAGCATTTGAAGTATGTAAATATCAAAAACTAAAAGATAAAACTTTTTCTAATTTTTGTCTTTTAAATGATTTTAGAGCAAAAAAGGGTGATGATTTAAGAAGTTATACTTACGAGCTAGGAGAGCTGCTATTTAATCTTTCAAAATTTTATAGCAGAAAAGATTCTATTCTCCTTGCCCCAATTCATTCAGTGCTAAATATTTTGCCCTCTTTCAGTAAGCTTCAAACTATAAAATTAAAATTAAATCAACAATATAATTTTTTAAATCTAATTGACACACTTTTAAACTATGGATATGAAAATTTAGATTTAATCCACGCACCAAAAGAAATGGCAATACACGGGGATATAATTGATATTTTCTCATACAATTATCAAAATCCTATTAGAATCTCATTTTTTGATGATGAAATTGAGAGTATTAAATTCTTTGATATAGTCTCGCAAATGTGTTTTGGTGATGATTTAGATGAAGTGGAGATATTTCCTGCATTATTTTCTCTAAATAAAGATGAGTTTGATTTTTTAGATACAGAGTGCAAAAATAGCGAATATGACGCATTTATAAAAGATATTCATAGTTTAGGATTGTGGTTTATAGATGGAGAGCTAATAAGCAGAACCTATAAAAGCATTTTATCGCCAAATGCAAGAGTAGAACTAGAAGAGTTAGAAAATTTGGAGAGCCTAAATTATATTGATTTTAGTCATTTTAAAAGCATTCCAATAATTGAACTTAATAAATCTTATAATGATTTAGAAATGTCAAATTCTATACTCTCGAATCTAATTTCACTACATAAAAATAAAAAAATAACACTTATAAGCCAAAATGAGCTAATTTTGGATTCGTTTGATTTGAGAGGCAATGTAGAAATATTAAGAGAAAATATTGCACTAAATATCATTACACCAAATGAATTAATCTTATCCTTAAATAAAATCCCAAAACTAAAACCAAAGCAAAGTGGTAAAACTATAAAGCTAGATGAGTTAAATAATGGCGATTATATTGTCCATGATGATTATGGAATAGGGATATTTAAAGGTATAGTGCAAACTACGATTCTGGGCAATACAAGCGATTTTATAGAAATTTTATATCAAAATAATGATAAGCTCCTACTCCCAACACATAATTTAAATTTAATTAGTAAATATGTTGCAAATACCGCTTCTATCCCTATGTTAGACAAATTAGGCAAAGGAAATTTTGCAAAAATTAAGCAAAAGATTCGCCCAAAACTTTTAGAAATTGCAAAAGAAATCATAAATATTGCAGCAGAACGCGAATTAATAAAAGGCAAAATTATAGATATTTCAAATGTTGAGAATCTAATTTTTAAAGAAAGTAGCAATTTTGAGCTAACAAGCGACCAAGAAAAAAGCATAGATGAGATTTTTAGTGATTTAAATAGTGGCAGAGTTATGGATAGGATTTTGGTTGGTGATGTTGGATTTGGCAAAACTGAAGTTGCTATGAATGCGATTTTTGCAGTTGTTAAGAGTGGATTTCAAGCCTCTTTAATTGTGCCAACAACACTTTTATCAAATCAACATTTTAACACTTTAAAAGAAAGATTTGCTAAATTCAATATTAAAGTTGCAAAATTAGATAGATTTAGTAAAAATAAAAACTCTATAATTAGAGACATTGAGAGTGGTGATATTGAAGTAGTTATAGGCACACACAAACTTTTAAACATTAATTACAAAAATCTAGCTCTTGTAGTGCTTGATGAAGAGCATAAATTTGGTGTAAAACAAAAAGAAAAGTTAAAAAATCTAACAAAAAATGTGCACATTCTCTCAATGTCAGCGACGCCAATCCCAAGAACACTAAATCTAGCTCTCTCTCACATAAAAAGTCAGTCTAATTTAAACATCGCACCAAGCAGCAGAATTGCACCAAAAACTTTTGTAAAAAACTATAATGATTCTATCCTAAAAGATGCGATTTTGCGAGAATTGAGACGAAATGGACAGATTTTCTATATTCATAATAATATTGCAAGTATAGTTAGCAAAAAAGATGAGATTCTAAAACTACTTCCAAAGCTAAAGATTGCAATTTTACATTCTAAAATCAATGAGGTTGAGACTGAAAATATTATGATAGGCTTTTCAAATGGCGATTATGATATGCTTTTATCTACTTCAATTGTGGAATCTGGAATCCATCTCCCAAATGCTAATACTATTATTGTGGATTCCGCAGATTGCTTTGGTATGGCAGATTTACATCAATTAAGAGGGAGAATTGGAAGAGGAGATAGGGAAGGGTATTGCTACTTTTTTGTAGATGATAAAGAAAATATAACATTTGAGGCAAAAAAGCGACTTTTATCACTAGAAACTAATTCATTTTTAGGCTCTGGCGGAGTATTATCGTATGCTGATTTGGAGATTCGAGGAGGCGGAAATATACTAGGTGAAGCTCAAAGCGGACATATAAAAAATATAGGATATAGTCTTTATCTAAAAATGCTAGAGGAGAGCATTAATTATTTAAGCGGCAAGGAGATTCAAAACAAACAAAATATTGATATTAAGCTAAATGTTTCTGCATTCTTAAGTCCTGAGCTTATTTCTTCTGATAGGATTCGACTTTCATTCTATCGTAGGCTTTCAAATGTGGAATCTAAAAATGAAATTTATGAGATTGAAAATGAAATTAGTGAGAGATTTGGAAAGCTTGATAACCATAGTATTGCATTTTTACGCTTGATATTAATTAAATTTATTGCAAACAGCCTTGAGATAAAAACCATCACAAACTATAATCAACATATAAGCATATTTTTTCACAATGGAAATAAAGAGAGCATAGATGCAGATGAAGTCAATGATAATAGTATTTTAGAGACTGCTTTAGGATATTTAAGAAATTTAGAGAAAACAAACAATAAGAATAGCAATGGATAGATTAAAAATAGGGCTAATAGGCGACATCGTCGGTAAGGTTGGTAGAAATATGGTTATTTCTAATTTAGAGAGATTAAAAAAAGAATACCAAATAGATTTTGTAATAGCAAATGCTGAAAATGCAAGTGGTGGCTTTGGACTAAACTATAAAAATGCAAATGAACTGCTAAATGCTGGTATTGATGTAATCACAGGAGGAAATCACTCTTTTGATAAAAGTGAGATTATTCAATTTATGGATTCTTTGCCTATTTTGCGTCCATTAAATTACCCTCTAGGAGTGGTTGGCAAGGGGATTTTTGTAAAAGATAATATTGCAGTAATTAACATTATGGGGCATTATGGGATAAATATAAATGTGGATAATGCCTTTGTAACGCTAGAAAATGCCATTAGTGAAGTTAAGAAAAATGGAATTAAAAATATCATTATTGATTTTCACGCCGAAGCAAGTAGTGAAAAGAGAATGGCATTCTGTATGACTAGAGGTAAAATCTCTGCATTATTTGGGACACACACGCATATAGGAAGTGATGATTTACAAATACAAATGGATAGCTTTTATGTTAGCGATTTGGGGCTTTGTGGAGCTTATGATGGAGTTATTGGAATGGAGTATGAAGCACCTTTGCAAAAAGCAAAAATGGGCTATGGAAAGTCTCATTTCAAAGTTTTAGAAAATGGAAATAATATCTTTCAAATGGCTATTTTGACTTTGGAAAATGGCAAATGCAAGGATGCACTAAAAATTAGAATCCTAAATGAAAAGCGTCTTCAAGATATAAATGCAATAAATTTATAAGATTTTTGAAAATTTCAAATCAGTTAGTAAGCCTTTAAAAAACGCTTAGATAAAGGGTGAAGTAAATACCACCTACGCTAAAAAATTAATACAAACAATGGAAACTCAAAATTGTTTTAGATCTACAAAAAAGCGGAATCTAAATCCTAAAAAAATCTAAAGTAATAGTTTAGATTTACTATGCTTTTTTATAAAAGCCAATATAAGACAAATTATGACATTTCTTAACAGATAAGCAGAAATCCTAAAGTATAAACTTTTTAGATACTTTTTGGTCGTGCAAATAGCACACTCTCCCACAATCCTAGCGTAAAATGGTCAAAATAAAATTCATAATCTTTTAAAATTGCATTTAAAAATAGTGGTATTTCTACATAATCACTAAGCCTGTGATACAGGCAAATTGCTAGTCTAGGTCTGTATTTTTGCAAAGTATTTTTTGCACCTTTTAGAGCCTCAAGCTCACTGCCTTCAATATCAAATTTAATGAAATCAATTCTTGGAATCCTATTTTCCTCTACAAATTCATCAATGCTAATTGTTCTAAACGACTTTTTATCTTGTGTATTGCGATTTATGTGAGCGCCACCACCAACGCCACTATAAGAGACTACATTATTAGAATCGCTATAAAGGGGTCTTTTAATAATCTTGATATTTTTAATATGCGGATTTAGCGCCATATTTTTATTAAACACTTCTAAATTTTCATCGACAAATTCAAATGAAAATACTTTGCCATCCTCTCCAACCAAATGTGAAAAATAAAAGGCTGTATCGCCATAGCACGCCCCACCATCGATTACATAATCTCCTTTTTTTGCTCTAACTAGATTCCTATAAGCATATTGTTCAATAATATAATTTATCAAGATTCCAAACTGACTATAATATATTTTTATATCTGCTAGATTTATTTTTGATAAGTCATATAAAATTAGTTCTCCACCATTTGCAGTGATTTTTTCGCTACATTCACATAGGGCTAATTTATCATAAAATTTCCAAATATGGTCATAGTAGAATGAAATAAGCAAACCCTTATTATCTGAAATTTGATTTATAATGGCACTTAAATAGAGATTTTTACTATATTCATCATTAAGGATAGATTCTGTTACAAATTGAAGTTTTTTAGGCTTATAGTGAAAGTAAAGCTCTTTTTTTGTTGCTACCCCCCCCCATAGAGCTATTTTTTAGCAAATTTATCGATAAATCTGGCAATTTATAATTATCATTTTTCAAATCATAATTATACTGCTGTGATATTTTTAGAATCTTATTTAGACGATTTTTAAAGCTAGAATCTAATGTTAGGGAAGCTTTTAGAAGTTTGATTATTTTTTTAAAAGATTTATTTAAAGATTTCATAATTATTTCCTTATGATGATATATAAAGATAAAATACTATCTTTTAGCAACTTTGATAATTCTTAATTTAAAAATGATTGATAAAAGGCTAGTTTCTATTTTATTTAGCCAAATATGTTTTTTAAAAAATCTATAAAATGCAAAACGAAAAAGAATTTTATTTTAGGAATAAGTTAGAATCTAAAAATATTTTTAGATTTATTTAGTTTTTATTTTATTTGTTCAACCACAGGGTGATTTCATCTGCTAGGAAATAGTTTAAAGAAAAGATTCTATTATCTTTGACCACACAAATTTTACTATCTAGCAAATCTTGTAGTTTTGGAGATTTAACTATATTTCTTTCTATGCCGACCTCGCTTCTTGCTCCTAGAAAGATTTTTTCTAGCACTATATCATTAGATTCTAGCCTCTCAATCCTACAATTTGTAGGATTTTTCAAATAAGCTTTAAAATTACTTTCTTTATAGAATCTATTTTGATTTATCTTCCCAACAGCCCCAAGTCCCACGCCAATATAGTCTTGATACTGCCAATAGCCTAAATTATGCTTACTTTTATGTGTTTTGGCATAGTTTGAGACTTCATATTGATTAAAATTTAATTTTTCTAAAGTCTCTTTTAGCTCGTAACAAAGACTATTATCTAGTGTTGGATTCTTATTTTTTATGTAGAATCTTGAATTTTTATCAATGCTTAAAGCATAGCAAGATATATGCCCTATTCCTAGTAGTGAAGCCATTTCTAGCTCCTCTTTCAAACTAGAAGCAGAATCTAAAATAGTATCATAGATTAAATCAATACTAGTATCTATGTCGCACTTTAGCGCATTTTCTATAAAATTGATTGCTAATTTTTTACTATGATTTCGCTCTAATAATTTTAACTTATCCTCTCTAAAGCTCTGCACACCTATGCTAAAACGATTTATTCCTAGATTTTTAAACTCCATTAATATATTAGATTCGCAAACATTTGGATTTAGCTCAATTGTGATTTCACTAAAGCACTCAATTTTAGATTCTAAAAGTTTAAAAAGCCTTTCAAAATCATTTGCATTTAGCGTATTTGGTGTGCCTCCACCGATATAAATAGAATCTAGTTTTTTAATATTTTGTAAAGATTTTGCTAAATCAATTTCTAATGAACTTAAATACTGCTCTTTAAAATCTAGCATATTTGTAAATGAGTTAAAGCCGCAGTATCCGCATTTAGAATCACAAAATGGTATATGGATGTATAATAACAATCTTTTTTTCCTTTTATATATTTTTTAAATATTTTTAATATAGAATTTCACCTTAAATTTTAATTTTAAGGAATCTAGTGCAATTAGATGAATATCGTCCAAATGTAGCTGCTGTGATATTAGGTGATAAATATCCTGAAATTTGCAAGTTTTTCATAGCCAAAAGAAATGATATTAAAAATGCAAAAAATATTTGGCAGTTTCCACAAGGTGGAATTGATAATGGAGAAAGTCCAGTCGATGCGCTTTATCGTGAATTGAAAGAAGAGATAGGGACTGATAATGTAGAGATTCTAGCTGAATATCCAAAATGGCTTTCATATAATTTTCCAAAAGGTAGCATAAGGACAAAAATGTATCCATTCAAAGGGCAAAAACAAAAATATTTTTTAGTAAAGCTAAAAGATGAAAATAATATAAATTTACAAACACCCTGCCCAGAATTTATTAAATATAAATTCGTTGATTATGATAGTATTTTTTTAAATATTGTATATTTTAAACGACCAATTTATAGGCAAGTATTAACTTATTTTAAAAAAGAAGGTTATATTTAAAGGAGGTTAATTTTTATGCTAATAGTACAAAAATATGGCGGGACAAGCGTTGGAGATTGTCAGAGAATCTCAAATATTGCAAAAAGAGTATTAGAAACAAAAAAACAAGGGCATAAAGTTATTGTAGTTGTCTCTGCTATGAGTGGTGAGACTGATAAACTAATAGGCTATACAAAATATTTTAGCTCCTTGCCAAATGATAGAGAAGCCGATAAAATATTAAGCACAGGAGAAATTGTAACAAGCGCACTTCTTGCAATCGCATTAAATGAATCTGGATACAAAGCAATCTCACTTAGCGGTAGAGCAGCCGGAATCAAGACTGATAATATCTATACAAAAGCAAAGATAAAATCTGTTGATACTAAAAATATAGAAAAATACTTGGATGATGATTATATTGTAGTAGTAGCTGGTTTCCAAGGGTATAGTGATGAGGGATATATTACTACGCTAGGTAGAGGGGGTAGTGATTTATCTGCAGTAGCTTTAGCTGGAGCGCTAAATGCGGATGTATGCGAGATTTACACTGATGTTGATGGGGTTTTTACAACTGACCCGCGAATTGAAAGCAGGGCTAAAAAAATTGAAAAAATAAGCTATGATGAAATGCTAGAACTCGCTTCACTAGGAGCAAAAGTATTGCTTAATCGCTCTGTTGAAATGGCAAAAAAATTAAATGTAAAAATTATCACTAGAAATTCTTTTAATAACAATGAAGGAACACTTATAACTAATGAGGAGCAAATAATGGAAAAACCTATAATTTCTGGTATAGCCTGTGATAAAAATCAAGCAAGAATAGGTATGGTAAATGTCGATGATAAGCCAGGAATCGCAGCAGAGATTTTCAGCTCTCTTGCTGATGCTAATATTAATGTAGATATGATTGTGCAAACAATTGGCAGAGATGGAAAAACTGATATTGATTTTACAATCCCAAAAACTGATATTGCTTTATGCAGAAAGCTATTAGATGATTTTAAGGATTCTACTCAATCAATAGAATACGATGAAAACATCGCAAAAGTTTCAATCGTAGGACTTGGAATGAAAAGCAACTCTGGCGTAGCAAGCAAAACTTTTAGCACAATGGCAAGTGAAAACATAAATATTATGATGATTAGCACAAGCGAAATAAAAATCTCAATGATAATTGATATAAAATATGCGGAATTAGCAGTCCGTTCACTCCATTCAGCTTATGAATTAGATAAATGATAAATAGAGATTTAGTTTTTGCAAATTGGACACTAGAGCTGATACGAAAAAATAGTATGGCTTTGGCGTGGCTAGAAGAGAGACGATTTGATTGGTGTAGCATTGCATATCGTTTTGTGAATAATATTATAGATGGGTATTCAGTGATCCTCTGCACAGATATTCAAAGGAAATGGTTTGCTAGATATATTTTGCAAAATATTAATCTAAATAAAGGACGGCCATTAATCCCCATTTTTAGTATAAATAATATTTTGCCAAATGGATATGACATAAATACGAATCTTATTGAAGATATGTTAGAAGTGGCTTTTAAAAACTACATTATTTGGTATATTGGAAATACAAATCACAATCTATCAAAACTATCTATAGAGAGTCAAAATAGCTTTATTTGGGCTTTTGATAGTAATCTGCACACAGCTTTCAATCTAAACTCAAATGATTATGATAAGGATATAAAACTTTTACAACTCTTTAGTGTTCTTGATAGGACAATTGATGCAATAATGTTTAATGAAATAGAGATTAAATGATAGGCGAAATTATTATCACAAATAATTTAGAATATGAAGTTAATAATATTAAAACAAATCTCTCAAACACTAGAATCTTTCCTGCCCTGCAAGAAAATCTAAAAAAAGGTGAGTTTAAAATAGGCGATGCAAGAGATGCGATAAATGAAAGCTTAATTTCATCAAATGAACTAAAAAATATCATTTTAGTTGGTGAAAAGTTCAATATTCAAGCACAAAATGCACTGCTAAAAGTCCTAGAAGAGCCACCAAATAATACTAATTTCATTTTAGTAACAAAATATAAAAGCTCTATTCTGCCAACGATAATCTCAAGAATGATTGTAAAAAATAAAAAAACTAAGTCTATTGTAGAGAAATTCCAGCTTGATTTAAATACAATAAATTTAAGCAATATAAATGAATTTTTAAAAACGCTGGATTCTAGCCTTAAGCGCGAAGATTTACGAAATTTAATCTCTAGCTTGCTTTTTAGTGTAAAAGAGGCAAATATAAAATTAAATAAAAAAGAATTAGATTATTTTAGTGAAGCTTTAATTCAAGTGGAAACTTACGAACAGCCAAAATATATTTTTTTACAACTTTTATTAATGATTTTAGAAAATAAGAGAAAATGCACAAAAAGGCTAAATCAAGGTCAATCAATTTAATTTTTAAATTGATCTATTGTAGATATAGAGTTTTTGGTTTTTTATATTTAAGAAAATTTTACTTTGACTTGCGATACAATCTAAATTTTTAAAATGGTGTATTTAGCGTACTCATGGGTTCATATGCTAAATACATCAAAATCCACAAAATAGAGTAATTAAAAATGAAAGCATTAGATATTTTTTATGAAATTTGTAAGATTCCGCATAATAGCACCAATACAAAGAAATTACAAGATTTTATTATTGATTTTGCAAAGAATGTGGGCTGCAAAGTTAGCATTGACAAGGCAAATAATATACACTTATTAAAGGGCAGTCCCAAAATTTGCCTACAAGCACATTATGATATGGTTTTGATTGGAAGTGAGATTGTGCCATTCATTGATAAGGGAATTTTAAAATCTAGAGATTCTTCTCTTGGTGCGGATAATGGTGCGGGAGTGGCTGCGATTTTAGCACTTTGTAGTGAATGTAAGGATTTTGAAGCATTAATTACAAATGATGAAGAGATAGGAATGATTGGAGCAAACAATCTTGATTTAAAAATTAAATCTAAAAAAATACTAAATTTAGATAGTGAAGATATTAATGAAATTTGTGTAGGCTGTGCTGGGGGATTTGATGTTGATATTAAACTAAAACCAAAATTTAAAAAATGTAAATTTAAACATTTTTATCAATTAAAAACACTTAATTTTGTAGGCGGACATAGCGGAATTGATATAAATAAAAATATAAAAAATGCGATAGTTGAACTTTTAATGACTATAAATAGGATTGATTGCGAGGTTATTAATTTGAATGGTGGAGAAAAACGAAACTCCATTCCTTGTAATGCAAAAGCAATAATTGCTACAAAATACCCGCTAGAAATAAAAAACAAAGATACAAAACTTCCAACAATAAAAATAAAAAAGATAAATAAAACTTATAAAAATTCATTTAGTAAGAAAATTTTAAAAGAGATTTTAACCCTACATAGCGGTGTTTATGCGATAGATTGTGGAAATACAATTGATAGTCTAAATATTTCAATGATTGATAATTCTATCCTAAAGGCTATGGCTAGAGCAAATAGACTGGATTTATTAGAGAGAAAAATAGAAATGTTAAAAACAAAATTTGGTAAAAACATTAGAATAAGTGGTATTTATTTACCTTGGGAAAGGGAAGATTCCACTTTTCTAAAAGATATAGAAAAAGCCTATAAAAAGCACAAAATTGATTATAAAATAATCGAAATCCACGCTGGGCTGGAATGCGGAATCTTAAAACAAAAATATAATATTAAAGATATTTTCTCAATCGGTCCTACGATTTTGAACCCGCATTCAAAACAAGAAAGCCTAAATCTGAAATCATTTGAAATATTTTATAAGATTTTAAAGGATTTGATAAAGATTTAATTTAGATTCAGTTATTTAAAATATATTTCAAATTCTTTTGCTGTTTCATTTTTACATTAATTTTCTCTATATCCCAAATAATTTTAGAATATAATTTGGTTTAATACTTTTCTTTAAACTTATATTTATTAGGTTTGCTCTTAACAACAAACAATATCTGCAAAAATACTTCTTTGATTTGCTTTGATAAAAGAATTCTTAAAAAATGTAGGGGAGAGTAGGAAGATTTGATCAGAATTTAAAAAATTAAATATAAGCTAGAAAAAATAAAATAAAATCTAGCTAAATGAAAAATTAACTTTTGCTAAACTATAATTAGATTTTGAACAAAGCAATATTTAAGGAAGGAATCAATGAGGATTGATAAATTTTTAAATACTACAAATATCTTAAAATCTCGCCATATCGCCCAAGATATGCTAGAAAATCAGCTAATCAAAGTTAATAGTATTATCATAAAGCCAAGTAAAAATGTAAAAATAGGCGACATTATAGAAGTGCAGTTTTTAGAATATTGTAAAAAATATAAGATTCTAGCCTTACCTACAACAAAAACTATTCCAAAAAATAAGAAAGATTTATACATTAAGGAATTAAGCTAGATTTTTAGATTGATTTTTTAACCTGTGAAATATGCTTTAAGGGTAATTTTAATTTTATATTTTTTTATTAAATTATATAAACTTAAGTAGGGTAGGGCGAAATTATAGCTCTACAATTCAAAGATAGGATCTTTAAACTAAAGATTCTAAAACTGCTTTAAGATTCCACCTTTAGAATTTCTAGAATGTAGCTTTATAGATTTAGCACTTAGATTCTATATATACAAATCCTAAATAAATTAGCACATTAAAAATAAAAACTGAATTTTGGCTATAATTCTTAAATTTTCAAAAAAGGTTTTTTCTTTGTGTATTAAAAAAATCAATAAGATAGAATTTATAAATAATGTTAAGAAAATCAAGGCTAGGGTGCATTCTATTGAGACTTTTGGTGCAGTTGATGGACCAGGCATTAGATTCGTGCTGTTTTTACAAGGCTGTCATTTAAGATGTCTTTACTGCCACAATCCAGATTCTTGGGACTTAAACAGCGGAAATGAAGTCAGTCTAAAAAATATTTTAAAAAATATTATGGCTTATAAAAAATTCTACAAAAAAGGTGGGGTTACGATTTCAGGCGGAGAGCCGCTACTTCAGCACGAATTTTTATTTGAATTTTTAGATGCATTAAATATGCTAGGATTTCATAGTGCTATCGATACAAATGGTTTTATAGATTTGAAATACTCTCAAAAGTGCATTGATAGGGCAAATATGCTACTTTTAGATATAAAAGAGTTAGAAGAAGAAGACTGCATAGAACTAACAGGATACAGCAATAAAAACACTCTAAAGACCTTACAATACTGCCAAAGCATAAATAAAGAAGTTTGGATTAGGTATGTTTGTGTGCCAAATTACACGCTAAAAAACGAGAAATTACACAAACTAGGAAATTTACTAAAAGATTATTCCTGTGTTAAAAAAGTAGATTTAATTCCATTTCACCAGCTAGGAAGCTACAAATACAAAGATCTAAATATTGCCTATAAGCTAGAATCTAGCCCCACTCCTAGCACAGAGCAAATGCAAAATGCAAAAGAGATAATTAATGGCTATGGACTACAAACTTAATGTTATATTAAAGAATTTACTAATTAGGAAATGCGACCAAAAAATAGCCTCAACAATACTTTAAACGATTTATGAGTGCCTAAAACTAAGGAGATAATTTTTGAAAAAATACTAAATATAGATAGAGGACTTTCATATTTTAATAACATTGTTGGAATCTGCATATTTTTATATGATTTGTAACCTTATATTGCGTATCCATTGTCTTTTATTTAAATACAGGAAAAATGAAATGATTAAAGTGATAGAGTTAAAAATTTATTGTAAAGCCATAGGAAGCTAACTTGTTTTGCGACTTTAGATTTGATTTTTAAAAAGCTTATTTTATACTATTTAATACTAACCGATTTGGAATCTAAATTGCTTGTAAAAAAGCATAATAAATATTTTAAGAGGGTAGTGTATGCGTGTAACTTTTGGCACGAAATATAATCAAATGGATTATTATCAAAATACTTTACAAAATAAGTTAAATGAGACAAATACTAAAATAGCCTCTGGCTTGAAAATAAAGTATGGCTATGAGGATTCAAGCGTATTTAATCAAAATCTAAAAATGGAATACGATGTGCATTCACTAAATCAATTTATAGATATTGCAAATGACGCGAATACCCACACTTTGCATACTGATAGAGCTTTAAATGATATGTCAAAAGCCCTAGATGATTTTAAAGTAAAGTTAATTCACGCTGCAAATGATATTCACTCCCCAACCTCAAGAGAGGCGATAGCAAATGATATGCAAAGCATAAGGAATCATATTTTAGCAATAACAAATACTGCTGTGGGAGGAGACTATATCTTTGCAGGAAGTAGAATCAAAATAAAGCCATTTAATGATGATGGAAGCTATAATGGAAATGATGAAAAGCTAGAAGCACTAATCGCACCACACACAAAAAATACATATAATATAACAGGAGAGGAATTAACCTTAAGCAGAGATTTGGATAAATTTAAAACTATCACTTCAAATATTCAAAAGCTAAATCAATCTAAACTCCACCCAAATATAATGGATAGGATAAATAAAACAGAAGTTCCTAGTGAAGTATTTATCACTAGTGATGATACTTTGCGTGATTTAATAGGTGATAATGACAATGATACGAGCAATGATGAAGTAGCATATTTCTATCTGCGTGGAAAAAGACCAGATGGCACGAGTTTTAAAACTAAATTTGCTCTAGATGTCGCATTTTCTAATCCGCAGAGTGCGACAAAAGTTAGCGATTTATTACAAAAAATAGGTGAAGCTTATGGCAATACCTCGCAGAATAAGGTTGTAGATGTCAAGCTAAATGTGTGGGGACAAATTGAAATTACAGATATTAAACCTGGTGGCTCAAATATTGATTTTCATTTAATCGCCTCAAATAAAGATGTAGATGATGTAAATTTACTTCATCAAATGGGTGCTAGAGTAGAGAGTTTTCAAAAAAGCCCATTTTTAGGCGATTTTTCACTCTCTCAAATACATGGCATAAAAAATAAATATGATACTAGATATACGACTTTGGGCGTGGAGCTTGTAACAAATGATAATCAATATGCAAATAGAAATACAAAGCTTAGTGATATTTTTAGGATTGAGGCTAAAGAGATTGAAATTAGTGGTAAATATCCTAATTTCTCAACAGGCACGATTAATGACAAGGAGATTAAATCCTTTAGCATAGATATTGAAAATAGTAGCGTTGATGACTTACTAAAGGCGATAGAAAAGAATTTTGGTGGGAACATACAAGTAGAAATTTCAAATGGCAAAATCAATATTATTGATAGAAATGTAGGAAGCCTAGAAAATGACGAGAAGGAGCCACCATTTAATGCACCCAGTGGATTGGCAATAACTTTAAAAACACTTAATGAATATGGTGATGAGGTAAATGCGATAAGAAATAGTTTTCAAACAAATTACGATAAAACTGCATTTCTAAACAATGGCTCAAATCTTATATCGAATATCTCTCAAATGAATGCAACAAGTGGAGAATATGCAAATGATTCTACAAAACTAAGCGAAGTTGCAAATAAAAGCCTTGAGGGTGAGAGCTTTGTAATGAAGTTAAAAGACCATAATGGGGTATCTCTTGAAGCAAAGATTGAGCTAGGAAGTAATGGCTCATATTTGATTTTACCAAATAAAAATAGTGGGGGTGGAAATTATAGGATTCCGCTTTATGACCCACACGATAGACCGCCAGAAATTAGTATATCAAAAGCCAATGATGTTACTTTTAGGCAAATTATGGATGCAATGTCGATATCTCTAAATTATTCAAACCCTGAAGTGCAAAATTTTTTAAACGCACAAGGAAACGCAAATGATGGCGTAAGCGAAGCAGGAAAAAAAGCTTATGAAAATCTGCTTGAGCGGGCTAATGGAAATATTAATGTTATTTTAAATGATGAAGGACAAATGGAGATTCAAGATAAAGTCCGCTCAATTACTAGAATGGATTTTATGATGTATAGCGCTTCAAGTGATGATTTTTCCGCTAATGGCATAAATAATGGTGCGCCATCACTTACATTTAATGCAAATAATGCACTGGTGGTTGATAAGCCACATATTAGCCTATTTAAACAGCTAGATTCTATGATTGATGCAGTTAGAAAGGGAATCTATCGCCCAGATGCTTTAGGAGATAACTATAATTTAGATTTAAGAAATATAGGGATTCAAAACTCCATAGCATTATTTGACCATTTAAGCGACCATATAGAAAAAAATATTGCGTTGAATGGCTCTTATGGTAAAGCATTTGAAAGTAGTATAAAACGAAATGAAGTGCTAAAAGTTCAAGTAGAATCTATTAAAAGTGATACAATTGGCACAGATCTTGCGGATACCTATAATAAATTTTCCCAGCTTACAAATAATTATAATGCGGTTCTTGCCTCGACAAGTAGGATAAATCAAATGAGCCTTGTAGATTATTTATAAATAGATTATTTATATAAACTTATTATTTAGGTTTTTAGCTTTAAAAAGCTAAAAACTTCTTTATAATAAATTTTGGTGGTTTGTAAATAAAATTCAATCAGCTAGCTTGGATTCTGTAAAGAAAACTTAAATATTGTAGTTCCTTAGTTATTTATAATATATTTTAGTATTGAAAACTGCAATTTTCAAACTTTTAAAGATATATTAATATTTGTTCTATAAAACCTACACTTAAAATAAGCATATAGTTTTAAAAAATCTAAAAATGTTTATATTTTTTGATAGAATCCAGCAAAAAATTAGCAAAACTAGTATAAATTTAACAATTTTTAAAATATTTAGTCTCTTAATAAAAAGGTAAAAAATGCATAAAAAGCAAAATAGTTTTATTTCATTTCTTATAGTTTTATTGTTATTTATAATTGCTATGCGACTTATTTCACTTGGAATGTATGCCCTTATGGATACAACTGAAGCACGTTATGGAGAAATGTCAAGAAAAATATTAGAGACTAAAAATTGGATAACGATTTATTATGATTATAATGTGCCTTTTTGGGGTAAGCCACCACTATCATTTTGGGCTAGTGCTATTACTATGAAAGTTTTTGGCATTAATGAATTTGGAGCTAGATTTGCTCCATTTGTGGCTGCTATGCTTATTGGATTATTATTTTTTACTTGGAAATATCCTTTAAATCAAATGTTTTATAAAAATATGCAATTTAATAGAGCTTATCTAATTCCTCCTACTGCTAGTTTTATCATTTTTATGTCTTGTGGCTTAGGATTTGTGGCTGCTGGAGCAGTAATGACTGATGAATTTTTATTGCTTAGTATTATGATGTGTATGATTGGCTTTTTTAAATGCGTAATTAGCAACAAAGATTCTAGCAAAATCAAACAAACCATATGGGGTTATATATTTTTTATTGGTTTAAGTGTGGGGCTATTAGCTAAAGGACCATTGATTTTTGTGCTGGTTGGGACTCCTGTGTTTGCTTGGTGCGTGTTTTATATGATTGTAAAAAAACGATTTAATAAGCTGAATATAAAGCCAAATGCAGAATCTAATATATTAAATAAATTAGAGAGCCCAAATCCACTCTACCCTACTACTAATTTAGATTCTAAACATAACACGCAATATACTAATAAAAACACTAAAACAAGTCTATTTGATTGCTTATTTTATCATCAAAATTTTGATGTCAATTTTAAAAATCTCCCCATTTTTAGTGGCATTATTCTAACTTTACTTATCTCACTTCCTTGGTATATTTTAGCAGAAATAAAAACACCCGGATTTTTAGAATATTTTATCATTGGGGAGCATATAAAGCGATTTTTAGTAAGTGGCTGGGAGGGAGATTTGTATGGTAATGCTCATGCTAATCCTCTAGGTATGATTTGGCTTTTTGGAGGTTGGGCATTTTTACCTTATAGCTTGGTTTTCCCTATCATTTTAATATGGTATTTTTTAAGCAAAAATTCTACTAATTCTCTGCAATCTGCGGAATCTAAAATTATAGATTCCACTAAAAACTCTCTAAATAAAGAATCTTCTAAAGATTCCACTTTGACAAACTCATCTAAAACTTCTATCTATAAATCTATTAATAAACAAACTAGGTATGCCAAAGCAACTAAACTAGCAACTTTCTTTACAAAAATTAGTAATAATTTTGTATATAAAAATTATGAATTAGTTTATCTTTCTTTGTGGATTCTTACACCATTTGTATTTTTTACATTTGCTAAAAATATCTTGGAGGCTTATACTCTACCAGCATTGGGCGCTTTTAGCATATTATTAGTAAATCTTATTTTTGGTATGAATAATAAATTTAGCATTAGAATCTGGTATATCCCAGCTCTCATCATTAGTATTTTTACTATTTTTATGATTTATCCTGGTATTGATAGCGTAGCAACTAGGCATTATAAAATTTTTTTTAGCAATTGGGATAAAAACTCTAATCTAATGTGCGTAGAATATCATCCATCATATTCAGGGCAATTTTATACACAAGGCAAATGCAAATATTATAAAATAGATAAAATACAGGAGATTTTGCAGTATTCAAAAGCTAACAATAATGAAGAAAAAGATTTACACAATGCAGACTCTAAAATAACAATAGCCATTCCGATAAAAATATATGAAAACAATAAAGAGTTATTTAAAAATTTTGTAATAATTGCTAGAAAGAATGATTTAATAATGATAAAAAAACATTGATTTTCAGCAATGTTTTATATTCTTGAAATTTCATTACCTTTTATATTTTTATTTTTTAAGTGAAAATTAAAAAAAAAAAGTTTAGAATTCGTTTACTTTATGA
>CAMWQM010000020.1 GCA_947176375.1 uncultured Helicobacteraceae bacterium
TTCCAAAAATGCCTGTAAAATGCTAGAATCTATTTATATTTCACTAAAGTTTTATTAGATTCTATATATTTTATTTATAAGATGTTTCCTTTCTCTCCACTTTGATAGTTCAAAACAAAGGAATTTAGCAAAATAATCTATAAAAATCTAAAGTCTAATTTAGAATCTATAATTTTAATAAGATTTTGGAATCTTAAAGATTCCAAAAAAATGTAAAGTGCTATTGAACTTGTGTATGGACAGGCTTTGCAATCTCTCTTGCAATATTATCATAATCTCTTTGTGCGGCTTCACGGCTAGGATAAGGACCAACTAAATATCTAGTAATAACATTTGAATTTATCATAACTTCTTGGATTCGATAGCTGTAATTATCAATGTTATTCAAAAACTCTCTATTTGGGGTTTTGCTAAATGCTCCTACTTGTAGATAATAACCATTTTCCGCTATATCACCATTATTTGCACGATTCATTGTAGGACGCTTTGTAGTAGTAACGATTGATTTTGGAGTATTTGTAGTTCTAGTGCTAGAGGCTGGTTTGCTCGGCATAGTAGCTTTTTGCGGTTGTTGCACTGCTTCAGGCACTTGTGGCATTTGTGGAATATTTGGAGTTTGCTCAGATAGATTTTGTTTATTTTTTATTTCTCTTACGATTTGTTCAAACTTCTCTTCTTCATTATTTGTATCAATATTTATTGGATTAAAAGTTCCTTGGGGAATATTTGCATCTACCTTCTCAGTAGAGTCAACGACGATAGTTTCTTCATTTTTATTGCCACTTGACATAAGCATTGCAATTATTGCAATCGCAATAATTAGCACGACTATCGCAATAATTAGCATAACTAGCTTTTTAGATTCTTTTGATTTTACATCTTCTCCGCCTAATAGGATATCATTTAATTCTCTTTTATCGTTCATTTTACACCTCTTTTTTAAATTTTATAAATGTTTTGCCCATGATGAGCCTCTTTCTTTTGCATAAATTTCATAAGGTAATACCAAAATATTAAAGTCTAAAGGAAGTTCATCCGTTGGAAAAATCCTGTATTGCTTTAAGGTAACATTCATTAATTTTGCACTTAAGTTTTTAGCTAAAAATTTAGCTTCTGATAAGTCGGTATGTCCTTTATGCACATAAATATGCAAATGTCCTCTCGTTTTAGACCTGTATGCCGTAAAATTCAAGAATCCCTCATTCCTAAGCAATAATTGTGCCTTATGGTAAAAATCTGTATCATTAGTACCATTATAATCTATAACTATATTTTCGACTTTATTATTTCTATTAATTAAATTATGTGCCACGACTATTTCATTAGCAAAATGTTGCTTTATAATGTTTGAATTAAGTGTGGCATTTACCCTTGTAAATTTATCAAAAAAAGTTCTATTATTATAATTTATTTTACAATTTATACCATTGCTATTTAGCTGGTAGTAATGGCTAGTATTCATTTTTATTAGCCTTAAATCAGATTCATTTATCATTTAATAAATTGCCCTATCATATATTTTAAAATTTTTACTAAATTCTCTTATTTCTGCTTTTATTGTTTCTTGTAAGCTTGTGTTGTTTATATCGTCTAATATATCGCAAATTTTATTTGCGATATATTCAAATTCTTTCTCTTTCATACCTCTGCTTGTAAGAGCTGGTGAGCCTATCCTCAAACCACTTGTAACCATTGGGCTTCTTGTGTCTCCAGGCACCATATTTTTATTTACCGTTATCCCTGCTCTCTCTAGGGCAGAATCTGCATCTTTTCCGCTGAAATCTTTGTTCAGTAGGCTCATTAAAACAAGATGATTATCAGTCCCTCCACTAACAATCTCATAACCTCGTTTTACAAATACTTCACCTAGAATCTTAGCATTTAGTTTTACTTGTTTTGCGTAAGTCTTCCACTCTGGTTTCAAGTTTTCCTTAAAACCTACAGCTTTTGCTGCAATCACATTTACTAAAGGTCCCCCTTGAAGCCCCGGAAATACAGCTTTATTAATTTTATTTATAATTTCTTCATCATTAGTTAGTATTACACCTCCTCGCGGTCCTCGTAGTGTCTTATGTGTAGTGGTGCTAACTATGTGGCAGTGCGGGAATGGGTTTGGATACTCTCCTGCGGCAACTAACCCCGCAATATGTGCAATATCTCCAAATAGAATAGCTCCCACATTGTCTGCAATTTCTCTAAATCGTTTAAAATCTAACTCTCTAGTATAGGCTGAAAATCCGCACACTATGATATTTGGCTTTAATACATTTGCATATTCTTCTAATTTATCATAATTTATTCTTCCATCTATTTCAACACCATAAAAAAAGCTTTGATACATTTTTCCGCTATGGCTTACTTTTGCGCCGTGTGTTAGGTGCCCCCCGTGATTTAGATGCATTCCTAGAATCTTATCATAGGGTTTTAGTAATGCTCCATAAACTGCTGCATTTGCTTGGCTTCCTGAATGTGGCTGGACATTTGCAAATTCACAATTAAAGAGCTTTTTTACTCGCTCTATCGCAAAGCTCTCAATCTCATCTACAAATTCACATCCCCCATAATATCGCTTTTTTGGATAGCCCTCTGCGTATTTGTTAGTTAAGATACTTCCCAAAGCTTCAATAACGCTAGGAAAAGTGAAGTTTTCGCTTGCTATCATCTCTAAACAATCACTCTGTCTACGCCATTCATTTTGAATTAAATCAAAAATTTCTCTGTCATTTTGCTCTAAATAAGTCATTATTCTTCCTTTAATATATTAAATTCGCTTTTTTGTGGTTTCATTGCTGGGAAAAGTAGAACATCTTTTATGCTTTTGTTGTTTGTTAATAGCATTATTAGCCTATCAATGCCTATTCCTTGCCCTGCTACAGGAGGCATACCATAGCCCAAAGCCCAAAGATAGTCTTCGTCCATATATTGGGCTTCTTCATCACCCTTTTCTTTCTCTGCTACTTGGGAGAGAAATCTCTCTCTTTGGTCTAATGGGTCGTTTAACTCGCTAAATCCATTTGAAAGTTCTTTACCACCGATAAAAAGCTCAAATCTATCTGCTATATTTGGATTGCTGTCATTTCTCCTTGCAAGTGGGCTAATTTCTATTGGAAAGTCTGTTATAAAGGTTGGATTTATTAGTTTGGATTCTACTAGATTATCAAAGGCTATGGCTAGAATCTTACCATAATTTAAAGAGGAATCTACTTCGATATTTAAATTTCTTAAATAAGATTCTAGTTTCTCTTTATTTTCAATTATTTCTTTTGGAATTCCGCCTATTAGATTTAGTGAATCTTTATAGCTAATCTCGCTAAAATTATTAAAATTAATCTCTATCTCACCCCATTTTAATACTTTTGGCAAAGATAGTGAATCTAGTAAAAAATTAAAAAATTCCTTTGTAAGAGAGATTAAATCTTTATAGTTTTTATAGGCTATATAAAACTCTATCATAGTGAATTCTGGATTATGCGAGTGGTCAATACCCTCATTTCTAAAGCTTTTATTTATCTCAAATACTTTCTCAAATCCTCCTACAATAAGCCTTTTTAAGTAAAGCTCTGGAGCGATTCTTAAATATCTCTCTATATTTAGGGCATTATGATGTGTGATAAATGGTTTTGCATTTGCACCACCAGGGATTGGGTGAAGCATAGGAGTTTCTACCTCTAAAAAGCCTTGATTTTCAAAGAATTTCCTAACCAAAGAAATAATTTGACTACGAATCTTAAATGTATTGCGGACGTCATCATTCATTATTAAATCTAAATATCGTTGGCGATAACGAAGCTCAATATCGACTAATCCGTGAAATTTCTCTGGTAGAGGGATTATGGCTTTGCTTAAGATTTTAAAACTTTTTGCGTGCAAAGTTAGCTGATTAGTTTTTGTTTTAAAAGGATAGCCACTAACATTGATAATATCCCCAACTTCAAGGATTTTTTTAATCTCTTCAAATTCACTCTTTAAATCATTTTTAGAAATATATACTTGCAGATTCCCGCTCTCATCGCTAATATCAATAAATGTAGCCTTTCCCATAAGCCTAATTAGCTTTACCCTCCCCGCTATAAATTCTCTAATAGAATTAATAGAGTTATCCTCTTTCGCTATGTCTGAAGTAGGTGCATTACCATATTTGTTTATAAAATCAATATTTGAGATAGTTTTTTTAGCATTATTATCATAGGGATTTTTCCCATTTTGACGTAATATATTTGACTTTTCTATTCTCTGCTTTATATAAATATTAGAAAACAAACTACTCTCCTTATTCTTTGCTAGATTTGCTTATCTCTTCTATTGCATCATTTGTAGTATCTAGCACTTTCTGTTTAACTTCTCTTGCAAAATCAGTCTTAACTATGAAATCTCCAATCTTAATCATAGTGGGATAAATACTACTTGTATCTTGCAGTTTATTTGTGAAATTTGACAAGAAATTTATTTTTGAAAATGTAAAAAATATTATGGATAAGACCAAAAATATTTTAATTCCTGCCATAAATACACCTAGAATCTTATCAAAAACCCCAAGCTTAATAAATTTAGCAAATCTAACAAGAACTTCTGCGATTACTAATGCTAGAATCCAAATAGAAGCTAAAATAATCATAAATCCAAAGAGATTGATTAAAGTGTGGCTCTCAATTTTTATGATAGAGTTAATAGCCTCTCCAACTGCTATGTTATACCTTGAGGCTACCAAAACACCACCTACAATACCAATAGTAGAGCAAAACTCTCTAATAAAACCATTAAATAAGCCTTTGAGTGCTAAAATAATGACTATTGCAATAATTATAATATCAAAATAAAGTGAATTCATCTATTACCCTAATAAAAATTAATAAAATATAATGGTATTTAATATAAATTTTACGCTAATATTTCGTGCTATTTTAACCTAAAGGAACTTAAAAAAGTAAAATGTTTAAGCAAATATTATCAAAATTATTAGAAAAAACAAGCAATCCTATATCACAAGACAAAGTAAGGGTAAGTATTTTTAAGGCTGAAAATAAAATTTGGTATATTGTTAGAAATTGGATTTTTTTACCATTTTTATTTGCTACCCTCTTTTCATTGCCACTTTATGTAAATATTTTTACTTATATAAATAAGTTGTATTCTCCATATATCAATGCTTTGTTGGCATTAATTGCTATTTTTATTTATATTAATATTGATAGAAAATTTAGATTTATGTTTGGTTTCTTTATTGGGATCTTATGGTTTTATTGGATTGGACTTAGCTTTAGATTTACACCAGCGCCACATTTTTTATACATAGTTAGTATTGCTATTGGAATAGTTTATGGATTTGTCCTTTTCTTTGCTTTATTTTTTCAAAATATTCTATTTAGGATTATCACGCTTTCATTAATGAGCTATTTGGTTATTTTGGGATTTGATTGGTTTGTGCCAGATTCTATGCTTGCATATAGCATTTTTAAAGTGGATAAACTTTCGTTTTGTGCTATTGTTATAATCATTGCCATAGTTAGTCTAAAATGGTTAAGATTTTATAGATTTATAGTATTAGCTGCACTTATTTTATTTATTGACTTTAATACCACTAAAGCAGAGCTTCCAAATACTAAAATAAATATAACTCAAACAAAGATTCCACAAAGGATAAAATGGCAAGATGTGAATCTTGATAGTATAGAGGAATATAATTACAAAATAATTGAAGATTCGATAAATAAAGGTTATGATTTGGTTGTTCTCCCTGAAACTTCAATACCAATAACTATTAATATAAAAAACGATACTATTGAAAGGCTGTCTAATTTGAGCAAGAAAATAGATATAGTAATAGGAGCAGCCAGGACAGATTCTATAGGAGTTTATAACACCACCTATGTATTTAAAAAAGGTAAATATAATTTTGTTGATAAAATTTATTTAGCACCATTTGGTGAATATATGCCAATCCCTATTACTCTATTAGATATATTTGGCAAAATATCTGGTCTTCACTATAACAATACTTTTAATAAATATAATATACCACCACAGAATCTAGTCGCAGGAAATATATTTTTTAGAAACGCTATTTGTTATGAAGCAACTACTAGAGCAATGTATGAGGATAATCCTCAGTATATGATTGTAACTAGCAATAATGCGTGGTTTGAACCAAGTATTATGTCAATATTGCAAATGATGCTTATAAAATATTATTCAAGGCTTTATGGCACGATAGTATTTCATTCTACAAATTATTCAAAAAGTATGACCATTATGCCAAATAATAATCTTAACATCATTGCAAAAGGCTTTTAGTCATATTATAAATTGTGCTTGATAGGCTTTAATAGAATTATATTTTTCTATAATAAAGCAAAGAAATAAAAATGAATGTAGCAAGTGGAATTATTACACCAAGCTCTGGCTGGAGGAATCCGCTGATTGCAAGTTTTGTTAGCATAAAAAATACGCCCCATATTATTAGACAAAATAGCACAAAAACAAATCCAATCTTTGCTAGATTTACATATCTTGCGAGGCTTGGGATGTAAAAAGACATTATAATTATTGCAAATGGAATCACAAATGGAATCGCAATGAAAGAATATATAATTGAGCGGATTTTTTGAGTGTTGGAATTTTGTTCTTGTAGTAGTTTTATCGCGCTAAAAGCATCAGTTATCGAAACATTTGGCTTATTTTGATAGATTGTATCTAACACTTTTGGTTTGAAATTTTTTAATATTTGATAGTCAGAGACATCTTTTGTCTCTAGTTTTGAATTGTCAAAGTTTGGTTCTTTGGGGATTAGCGTGATTGTAGCAAGTTTTAGATTCCACCAAGTGCCATCAAATTTCGCTTCATTTGCTTGAATAAATCTATTTAGATTCAAGTCATCTGTCTCAAAAATCTTAATATTTTCTGCTGTTTGCGTGATAGGAAAAATCTTTCCCATATAGACATAATTATCTCCATATTTTACTAATAAATCACTTTTTGCATCTTCGATCCCGCCTCTGCTAATGATATTATCTATATTTTCTTGTGCATAGACAAATGGCGTGGCATTTAGGGTTATATAAAATAAGTTTAACACTATTGCAATTATTAAAATAGGTGCTAGAATCCGCTTCTTAGAATATCCAATTGAGAGGATTGCAGTTAGAGCATTTGACTTTAAAAGAATGATATAGCAGGCAATGGAGGCTAAAATTATAGATATGGGAAAAGTATAATTTAGCGCATATAAAAAATCATATACAAAAAATAGAATCAAAAGATTCGCAGAATCTGGCAATTTGTCTGAGTATTTCAAAATATCAATCGCCATAAAAAAGAATTGTAAAGCAATAAAAATGATAGCTATAAACTTAAGATAATTAAATCCTACGAATCTAAAAAGCATTATATTTTCTATTATATTTATTTTGTAGTTGCAATAAATTTTCATTATTTATAAAAGAATCTAGTGCATTATTTGTGATAGCAAAGATTTTCTCTAGTGCTTCTAGCTCGCTATCATTGAACTTTTCTAAAACAAAATCCATCACTTTAATATTTTTTAAATGTTTGGAATCTAAATTGATATTTTTGCTATTTTGTGCAAAATTATTTGAAGTGAAATCTAGCTTGGAAACTATACTTTTGTTGTGATTCTTAGAATCTATTTTTATGTTTTTAGATTCTAAATTAATTTGCAGTTTGAGGCTATCTTGTAGGTTTTTTGGAATGGATTCTATTTTGGATTCCACTAGATTTGATAATTTAGATTCCATTTTTTGAAATCTTAAGGTTTTATCACAAGTTTCTATGCTAGATTCCATATTTTTTACACTAGATTTTATATTTGTTTTGCTTTCATTATTATTTGCTTTTGGGTGTGATATACCAATTTTAAGCTTTAAATAATTTTTCTTTATACACTCATCAATAGATTTTATCCCATTGTGTCCGCCACTACTGCCTCCATATTTAAAACGAATAGTGCCAAAAGCCAAATCCAAATCATCATACAAAACTAAGATATTTTCTATTTTATAAAACTCTACTACTTCCCTAACTGCAATACCAGACAGATTCATAAAAGTTTGAGGCTGCAGGAAAACAATATCATCATTTGAAATTTTTGTTTTTAAGAATTTGGATTTAAATTTTTTATTTTCAGTTAGAGCAAGTTTTTTAATATTAAGGTATGAATCTAGCGCCATAAATCCAACATTATGACGAGTTTTATCATATTTTAATGTCGGATTCCCGAGTGCGACTATTAGCTTCAAATTTTATTTAGCCTTTATTACTCCAACTACAGCGACACTTGGCTTGTCAATTATCTTAATATTACTAAATTCAGGTAAATCACGCACCAAAATCGCATCGCCAACATCAAGCTTTGAAACATCAAGTTTGATATTTTCTATTAAGTTTTCAGGTAAGCATTTAATTGTAATTCTCTTTTTAGAAAAGAGCAAGATCCCCTTATTTTTCACCCCTATAGGCGAACCTTCCAAAATCACAGGAACTTTAAATTTGCTCAAAACCCCTTTTTGCACAAGTAGTAAATCAACATGCAGAATCTTTGAACTAACAGGGTCTTTTTGATATTCTTGCACCACTACATTATAAACTTTTCCGCCAACTTTTACATCAAAAGCAAGATTTTCTTTTGACTTAACTGCTTTTATAAAATCATTATTTTTGAAGGCACAATGGATGTTTTCACTTCCTTTGCCATAAATATTTGCTATTAGATAGCCATCGTTTCTTAAAGCCTTTGCATTAGACTTTGAAATACTCTCTCTAATAATTCCTTCTAACATTTTCTGTCCTTGTTTTAAAAATAAAACTATAATTATATCTTTTTAGAATAAAAAGAATCTTTAAACTAGAATATTAATTCTATATAATTTTTATAATTTATTATGATTTTTATTTAAGATATTGTTCTATTTTGCAGATATTTCTGAGAATATATTTTAATATGTAATAATCTAGCTAAATCGTAAATTCTTATAGTCTTTTGGGATTAGATGGTCTTTCGTTTTGATTAAATCTTTATAAATTCCGCCCTCAAAGCCAATTTTAAAAAGTGTATCAAGTGCCTTTTCTTGTGTTTGTGAGAGAGAAATCGAGTTTTTATTTGCATACATATTTAAGTAAGTTTCTAATTCACTTTCATTTACACGCACGAGATTTTTAAGCATTCTGCTTAAGATTTGTTTATTTTCTACCGCAATTCTAACGCTCTCTTGCAGCACCTCTTCACACTCACACGCACGAAGAAGTGGGATTGAGCGAGAGAGTGCCATTCCACCAAGCGGAAGCGGGAGGCTCTCTTTTGCTAAATCAAGCCAAATATCAAATAGATTTGCCTCCACCTCAAGATTAGAATCAAAATTTAGTATAGATTCGTGTATCAAAACTCCCGCATCAACCTCACCATTTAGCACGCTTTGCTCTATTTCTAAAAAATTTTTATAAATAATTCTTGCATCTTTATATTTCATTTTAAAAATCATTGCATTTGTCGTATATTCCCCGCTTAATGCGACTTTAAAATTCCGTTTTAGAATCTTATTCTTTTTTTTGATTAATTTTGGTCCATAACCATCGCCGAAGGACATAGCAGTATTTAAAAGCACATAATTATCTGTTATAAATGGATACAGCCCAAAGCTAATAGCAGTAATTAGATATTTAGATTCCAGTGCCCCTTTATTTAGGCTCTCAATATCAAGTGCAATATTACTAAATTTTATTTTGCTACTAATCCAACCAAAATACAGGGCATAATACATAAAAATATCATCAGCATCAGGGCTATGTGCTACTATAATCTTACTCATTATTACTTCTTTAAAATTCTTTAAAATAGATTTATTTTTAAAATTTTAATTTTAACTAAAAATGGATAGAATCTTAACTTATTTTAATTTAGTGAGGTAAATATGATTGATAAAGATAAACAAAAGGCAATAGAATTAGCAATCAAGCAGGTTGATAAAGCTTTTGGTAAAGGTGCATTAATTCGTCTTGGTGATAAGCAGCAAGAAAAGATCGATAGTATTTCAACAGGCTCTCTTGGGCTTGATTTAGCTTTAGGGATTGGTGGGATTCCAAAGGGTAGGATTATTGAGATTTATGGACCAGAATCTAGTGGAAAAACTACATTAAGCTTGCAAGTGATTGCAGAATGCCAGAGATTAGGCGGTGTATGTGCATTTATTGACGCAGAACACGCCCTTGATGTGTATTATGCAAAAAAATTAGGAGCAGATGTGGAAAATCTCTATATTTCCCAGCCAGATTATGGTGAGCAGGCTTTAGAGATATTAGAAACACTTACTAGAAGCGGTGGAATCGATTTAATCGTAGTAGATTCTGTGGCAGCCCTCACTCCAAAAGCAGAAATTGATGGGAATATGGGCGATGCGCATGTGGGACTTCAAGCAAGGCTTATGAGTCAGGCTCTTCGTAAAATAACAGGCACACTTCATAGAATGAATACAACGGTAATTTTTATCAATCAGATTCGTATGAAAATAGGAAATATCGGCTATGGGAATCCAGAGACAACCACAGGTGGAAATGCACTTAAATTTTATTCAAGTGTGAGGATTGATGTTCGTCGTATTGCAAGTCTAAAGCAAAATGAACAGGCAATAGGTAATCGTGTGCGTGCAAAAGTAGTGAAAAATAAGGTTGCCCCACCTTTTAGAGAAGCAGAATTTGATATTATGTTTGGTGAGGGAATTTCAAAGCTAGGAGAGCTAATTGATTATGGTGTGAAACTTGATATTATCGATAAGAGCGGTGCTTGGTTTAGTTATAGTGATAAAAAGTTAGGACAGGGAAAGGAAAATGCAAAAATATTCCTAAAAGAGAATCCAAAAATTGCTGAAGAAATAGAATCTAAAATTAAAGAGCAAATTGGTGCAAATGATGAGATTATAGAATTTATTGATGAAAATATCGAAAATGGAGATGAAAAATGACTTATATAGATGATGTATTTGCAGATGAGGTGCTAGATAGCAGGGGAAATCCAACTATTAGAGTAAGTATCGCTTTAAATAATGGCATAACCTGCAATGCGATTGTCCCTAGCGGTGCATCGACTGGAAAAAGAGAAGCGCTAGAATTAAGAGACAATGATAAAGCTAGATTTAATGGCAAAGGTGTGTTAAAAGCTTGTGAAAATGTTAATACAACGATAGCAGAGGCAATCATTGGGCTATCTCCTTTTAATCAAGGTGAAATTGATAAGATTATGTTAGAGCTTGATAAAAGTGATAATTACAGCAGCCTTGGTGCAAATGCAGTGCTTGGTGTATCAATGGCATTAAGTAAGGTAGCAGCTTATGCACTAGAGATCCCGATTTATCGCTATCTTGGTGGTGCGAATGCTAGTATTTTGCCTGTGCCTATGCTAAATATTTTAAATGGTGGAAGCCACGCAGATAATAGTGTGGATTTTCAAGAATATATGATTATGCCTCTTGGGTTTGAGAGCTTTAGAGAAGCGTTGAGGGCAAGTAGCGAAGTATATTTTCATCTAAAAAATATACTAAAAGAGAGCGGACATATCACTAGCATAGGTGATGAAGGAGGATTTGCCCCAAATCTTAAGAATAATGAAGAACCCATAGAAGTGATTTTAAAGGCTATTAAAAAAGCTGGATATAAAGAGGGAGAGCAAATCTCCATAGCGCTTGATGTAGCAAGTAGTGAGTTTGTAAATGAGAAGTTTGAGTATAAATTAAGTGCAGAAAATAGGATATTAAGTAGTGAAGAGTTGATTGAATACTATGTGAATCTATGCTCTAAATATCCGATAGTTTCCATTGAAGATGGATTAAGTGAAGATGATTTTAATGGCTGGAAAAAGCTAACAAGTAAGCTTGGAGGTAAGATTCAACTTGTGGGAGATGATTTATTCGTAACAAATGAAAAAATTTTGCAAGAGGGTATTAATCAAAATATTGCAAATGCAATTCTAATCAAACCAAATCAAATAGGCTCAGTTAGCCAAACTATGCAGACAGTGCGTCTAGCACAAAGGAATGCTTATAATTGCATTATGAGTCACAGAAGTGGGGAGAGTGAGGATAGCTATATAGCAGACTTTGCAGTGGCGCTAAATACAGGCGAGATAAAAACAGGAAGCACTGCAAGAAGTGAGCGAATAGCAAAATATAATCGCCTCCTTGAGATAGAAAATGAGCTAGATAATGCAGAATATCTAGGCTGGAGAGTGTTTAAACGCTAGATTAAGCAAAAAATTAAGATAGATTCTAGTTTAAAGCTAAAGGCTTTTTCTTTAATTGTATTTATGTGGTTTTAGCTATGAATAAATTAGTTGCAGATAGATTAGCTTTAAAGGTAGTAAAATCTGTTATGTTTAACTAGTATTTTAGTGAAGCTTTTATTTTTATGTAGATTCTATCTTTTTAGGGTTTTTATTGGCTAGATTTTAGAGATAAGGGATTTGGAGAAATTCTATATAGAGTTTGATGAATAATGTAGAGTATGCCAAAAGCGATATTCAAAGCAAAGCTTAATCAAAAATCTTTATGATACACTTTTTAAATCCGCTTTCAAAAAGACGCAATAATAGAAGATAGGCATTGTCTATACGCCTATTGAAGGCGATAATGATAAATATCTTTGACCTATTTATTTGCACAGGGGCTTTTAATCACCCTCTTATCCAAAGTGGGCTACTTTATTCTAATCTAGCATACAAATGCAAACACAGACTTTGGGCAAAATGAAATCACACTGCTAGGCTATTATATCACACAGATAATATCACAAGTACCCATCATCAAAGAATCTCACCATATTGAGTCTTAGGCTAAATACCTATAAATAAATCGCACAAAGTGCCACATTATGAAAGCGTCATCGAGGGTTTAGTGGATAAAAATGGAGATAAAGGAGAGTGATTTTGCAATTCAAGCTCCTTTGCTTTTTTTTGAAAAAGTAAGTGAGAATAAATATAACGCAAAATTTAACAACAATAATCATAGATTCTAGAAATAATGCTACTAAAATAGAGATAAAAGCACAATATATTTTTTATGAGAAAAAAGAGGCTTTGAGAGATGAGGCATTAGATTTGAGTGGGCAAACTTCTTAGCATCATTTAAAAGTGGAATATTTTTCATCTTTCTTTTTTTAAGTAAGTGTGTAAAAATAGCATTATACTTTTTTAATTTTAGTGCCAACTTATAAGATTTTATGCAAAGCAGAATAGATTTATTTAGAATCTAAATGTGATATTTGAGCAATTAAATTGTAAAGTCTAAAAATCAATTTTAGATAAAAGCTTAAAAATATAAAATAAAAAGTTTAAAATTCTATTTAGATTCTTTTAGAATTTGCTAATAGTCTTTATAAATTAAAAACTATATTGTATAATTATCAACTTCAAATAAAATATTAAGTGATTGTAAAATGGAAAATTTAGCAAAGATTGACCAAGTAACGAGTTTGCATAAAAATAACGAGCTTCAGTTGCTATGCTTTAGGCTTGATGTTAGTGGGGATTTGTATGCTACTAATGTATTTAAGATAAGAGAAGTTATAAAATATGAGGGCGATATTACAACAATAAGTTATGATAAAAGCTCTTTACTTGAGGGGTTAATAACGATTAGGGATTTGACAATTCCTTTAATTGATATGAAAAAGTGGTTTTATTACAACACTAGAGATAAAGATAAGGACATTTCATCACATATTATTAAAAATACTACGCATAGCGGTGATATTATTATGATTTGTGAGTTTAGCAGATGGACTATTGGTGTTAGAATTTATGAAGCAGATAGAATCTTAAATAAAAAATGGACAGAAATAGAGCAGAGTAGTGGAATTGTAGGAAGTAATAATAATAATAAACTTGTCGGAAGAACTAGATATTTTGATGGTAGATTAGTGCAGATTGTAGATATTGAAAAGATGCTAATTGATGTATTTCCGTGGATTGAAGAAGAAAAGGAAGCTGAATTAAAACAAGTCAAAAAAATTAACACTCAAAAAATAATTCTAGTAGCTGATGATAGCCCTGTGGTGTTAAAAACAATGCAAATAATCCTAGATAAACTAGGTGTAGAGCACAAAGATTTTGTAAATGGTAAGAAACTGCTAGACTATTTATTTGACAAAGAAACTGATATAAGTAGGATTGGAATGGTAATCACAGATTTAGAAATGCCAGAGACTTCTGGTTTTGAAGTTATAAAACAAGTTAAGAATAATCCTACAACTATGCATTTGCCTGTGGTTGTGAATTCATCAATGAGTGGAAGTAGTAATGAAGAAATGGCAATGAGTCTAAATGCAAATGAATTCATCTCAAAGTCGAATCCACTCGAAGTGGAAGCTTGTATAAAGAAATATTTATAGCTTATGCTGTTTATATTGCTTTTGTTTGATTTAAGGAATCTAAAAAAATGATTAGGATTTTAGCGAAATCTAGCACTTTTATTGTTCTTGCAATTTCTTTTGTGATATTTTATTTTAGCTTTGATAGTAAAAAAATTAGTACAAATGTGCTTGATTTATTCCCAAAAGTCGAACAAAGAGAGATGCTAGATATTTATTATAAATTAGAAGATTCGCATAATGTTTTAATCTATACAAAAGGTGATACAGAAGCTTTAAAAGAGATAGATTCTATCAAAGATATAAAGCCTCTAAAAGATGATATTTATTTGCTTAGTATTGATAAAGATGTAAAACTAGAGGATTTTTATGATAAATTTATAGAAAAAATCAAAGATTTTGATGATATAAAATATTTTTCCCAAGATATTCTAAATATAGAAAATTCTCGTGCAATTTTTGATGATATAAATATCATAATGGCTAGCTCTATTAGCTTTTTAATTATCCTTTATTTGCTTATTTTGCGCATTCCTTATCTTTCACTTAATACAATAATCACGATAATTTCAGCCAATCTACTAGGAATCTCTGCAATGTCTATAATTTATGATGATGTAAATATTATGTCGCTAAATTTCGGTATAGCAATCGGGAATCTAGCCATTGACTATATGCTTCATCATCATTTCTTTAGAATCTATATACACAAATTTAAGTTTAATAAATCCGTATTTTATGGCTTTCTAACGACTTTTATAGGATTTCTTATCTGCTTATTTATTCCATTTCCTTTGCTCTCACAGCTCTCTATCTATGCTATGGTTTGTCTGCTTGTATCATATTTATCATTTGGTATCTCCTATCAATTTATCAAGTTTAAAAAACCTATTTTTTATAGAAATTTACGAAAATTAAGAAAACCAAAATTTTCAAATAAAGTAATCCTGCCTCTCTCAATCCTAGCCTTAGCCATAGCTTTGCCAAATCTAAAACTTGATTATCATATAGAAAGGTTAGATTATGAAAATAAGGCAAGATTGAGTGATAGAGACTATTTTACCGCGAATCTAGCTCAGGATAGAAGTATTATAATAAAAGCAGATTCTAAAGATAAACTAGATTATAAAAATCAAGATTCCTTTATATCTAAAATACTATCAAAAATCAATCCACAAGATGAGCTAAAAAGCGATATTACGAATCTAAAAATTGAGCCTTATAATGGAGTATATTATGCAAAAATTAATATAGCGGATTCTGCATTATCAAAGGTAGAGAGTTTAGATTTTGTAGATTCTCGCACACCTAAAGAATTAAGTGATGAAATAACAAGTGGAATCTACAAACCAATGATAATTATCCTCTCACTTGTAATTGTCATAATGCTCTTAATCGTGCTACTAATCACAAAATCATTAATTAGTATTTCTTTTATCATCACGCCTTTGAGTGTTATTTTTGTATTTTTGCTTTTTGGTGAGGTGAATATTATGCACCTTTTCTCTCTTTTAATAGTGGTGGTCTCAAGCGTGGATTATGGAATCTATGTAAATAAAGAGGGGGAAAATATCTGCACCCTACACGCGATAATATTCTCTGCATTAACCACTCTTGCTGGATTTGGATTCCTCTCTTTTAGTAATATTTTGGCACTTCATTCATTTGGTATAACGATACTTTTAGGGGTTGGAAGTATATTACTTCTACTTTTATTTCAAAGACGAAGAACGCTCTAAAATAGAACAATAAAAATCATTTTTAAGGAATTATAATGCTTCAAACGATAAATTTAACAATGGCTTACCCCACAAAAAAACTTTTTGAAAATATCAATCTAAAGCTTGATAGAAATAAACGCTATGGGCTTATTGGTGCAAATGGTGCAGGAAAATCTACATTTTTAAAAATCTTAAGTGGGGAGCTTGAATCTAGCGGTGGCAAGATTATAGTTGAGAATGGATTAAAAATTGGAATCTTAAATCAAGACCAGTATGCTTATGAGGATTTAAGCTTATTTGATGCTGTGCTTTTTGGCAATAAAAGGCTCTATGACGCGATAAAGCGAAAGAGTTATTTATATGAAAATGGTGATTTAAGTGATGAGAAAGTTAATGAGGAGCTGGCGAATCTAGAGATCATTTGTGCCGAAGAAGACCCAATGTATGAGTATGATACGAATATTACAAAGATTTTAGAGGATTTGGGCTTTAATTCTAGCATTCATAATAATTTGATGAAAACCATTACAGGTGGTGATAAATTTAAGATTTTGTTAGCTCAAGTGCTATTTCCAAAGCCAGATATTTTATTTTTAGATGAGCCAACAAACAATCTTGATTTAAAATCTATTTCTTATTTAGAGGAGAGCCTCAAGCAGCACGAAGGTACTATGGTAATCATTAGCCACGATAGACATTTTATAAACGCAGTTTGCACACATATACTAGATTTAGATTTTTGCACCATAAGGGAGTTTAGCGGGAATTATGATAGTTGGTATATTGCTTCTAATTTAATTGCAAAGCAAAATGAATTAGAGCGAAATAAAAAGCTAAAAGAAAAAGAGGAATTAGAGAAATTTATTCGTAGATTTTCTGCTAACGCATCGAAGGCAAAGCAGGCAACTTCTAGGCAAAAACAGCTTGATAAACTAAATATAGATGAGATTAAACTCTCAAGTCGTAGAGACCCTAGCATTGTGTTTAAAATGAAGCGAGAGATTGGTAATGAAGTCTTTGAATGCGAAAATATAAGCAAAAGCTATGGTAATAAGCTCGTGTTTAAGGATATTAGCCTAAAGATTCTGCCTGGTGATAAAATCGCATTAATTGGAGTAAATGGTGTTGGCAAAAGCACGCTTTGTGAGATCATTACGGAGAATCTATCATCTGATAGTGGTAATCTTATGCTTGGTGCAACGATACAAAAGGGCTATTTTCCCCAAAATATCGCAGATGAAATCAAAGGTGACTTAAGCCTCTATGAGTGGTTACGAGGCTTTGATAAGAAACTGGATAGCAATGAGATACGAAATGCACTAGGGCGAATGCTCTTTAGTGGTGAGGAGCAGGAAAAAAAGCTAAATAATCTAAGTGGAGGTGAAAAGCACAGAATGTATCTCTCTAAATTAATGCTTGAGAGTGGGAACTTTCTAATTCTTGATGAGCCGACGAATCACCTTGATTTAGAGGCAATTATTGCACTTGGAGAGGCTTTATATAAATTTAGTGGGAATGTGTTTTGTGTGAGCCACGATAGAGAGCTAATTGATGCGTATGCAAATAGAATAATCGAACTTATTCCTAGTGAGAGTGGGGCAAAGTTAATTGATTTTCGTGGAAGTTACGAGGAATATTTGGAGAGCAAAAATAAATTAAGTAATTGATTAATCTATTGCTAATGCTTAATTTTATTAGCTTATTTTAAGGTGTTGAATGCTTTTCTCTTAAGCTAAAATTTATAATCAAGTATTATAATTTGCCTTTCTAAGTGTTTTTGTGTTTGCTAATAGCTACATAAATTTTGATTTACAAAACCATTGTACCAAACTTTGTAGGGGTTTAAGGTGAATCTTACAAGTATGAAAATACTGATTTTAACTTATATTGCTATTATTTTTTGTGGGGCATTAGCTCTGATGTTGCCTTTTACTCATAATGGCGATTTAAGCTTCTTGGAAGCTTTTTTTACTGCTGCTTCCGCTTTTACTTGCACAGGCTTGATTGTTAAAGACACAGGTCAGGACTTTACAATCTATGGGCAGGGTGTTATCATTACTCTTATCCAGCTTGGTGGATTTGGGTATATGTCTATGTTAGGGTTATTGTATGTATTGATGCGTCGTCGTCTCTCACATAGAGAGAGAAATATGCTAAAAGAATCTCTGAATTATCCCACTTATGATGGTATGATATTTTTTATTAGAAAAGTATTATTATTTGTCCTTATTTTAGAAGGAATTGGCACATTGCTACTTTGGGGTTATTTCATTTTTTATAGTGATGTAGAAGTTTTACGTGCATTTTGGCTTGGTTTCTTCCATGCGATTTCAGCATTCAATAATGCTGGTTTTTCAGTTTTTAGCACAAATCTTATGGCTTATCGCGATAATCTTTTTATTAATCTTGTGATTTGTAGTCTTGTTATTATTGGTGGGCTTGGATATATAGTGATGATAGAAGTGCAGTTTTTTGTTAATTCTATACTTTCACGTTGGATTAAAAGGCAGGTGCATCCTTTGGTTTTGAGTTTGCATAGTAAAATTGTGCTAATTGTTACATTTTGCCTTATTCTAGCAGGTTGTGGCTTTACATTACTACTAGAATGGGATAATACTAAGAGTATTGGTGAATATAGTTTTTATAGTAAATTTCTAAGTTCTTTTTTTATGTCTGTAAATTACCGCACCTCTGGCTTTAATACGATAGATCTTAGCACATTGCGGGATTCTACGATGTTTTTTTCAAGCTTGCTTATGGTTGTAGGTGGTGCACCTGGTGGTGCTGCTGGTGGAATAAAAGTAACAACTTTTGCTGTTCTTATCGCCTTTTGTTTTGCCTTGTTTTTTGATACTGATGTGCGACTTTTTAGAAGACGAGTAGCAGAATCTAGTGTAAAAAAGGCAGTTGTTATGCTTATCATTGCATCAAGCTGTATTATTTTTGCAAATCTCGTGGTATCTTTCTTTGAAAAAGATACACGTTTTGCACTCATTATGTTTGAAGTTTGCTCTGCATTCTCTACTGTTGGAGTTTCAACGGGTAATGGTGGGGTGCTATCTTTGGTTGCAAACTTCTCAACCATCCCACAGCTTATGATTATCTTTTTGATGATTATGGGTAAGGTTGGGACACTAGCATTTTGGCTTGCATTTGTTGGTAAGCGTAAACAAAGCCACATTAAACTTCCAGAAGAAAAGGTGATAATATGAAAACAAAAAAAACTTATGCAGTTATTGGGCTTGGTAAATTCGGGCAATACATCGCCAAAGGGCTTATTAGAAGTGGTGAGCATGTGATTGTCGCAGATAATGCAGAGCGCAATGTGAAAGAATTCAAGGATATAACCGATGAAGTCTATGTGCTAGATTCTACAGATAAAGATGCCTTGCTTGAAGCAGGTATTAAAGACCTTGATATTGTGATTGTAAGTATTGGTGAGGATATTGAATCTAGTATTCTTACCGTAATTGCCTTACAAGAGCTTAGCAATAAATATATTATTGCAAAAGCTGTAAGTCGCTCACATGGTATTATTTTAAATAAACTTGGTGTGGATTTGGTAGTTCGCCCTGAACAAGACGCATCTTTAAGGTTATTAGATAAGCTTTTATGGAATGAGACAAATATGTTTGTGGTAAACAATAATTTAAACCTTTGCAAGCTACCGATTAAAGAAGCTGATGTTGGTAAAAGTAAAGCCAAGCTTGAAAAAGAGTTAAATAATGCTACCTCACAACAAAAGAAACAAAAGAAAATTATAAGTGTTTATCAAAATGGCAGCTGGAATCTTGCTGATGATATTACTTTAGAATTAGGAGCGATTTTATTGCTTTTAGAGAAACAAGATCCCAAATAATTATATAGATAAGTTTTATTATAAAACAGAATTTTACTTTAAATTAGATTCTATATAGCATTTTATTTTATCTTTTATTTGATTATCTATATTTAGTTTTAGCGCTAAAATACTTAATTTTATTTTGCAGTTTTTAAGTTTTACTTCGTCTTTTTTTGTAACAAGTAAAGATGTTGCATTTAGCTCATAAAATTTTTTACTTATAGATTCTAAATTAAAGTTAGAATGATCATTTAGAGTAATTTTACCAATTATATTGTTTGGTAAGAATTCATCAAGTCTGCTAGGATTTGCAATAGCTGTTAGAAGCAGCATTCTATCAGTTGCATTTTGGATAAATACCTCTCTTATGTAATCCACTCCTTCTTTTAGTATTAAATCATTTTTATTTTTATAAAATGGATTTTCCCTATATAAGCCACTTGGAAGAGGAAGCCTAAAATATGGCTCTAGCTTTGGAGTGAGTATAATATTTAGCTTTTTAAAATTAAATCTAAAGCCATCATCTAAAAATATGATTTTTGCTCCCATTTTCTTTGCCTCTAAAATTGCTTTGATTCTATTTTTAGAGACTATCACACTTGCATTTGGTAGGTTTTTTGCTAAAAGATATGCTTCATCCCCACTTTGCTCCTGTGAGGAGAGAATCTTACCATTTTTGGAAACTATTAAAAGCCCCTTACTTTTTCGTTTATAACCCCTTGAAATCACTGCGATATTTTCATAATCTTTTGCAATCTCAAGTAAGAATGGTGTTTTCCCACTCCCACCCGCGATTAGATTCCCTATACTAATTAGCGGAATCTTAAAGTCATAATATCTAGCACATTTGCGTCTAAAAGTAGCTACCAATAGATACAAAAGCGAGAGTGGAAGTAAAATAAAGCTTAAAATTTTATGATAAAAATTTGGCTTATAAAAGTATTTATCAACAAATCTCATTTTTTTAAAAGTTATTTTTTATTTTTTGTAATGGAAGGTATTTTAGCAATCTTTGGATATTCTGTTTTAAATCTATTCTTCTTTACTCTTTTAAAAATTGATTTTACAAATTCCTTTTGGAATCCAGCTTCAATCAACTCTTTTTGTTTATATCCTTCTTCTATTTTCTTTAATAGTTCATCAATTTGGGTATAAGTGTATCCTAGCTCTGCTTCATCACTCTGCCCAATGTATAAGTCGGCACTCGGCTTTTTATTTATGATATTATTTGGAATCCTAATTATCCTTGCTAGCTCAAAAATTTCACTTTTAAAAATATCGCCAATAGGGTTTATCGCATAGGCTAAATCCCCATGAATTGTGCCATATCCTAGCATTAATTCACTTTTATTACTACAACCAACAACTAAGGCATTATGTAAAAACGACTTATCATATAAAATACTCATTCTAATCCTAGAAAAAACATTTCCTATTCTATGCATATTTGTTTTATTATCCTCTAAATTTAGCGTATTGATATACTCTCTTGCTATGTTATTAATATCAATCACTTCGTAATACATCCCGATAGAGCGAGCAAAATTTATCGCATCAGTCGTATTTTTTGCATTACTAGCAAATGATGGCATAATAAAAGCTTTTGCCCTATCTTTAAAAACTTCATTGCAAAAATACCCTACCACAGCACTATCAATCCCACCACTAAGTCCAAAAACTATATTTTGAAATCCTCTCTTCTTAACCTCTTTTTTTAGGAATTCTTTGATTTTTTCTATCTTTTTTTGCATTTTTAGTCCTTAAAATTTAAGCTTCAAGATTCTAATTATCTTATTTGCTATGTTTCTATTTTTTTGGAATTTTTTATATCGATTTTCGATATTTAATCTCCATTGCCCAAAGCCACGTCTATAAGCATTTTTAATATCAATACCGAAAATATTATCTAAAAAATTAGATAGATTTTTATCATATTTTTTTGCGTGATTGGAATCTAAGATTAAAGGCTCTTTTAACATTGCTAAATAGGCGCTATCATCACTATCTAAATATTTTACAAACTCAAGCATCAAGTGAATACTAGAAAAATCGCTCACATTTATAAAAGCTTTTTTGTTAAATTCGCTCATACCACTACCCCCCCCCATAGTAAATAGGTATAGTGTTTGCTATTTTTGCGTCAAATAATTTTTCAGTTATATAGCCATTTGTAGAAGAGTTTTCACAGGCTATATTAAATTTGTATGATGATAAAAAATTATGTTTGTTTTCCACCCTAAAGCCTATGTTATTTTTATATTTTCCACCAGAATCCACTTTTTTATATGCACTTAATATGTCAAAAATCTCGCTTCTTATTGAATTTGCTCTACCATTGCTAACTACAAATGAGCAGAATTTCCTTTTTGTAAGGCTAGAATCTACTTCATTAGAATAGGCTTCGTTGGATTCTACTAATTTTCTAAAACTCTCGCAAAATAGATAATAAGGATAGCGCAAATGCCTATCTTCAAATTCTAAATAATCAAAGCTAATTGCGTAATCACAAAAATTAAAATCAGCTCTGCAATTTTCCGCAGTAACGAAGATTCTAATGCAGTCATATTTTATATGTTCCGTTCCAAATACGCTATAAAAGACATAATCTGGATTTTTAGAATCTACAATGAATTCATATTTGTTAGAAAGATTTGCTTTGATATGGTTGATAAACCACCCGCCTACACCATCTATAAACGCTACTTTGATAATTTTTTTATCCATTTTTCTATCAAGCACCTTTTTGTATTTTTATATCTTTGATTGTTCCATTTTCTAAATTTACTACTCTATTTGCAAGCTCTATAGTGCTTGGACGATGTGCTATTAGAATAATGATTTTATCTTTTCTATTTAAGTCTATTGCTTCTTTGATTAAGTCTTCTGTTTGGCTATCAAGTGCACTTGTAATTTCATCTAGTATTATAATATCTGGATTCTTATACATTGCCCTAGCTATAGCAATTCTCTGCCTTTGTCCACCACTTAAATTTGTGCCAAATTCATCTAGCATTGTGTGGATTCCATCTTCTAAACTCTCTACATAATCATAGAGCTGTGCATCTTTTAGGGCTTTGATTATACGCTCTTCATTTACCTCTAATCCATAGGCTATATTATTTGCGATAGTATCGCAGAAAATAAAGATTCTTTGAGTAACGATTGCAATATTATCTCGCAAACTTTTTTTAGTATATTCCTTGATACTCACACCATTTATGGAAATATCGCCCTTATTGCACTCATATAATCGCAAAATTAAATTTACTAATGTGCTTTTTCCGCTACCGCTTTTGCCAACTAACGCTACGATTTCATTTTTATGAAATGTGAGATTAATGCCACTTAATGCGTGCTTTTGCTTTGAATATCCGAAATGGACATCTTTAAATTCTATTGTATTTATAGGCTTTTGTAGGATTTTAGTGCCATCAATGATTTCTGATTTTTTCTCTAAAATTTCGTGAATCCTATTGCTAGAAACTATTGCAATTTGAAGCCCACCCCACATTCCAACAAGTTTTTTTAGTGGCGTATATACCATAAATAAAGCGGCTGCAAAGGAGGCAAACTGCTCTGGCGTCATTTTTCCGCTGTTTATATCAATCGTTGCGATATAAACTATCAATGCTAATGCTATTGCCCCTAAAAGCTCCATTATCGGTGTTGTTAGCCCACCGATTAAAGTAGATTTCATAGAGAGTTTAAAAAACTGCTTATCTTGCTCTTCAAAATTCTTTACTTCTAATTTTTCACTATTACTTGCTTTGATTATCTCTATATTACTAAAAATTTCGGTTAATCTTGATGTAACATCTGCATTTTTCTCTTGTAATCCTCTGCTGTATTTTTTAAGCTTTTTTATTGTGAGATTTATGGGGATTATAGATAGTGGAATGATTACTAGCCCTATAAACGCAAGTCTAGGATTTTGATAAATTACAACTGCAATTAGCCCGATTATTGTAATTGTCTCTCGGACAAATTCTGTGATGTAGTTAGAAACTGCCGCACGAATCGTCCCTATATCGTTTGTAATTCTTGACATTAATTCACCGCTTCGAATCTTGTTAAAAAAACTTAATTCCAAATTTAACATATTATTTAGCATTTTTGCTCGAAGCTGGCGGACAATATCCTGCCCAATGTAATTCATAAAATATGATTGCATATATGTGCCACCAGATTTAGCAAGATATAAAATGATAATTAATAGTGGCATTGCAATGGCTATAAGATTATTATCCGCCATTTTCTCAAAGCTAAAAAAAGCTATATCTTTTGGAATTTTTCCATTTAATGTGCCAAGAAGCGGATTGACTGCATAGGCTATCCCAGCAGTGGATAGGGCTGTGAGCAGTGAGCCAAGAATAGCTAGAACAAATGTTCTATAATGTCCCTTGATATAAGGCATAAATTTTCTAAAAAAATCAATTAAAGTTTTCATAAGTCTCAATCTTTATCTTAAAATCTGCTAAAATTAGCGAATTATATCGCAAAAATATTTTGATATTTATTTATGGATTCTAAATAAGTTTAAAAATTAAGTTATGCTAGAATCTAAACCTTATAGAGATTAAAATTGTGGGAGATAAAATATATAAGATTATGGACGAGTATAAAAGTGATTATGAGGTAAAGACAAATTTAGTTATGCCAAAAATGTCAAAAGTAATAATGTTAAATGATAATTACACTACGATGGAGTTTGTTGTTAGCATTTTGCAAAATATTTTTAGAAAAAATGTCTCAGAGGCAAGATATATTATGTTAAAGATTCATAATGAAGGACAAGGAATCTGCGGAATCTATCCTTATGATATAGCCTTAAGCAAGGCAAATGAAGCAAGAGAGCTTTCAAAGCAAGCTGGTTATCCACTTAGAATTCTAGTAGAATATGAATAATTGAGGTTAAAAATGATAGATAATAATCTTGATTTAATTATGAAAAATGCATTAAATTCAGCCATCAAACTAAAGCATGATATGCTAACAACAGAGCATATTTTTTTAGCATTTATAGAAAATAAAGATGGCAGAGAGCTTTTAATTAGTTTGGGTGCGAATATTGATGAATTGCAGTTTCAGCTTATACATTATATGCAGACTTTTTTGGAGCCAAATTTAAAAAGCAACAATATAAAGCCAATATATACAATAGCTCTAGAAAACATATTTGGCAGTATGATGAATATTGCAGAAAGTAGTTCTAAAGAGAGAGCAGATATTTATGATTTATTAGTAGCAATAATTAGCGATGAATACGCATATAGCACACTTTTGCTAAAATCACAAAATATTAACAAGCTAGATGTGTTAGACTATTTAGTGAATAATACTCAAATCTCACAAAATGGGATAAATCAAAATATCAAAAATAATCAAAGTAAAGAATCTTTAAGCTTATACACAAAAGAATTAGTTGCTTTAGCAAAAAACTCCCATATAGACCCTGTAATAGGTAGAGATGATGAGATTGCTAGAGTGATTGAGATTTTATGCAGACGAAAGAAAAATAATCCACTTTTGGTTGGTGAACCTGGAGTTGGTAAAACTGCGATAGCGGAGGGAATTGCATTAAAAATTGCAAATAATGATATTGTTACAGCTTTGAAGGATTGTAAGATTTATGCACTTGATATGGGGCTTTTAGTAGCTGGGACAAAATATCGTGGTGATTTTGAAAAAAGAATTAAGGCAGTTCTTGATGAAATAAAGAAAAGTAAAAATTCTATTTTATTTATCGATGAGATTCACACTATTGTGGGAGCTGGAAGTACAAGTGGAGGGAGTCTTGATGCTTCAAATCTGCTTAAACCTGCTCTTGCAAATGGAAGTTTGCGCTGCATTGGTGCGACTACTCACAACGAGTTTCGTAATAATTTTGATAAAGATAAGGCGCTTTCAAGGCGATTTGCAAAGGTTGAAATAGATGAGCCTAGCATTGAGAGTGCAATTAAGATTATCACTTCACTTGCCCCGCTATATGAGAATTTCCATAATGTAAAATATACAAAAGATGCAATAGAATCTTGTGTCATTTTAGTAGATAAATTTATAAATGACAGATTTTTGCCCGATAAAGCTATCGATTTGCTCGATGAGGCAGGAGCTTACTATAAAATCTATGGTAAAAAAAATATCAATGGTGTAATAGAAATAAATAGGGCTAATATAGAATTTCTTATGACAAAAAACACCAAAATCCCTATTTCGCACAATGATTCGGATGTTTCTTTGCTTAAAAATCTATCAAAAAATCTCAAAGTTAGAATCTTTGGGCAAGATAGCGCGATTGATGCAATCTACAAGAATTTATTAAAAAATAAAGCTGGATTGAACAATCCAAATAAGCCTATAGGTGTATTTTTATTCACAGGACCAACGGGTGTTGGTAAAAGTGAGCTAGCAAAGGAGTTAGCTCTAAATCTTGGGATTCCACTAAAGCGATTTGATATGAGTGAATATAGTGAGCCTCACACAATCTCAAGGCTAATTGGTGCGCCTGCGGGTTACGTTGGATTCGAGCAAGGTGGACTTTTGGTGGAATCTATTAGAAAAAACTCTCATTGTGTGCTGCTTTTAGATGAGATTGAAAAGGCTCATCAAAGCATTTATAATCTTTTATTACAAGTCTTTGATAATGCCACTTTAACTGATAATAGCGGGAATAGAGCAGATTTTAAAAATGTAATTATCATAATGACCTCGAATGTAGGGGTTGGTGAGCTTCCAGCACTTGGTTTTAATAATGCCTCTAATACGAAAGATAGAGCATTAAAAGAGATTTTTTCACCGGAATTACGAAACAGACTAGATTCTATTATTAATTTCAACGCATTAGATAAATCGCATTTAAAGCGGATAATTCAAAAGCAAATTGATGATTTAAATAAGAATTTAAAAGATGTTAGCATTTTGCTAGAACCTAGAGTTTATGAGTATCTTTTAAAATTAGATTTTGATTATACACTCGGAGCAAGGGAGATTGAGCGTATAATTGATAGAGAAATAAAAATTAAAATTAGTGAAATTATTTTATTTAACAAACTAAAAAAAGATACAATTATAAAAGTCAGCATTGTAAAAAATAAACTACATTTTATAATACCAAGCTTAAGAATAAAGGAAAAAGTATGATTAGAAAAATTGATACAAATTGGAAAATATGTGATGCTTTTATTTGGCGAAGGGAATATTTACACCCGATAAGAGAATTTAATACATTTTCTATTGATAATTTAGTGGGTATTGATGAGCAAAAAGATGCTTTGCTTAAAAATACAGAATCTTTTATAAATAATAAAGGTGGGCTAAACACACTTCTTTATGGTCCTAGAGGTTGCGGTAAAAGCACTCTTGTTCGCGCAGTTTTTACAAAATATCTAGGTGGGAATCTAAAAATAGTGCAAATCACAACCCAAGATGTGGATGTAATACCTATTTTTGTCGATGCAATGAGGATTCAGCCATATAAATTTATAATTTTTTGCGATGATTTAAGTTTTGAGGAAGATGATATTTCTTATAAGTCGCTTAAAGTTGTGCTTGATGGTTCGATTGAGAAGATTCCAAATAATGTGCTTTTATACGCTACTTCAAATAGAAAGCATTTGATGAAGGAATTTGATAGCGATAACACAAATACAAGCATAATAAATAAAGAATTGCATTTTCAAGATTCTGTTGAGGAGAGAATCTCACTTAGTGATAGATTTAGTTTAAGCATTCCATTTTTTAAGACGAATACAGAGGAATATTTAAGAATTGTATCAATTTATTTTGGCGAAGAAATTAGTAATGATATAAAAACTCAAGCTCTTGCTTATGCTACACAAAGAGGCTCTAAAAGTGGTAGGGTGGCACAAGATTTTTACAAAGCTAAAAAAATCGGCTTAATTAAACAAACCACATTCAAAGGAAAAATATGATAAATAAATGTTTATTTCCTGCAGCAGGTTATGGGACTAGATTCCTCCCAGCTACAAAGGCAATTCCAAAGGAAATGCTACCAGTTAATACAAAGCCACTTATTCAATATGGGGTTGAAGAGGCACTAAATGCTAAATGTAATACTATGGCAATTGTTACAGGGCGAGGCAAGAGGGCAATAGAAGACCATTTTGATATAAGTTATGAGCTAGAACATCAGCTAAAAAGTGCAAAAAAAGAGCATTTATTAAATGATATTAGAGATATTATCAATGCTTGTTCTTTTACATATATTCGTCAAAATGAAATGAAAGGTCTAGGGCACGCCATTTTAACAGGGCAGAAATTAGTTGGAAATGAGCCTTTTGGAGTAATTTTAGCAGACGATTTGTGTATAAATACTAGAAAAGGCGTTTTGGCACAAATGGTTGAGCTATATGATAAATATAAATGCTCTATCATTGCAATTCAAGAGGTTGAGAAAGAGAATCTAAGTAAATATGGCGTTATTGATGCTAGCGAGATTGATAGTGGAATCTTTAGAGTAAAAGATATGGTAGAGAAGCCAGATATCGAATCTGCCCCTAGTAATCTTGCTGTAATTGGTAGATATATTTTAACGCCAGATATTTTTGAGATTTTAGAGACCACAAGCCCAGATAAAAAAGGTGAGATTCAAATAACAGACGCACTTAAAGTTCAAGCAAAAAAAGGTAATGTTATAGCATACAAATTTGAGGGAATTCGCTATGACTGCGGAAGTATTGAGGGTTTTGTAAAAGCAAACACAGATTTATTTAATAATAGTGGAAAGTAATCTTGCTCAATTTGCTTTATTTTCTGCTATTTTCTGCTGTTAGTATTTTTTTATTTATTGTTATTTTAGTTTTGTTGCTTGTTTTTGGATTCTTTAGTCAGAGTAAAGAATCCAAAGAAAATATAAGCATACTAGACTTTTTATTAAATAAAGTAAAAAATAGTAATGGAGATAAAGAGATTCTAGATTCCACGATGAAAGAATTTTATGCAAATTATTACAATATTCACAAAGAGAGTGAGCAGTTTGATACTTGGCTATCGCTAATACAAGCTATCACAATGTTTGATGATTATATGAGTGTGGAGCAGGTAGCAAATTTTAGAGATGATTTAGTAGCGAAAAATCCTAGCATTAAAAAGGATATTGAATACTCCATTGGTGAGAGTTTGAAATATAGAGAAACTTCAAAAAATAAGAGGTAGAAAATGGATTATTTAGCAATAGAGGGTAGCAATAAATTAAGCGGAAGTGTGAATATAAGTGGTGCAAAGAATTCCGCTTTACCACTTATTGCTTTAAGCATACTTGCAAAAAATGATGTTAGATTTTCAAATCTCCCAAATGTCGTAGATGTGCAAACTTTAATAAAGATTCTTGTTATGTTAGGGGCAAGCAGCAATATGGCAGATAAATGGGAACAAAATAATAATATTAATATTATAGAAAACCCAAATGAAGCTATAATTAACACAAATAATATAACGAATCTAAAAGTAATCTATGATGTAGTGCGCAAAATGCGTGCTTCTATCTTACTTCTAGGACCTTTGCTAACTAGATTTGGTAAATGTCAAGTAAGTCTGCCTGGTGGCTGTGCGATAGGTGCGAGACCTGTTGATTTGCATATCAAAGCAATGCAGCAAATGGGCGCAGATATAGAAATAAAAAATGGCTATATTAATGCCACAGCGACAAAGGGGCTTGTTGGAAATCATATTATTTTTGATAAAATAACCGTTACAGGCACGGAAAATATCATTATGGCAGCCGCTCTTGCAAAAGGCAAAACGATTATTACAAATGCGGCAAAAGAGCCAGAGATTATTCAATTATGCGAGATTTTAAAGCAAAGTGGGGTGGAAATAGAAGGCTATGGAAGTGATGAAATTAGCATAAAAGGCACAGATAGAGAGCTAATTGATATATGTGATATTTCTATTATCCCAGATAGAATCGAAGCTGGGACTTATCTATGTGCAGGGGCTATAACGAATTCAAATATAACTTTAAATAATATTATTCCAAGCCATATAGAATCAATCACAGATAAACTCAAAGAAATCGGCTTTGGCTTTAGTTTTAGCGAGAATTCAATTAGTATGATTCCTGCAAAATCTTTGAAAGCTTTTGAGCTAATCACTGCTGAATATCCAGGTTTTCCTACGGATATGCAAGCACAATTTATGGCTTTAGCAACACAGTGTAATGGGGTTAGTGTGATTGAAGAGAGATTGTTTGAAAATCGCTTTATGCATATAAATGAGCTTCAAAGATTAGGTGCAAATATCACACTAGATGGTAATAGTGCAAAAATAAATGGCGTAACAAAGCTAATTGCTGCTGATGTTATGGCAACCGATTTGCGTGCCAGTAGTGCATTAATACTTGCTTCACTCGTAGCAGATGGTGAGAGCATAATACATAGAATCTATCATCTTGATAGAGGATATGAGCAAATAGAACAGAAATTCTCAAATTTAGGTGTAAAAATAAGACGAGGCAGAGATTGAAAGAATTTTGAATTTATTAAGATTCTAAATCAATTTACCTCTAAATAGAAAATTTATAAAAGATTATAAAACAATATGAATGAGAGATTATTTGCAATAAATTAGATGATTTTGAGTGTGTGAGTTCAGTCTAAAGATGTGCAAAGGATTTCTTATGTTTAGAAAATTTATTTTTACAATATTGAAATCATTTAATAAAAATTTTGTTTAGTTTGGATATGGAAATTAAAAAAGTTAGAGAATTTTAGGCTTTTAATGTGAATTTAGAATTAGATTCTAAATTCACTAAATTGAAAATATAATTGATAAATAAACTAAAATATAAAAATATTAATTGATTTAGGATATTTGCTTGCTAAACCAAATAAAATTTTTCTAGCATAATTTAAAATCCAAAGTATTACAAAATATTAGAATTCAAATTATTGATAAAGATAAATATCTACTCTTCTTTCTTGTTTTCTTTCTTGTTTTGCTTTTATGGTTTTGGTTTGCCCATTATTTGAATATAATATTTCTACATTAGGATTGTTTTTCTTGATAAAATTTATCACATTATTCATTCGCTTTTGAATTAAAGTATTGTTATACTCTGCGTTACCCAAATCACAGGCGTGTCCAGTAATTATTATAAGTTTAGAATCTAAAATTTTATTTTTAATGCTATCTAATTTATCTTTGGCTTTTTTTGTAATTTTAGAGGAACTCTTATCAAAAAATATACTATTCTTAGTGATAAATTCCTCGCTAACAATACCATTATTTACAAAATTTTCTCTAATTACTACTATTTTATCTGCTTCTTGCACTTCTATAACATCTGCTTTAACTTTAGAATCCATTTGAGATTCCATATTTTCTTGAGCTTCTTTCTGCTCTATTATTTCAATTTCTGTTTGAATGGTTTTTATGGCTTGCTCTTGTGGTTTATTATTACAAGTATTACAATTAGCTTTAGAGCATATTATAATGGCAATAATAAATAATATAATTATGGCTAGCACAGAGACTAGTAGCGGCTTTTTTAAACATCGTGGCAACATAATATTCCTCTCTTATTTACTTTAAAATTTGATATGGAATTATATCACATATATTTATTTTTTAACTCTACATAAAATGTTGCTTCTTTTTTAATATTTATTATCTCTTCGTTTCTTAATGGGCGGACGACTTTAGCAGGATTCCCAGAGATTAGCGACATAGGTGGATATTTTTTATTTTTTGG
>CAMWQM010000021.1 GCA_947176375.1 uncultured Helicobacteraceae bacterium
AATAATTTAAACCTGCATAACAATCCATCCAAATTTTATTTTTAAATCTTATATATAGTTATTTTGTTTGAAAATAGATTCTATTTAGGAAACTATGCAATATTAGGCATTATAAGTGAGTAAAATTAGTCAAATATTTAAGTTGTATATTGTTATGTTTTAGAATCTATATAATCTAGCAAAAATCTTAAAGGTGGCTGAGGAATGTAAATATTTGAGAGTATTATAATGCTAATATAAATATGCTTATGATTGCTAATGTAATTTATTTATTAATTTTTAGCTTATTTTGTTAAGATTTTTGCTAGATTCCAAAGGGTTAGTTCAAAGGTGGAGAATTGAAAGCAGAGTGAGAAAAGAGAAAACAAGAGATAATAACAAAGGAATTTTTAGTAAAGAAGAAAAACTTTGACACATTATTGTTTAATGGCTTAGGAAGTGGAATAATATTTTATATTCAATATTGGCTTTTAACGAAGCATATTCTTTACTATTTGCTTCAATCTACTTTATGGAATTGTTGTAAAGAAATGGTATTACCAAGATTAGTTTCTAGTCTCTTATGTCATAATTATTCTTATGTTTCTAGCCTTTTTTATAATTTTGGCTTTATCCTCATATCCTCATCTTTGCACATACAAAGAAAAATAAACACATAGACAAGAGCAATCCTCTTTTAATCTGTGAATATCAGGAGGCTTTAAAAATTATTGTGTGTGGATTTTAGGCTTGTTTTTCATTCTGTTTTTCTCATTTTATCTCTTTTTTCTCCACCTTTAATTTGTCTTTTGTTATTACATTTGCATAATAACCCTTTTTATTAAAAAGAATCTTATTGTTTTAAGAATATGTAATTTTAGAATATAGAATTTTGGAAATATTAAGTTAAGTAGAGAGGGGTTAGCATTGATGGTAGTGCCACAACTTTTTGATAAAGACAAATATCCACATATAATAGCCAATTTTTGCACTAGATTCAATCCTTTTGGAATGACTAACATCGACAAACTATGACAAGAGCTAGATTCTAAATTGGGATATAATCTATAAAAATAACTAAAAATAAGTTGAATATTAGCACAGAAATAAAAAATCAGTGGTGGAATTGTTTAAAAATTTATTTATAAGAGAATTTTAATGACTAAAACCTATGGCATATCTATTACTTGTATTGCAAGTGATAGACTAACTACAGATGAATATGGAGAGCGATTCTTTGAGTGTCTAAGTGAAGAATAATTAGAGAGAATACAAAAAGAAAAAGATTCTTTAAAAACTTATTTATTAAATACTTTATCTATGATTGATTCTACTCTTAGTGCCATAGCAACTAAAATAGCCTCTGCATATATAATATAAAGATGGAACTAAAAGCTCTGCTTTAAACATATAAATAGTGAGGCTTTAAGCACAATAGAAATAATCGTTTTGGGTGGAATTACGATAGGGATAGGTGTGGTAACAGCTTTAAAACTCCACCTCGTTTAATATATTTCATTGGTAATCTCATCATTTCTTATATAACTACTACACAAAATTATACGCTTGTAAGTTCATTTATCTCGCATTTCGCGCTAAATACACTTAATAATTCACTTAGTGTTGTAAATAAAGGTGTCTTAAAAGGATTGTATCTTATTTTATTATACAGATATGGCTTTATGATCTTATCTGTCATCTTCTATATTCGCATTTTTTGGCTGGAATAAATTTATAATTTTCCTTATCTTGCTTATTTCTATCACTTCTTTTATATTTTATTTTGGGCTATAATTGGTAAAAAATTAGAGGAAAAATGATGAATCTATTTGATGAGGTGGAATCTAATATAGAAACTAAAAGCTTTAGATATAATCCTTGGCATGGCTGTTTTAAAGTTAGTGTTGGTTGTAAAAATTGCTTTATTTATACGATAGATTCTATGCACCAAAAGGATAGTAAAAACATTTATAAAACTAAAAATTTTTACCTTCCTATCATTAAAAATCGCAGTGGTAATTATAAGATTCCTAGTAATTCTTTTGTGTGGATGTGTTTTAGTAGTGATTTTTTGCTAAAAGAGGCTGATTTGTGGAGAAATGAAGTATGGGAGATGATAGCAAAACGCAAGGATGTGGAATTTGCATTTTTCACTAAGCGAATCGAGAGGCTAGAATCTTGTCTGCCAGATGATTGGGGAGATGGATATAAGAATGTGATAGTTGGCTTGAGTGTGGAAAATCAAGTTTTAGCTGATAAGAGACTTCCTATTTTTATTAATTTGCCTATTAAAAGGCGCTGGATTATCGCTGCACCACTTTTGGAAGCTCTCAAATTGGAAAAATATTTACAAAGAAATAAGATTGAGGCAGTTGGAGTTGGCGGAGAGAGAGCGCTAAATGCTAGAATCTGCGATTATTCTTGGGTGTTAGATATTAGAGGGCAGTGTGAGAGGGCTGGTGTTGGCTTTTATTTTCATCAAACAGGAAGCAGATTTAAAAAAGATAATAAAATCTATAAGATTAAAAATTATTTGCAGCAGTCTCAAGCCAAAAAAGCAGGGATTGATATAGAAATTTAATAATATTGTTAAATCTATCATCCCTAGAATCGCTAATAGACTTTAGAAATTATGCTAATTTATGATTAAAATATTATATTTAGGCTAAACCCTTTTTTGCTTTTAAGTATTTGGTAATATAAATTATTTTTAAAATATGCAAAATCTGCATAAATTCGGATTCTATCAATTATATAAAAGAGGGGGAGGTTGAAACAATTATGTCCTCTATTATTACAAAAAAGGGGATTTTTCAAAAATAAAATCAGTTTCTTTAAAAATCCCCTTTGCCAAAGAATAAATGGTAATTTTCTTATTCTTTAATGAAAAGATACGAATCTAGAGAAATAATGATTGGACTTAAAAAAATTAAATATAAAGTCTGCTATCTAATTAATTGAAAAATTATATGTGAAATATAAATTTATAAGAAAATGGAGAAAAATGATAAATTTAGAGCAGAAGCAAATTTAAATGAGAGTGAGCTTTATAAAAATCATTTAGTCTTGTTAGTTTTAGAATATGCAACGGCAATAAATATGTCAGAAAAAGAGATATTTTCTAAATTTGTTTGCTAGTTAATTATTGTTTAGATAAGAAAAGAATCTATGGCGGGAGAATAGAATTTATGAGGAATCCTACGAAATTTGATGGGATTGAAAATCTTGTAGAAAAAATGTTTTATTAAAAAGTAACAATCGCGCATAAGTTTATTTTAAAACTAAAAATAGCTTTGATGTCGAATATCTATTTATTTGTGTTTGTAAAAATAGCTTATGGAGAATCGATAACGCGAAGGAGCATTGGTTTAATAAAGAGAAATGGAGAAATATAATAATATAAATGTTTTAGATATTTAAAATAATGATGTAAAAAATAAAAATTATTGTGTTAAGATTGGACGATTGGGTAAGAGGGTATTTATATTCATAGGAGGCTATTGTATGGCGGATAAATTTTAGATGTGATTGAATAGAGATGTAAAAAGTGAAATACATTTTGCATTAAACCATTTGAATAAGAGAGAGGTGTAAAAATATAAAGATATTCTCTATAAATTAATCTATTGCGTGTATGAATATCAAAAAGAATAAATGTTTGTTAAGAACTCAATTAGATATTTTTGAAGAAGGTATACATCAACCAAACGAATTGATATTATATATTCTGGCAAATTTATCCACGCTTTTTCTTATCATTTTTAATTAAGCTTTTTAATCTCATTTTTTGCTCCCAATGATTTTGCTTTCTTAAATTTATTGTTTTTAAATCTCATAGCCTCAATCTGTCATATTAAGCCTTATTTGCTTTGCTCTATTAGAACACATTTAGTGCTAATTTATTAAAATATTTGTGTTTTTTTGATGTTTTTAAACTTAAGATTTATTCTGCAATTATTAAGACTAAAAGTTTAAATTCATAAGTTAGGTAAAAACTTTAAAGATGATATTTTTTATCAAAAAATATTGTAATAAAGAAACTACAGGATTCTATCAAGATGCTGTGGATAATACTCAAACCATCTTTCTTAGGTTTAAAAATAGAATATGCTTTAATTAATGAAAATTTTAATGGAACTTTAGATGAAAAACATAGAAAAGAATACGCTTTAGAATCTGATTTACGAGATTACAATAAAACTACTCATAGAAAACCTCACACAAGAGTATAAAAATAATGATATAAATAAAGAGAAATGGGTAAAGCAAACTACTACAAGGTGATATGACTCCAACTTAATAATGGGTCTCCAAATCTAGTATCTAGCAGAGACAATATATTGCATTAAGTGGAGCGATATTATATTTGTTGATCAAGATTCTATTACTTAGGATTCCACAGATTCTGCTAAAATGCCTTTTTTTGGTCCACTTTTACCATGACAGAGTTTGTATTTCTTTCCACTTCCGCAAGGGCAGGGGTCATTCCTTGCTATTTTTTTAGATTTTATGGGAGTATTTTTTGGAGTTTTATTATTGCTAGAATCTTTGTTAAAAGATAAGTCGTTATTGTTCTCTTCCTCCAAATTTTTAAGCATTTCCTTTGCTCGCTCCTCATCGTCATTACTTCTCTCTCTAAGTTTAATTATATGCATCATTTTTGAGCTTTCAAGCTTTAGATTATCCTTTAATTCTAAAAAGAGATTGTAGCTTTCTTTCTTATACTCAATTAGTGGGTCTTTTTGATTGTAGCCTCTTAAACCAATGCCTGTTTTTAGATTATCCATCAAATATAAATGCTCTCTCCAAGTATTATCTAGCACTTGCAAATAGATGATTTTTTCTATCTCTTTTCTTTGTTCTTTGCTTAAAACGTTCATTTTTTCATCATAATTTTTGTTTAAAGTTTCTATTATTTTTGCTTTAATTTCCTCTAAATTGCTAGATTTTGCAAGTTCTACTTCAATTCCAAATTCCTCTAAAATCTTTGCACTTAGAGCATCTTTATCTATCCCATTTTCCAAATTATTAAAATTATTTATAATAAAGTCAACGCTAAAGTCTCTGTCTTCAATGATTTTTTCGCTTAAGTCATAATTTTCATCAAGTAGAGTATTTCTAAATTTATAGATGATTTTCCTTTGTTCGTTTGCGACATCATCATATTCTAATATATGTTTTCTCGCCTCAAAGTGCATATTTTCAACTTTCTTTTGTGCATTTTCAATGGAGCGAGTTATGAAGCTAGATTCGATACTTTCTCCATTTTTAAGCCCTAGCTTTTCCATTACGCCTTTGATTTTATCACTTCCAAAAATTCGCAATAAGGAATCTTCTAAACTCAAATAGAATTGGCTAGCACCTGGGTCTCCTTGTCTACCACTTCGCCCTCGAAGCTGATTATCTATTCTTCTGCTTTCGTGCCTCTCGGTTCCAAGAATAAATAAACCTCCTAATTTTCTTACATCATCATCTATTTTTATATCTACACCTCGTCCTGCCATATTCGTTGCTATTGTTACAGCACCTAGTTTTCCAGCATCTTTGATGATTTCTGCTTCTTTTGTGTGATGTTTGGCATTTAGCACAGTGTGTGGAATTCTACTTTTTTTAAGTAATTCGTGGAGTTTCTCACTTTTTTCGATACTTGCAGTTCCGATGAGGATAGGGATCCCCTGCTTATGCAATTCTACGATTTTAGAGCAGAGTGCGTCAAATTTCTCTTTCTCACTTTTAAAAATCAAATCATTATAATCTTTCCTTATATTTGGGACATTTGTAGGAATGCTTACAACATCAATTTTGTAAATTTGTAGAAATTCACTTGCTTCAGTTTGCGCTGTCCCTGTCATTCCAGATAGTTTTTCATACATTCTAAAATAATTTTGGAATGTAATATCAGCCAAAGTTTGAGATTCTTCTTTTATATCAACCATTTCTTTTGCCTCGATAGCTTGATGAAGTCCCTCGCTAAATCGCCTTCCCTCGCTTAATCTTCCTGTAAATTCATCTACAATTACCACTTCATTATCACGCACAACATAATCTTTATCTTTTAAAAACAAATAATTTGCTTTCAGGGCTTGGTCTAGGTGGTGTGAGAGGGCTGCATTTTCGATATTATAGAGATTATCGACTTTGAATAATTCTTCTGCTTTTTTAATACCAGATTCATTAATCATAATAGCCCTATTTTTTTCATCTACGCTAAAATCCTCATCTTTTTTAAGTTTCAAAGCCACGCTATTTGCAAGAGCATAATGTTCCATTTTTCTATTTGCCGGACCAGAGATTATAAGAGGCGTTCTAGCCTCATCAATTAGAATAGAATCTACTTCATCGACAATTGCGAAAAAATGCTCTTTTTGAAATTGGTTAGAGAGTGAAAACTTCATATTATCACGCAAATAATCAAAGCCAAATTCATTATTTGTGCCATAAATTATATTGCAACTGTATTGCTCTAGTTTACTCTCATCATCCCTTTCTTCGCCTGTAATCACGCCAACCTTATATCCTAAAAAGTTATATAAAGGCTCCATTTCGCTAGCATCTCTTTTAGCTAGATAGTCATTGACGGTCACTACATGCACGCTTTTTCCTAGCATTGCATTTAGGCTTACTGCAAGTGTGGCTACGAGAGTTTTTCCCTCTCCTGTTTTCATCTCTGCGATTTTCCCATCATTAAGCACCATTCCACCGATTATCTGCACATCAAAATGCCTCATATTTAGGATTCGCCTTGAGGCTTCTCTAGTGATTGCAAAAGATTCTACTAACGCATTATCCAGCGCCTTTAATCCGATAGCTTCATAATCTTTTTTTGTCTTTTCTTTTAATGTTATGAATTTCTCTTGTAGTTGCTCATCACTCAAAGCTTGTAAGTTAGATTCTAGTGCATTTACTTCTAAAAGCTTTTTTTTATATTCCTTTAATATTCGTTCGTTTCGTGTCCCTAACACTTTTCCTAATATTTTTTGTATCATTTAATAAAAACCTTTGCATTTGAAAAATAAAATAGATTCTAACATAACTTTTTAGATAGAATCCAAACTTGAATTGATTTTTAAGGAGTAACTTGTGAAAATAATTTTATTTTTTATTTTGAGTTGTAGCACACTTTTTGGGATAAATTTAGAGAGTATTGAGGCAAAATTCACTCAAAATATAAATAATAGTGATGGTGATATAACATATAGTGGAATCCTCCTAGCTACAACAAAGCCTAGCAATAAGGCTTATTGGAAATATGATAATCCATTTAAAAAAGAGATTCTAATTAAAAATAATCAAGTTACATTCTATGAGCCACATTTAAATCAAGCAATTATTAGCAATAATATTAAATTAGATTTTATAAATATAATAAATTCTGCCGAAGAGGGCGAAAATGGCTTAATTAGCAAAATTAATGATATTATTTTTCATATTGAACTAAAAGATAATAAACCATATAAAATCACCTATAAAGATGAGCTAGACAATGATATTACAATTATATTAGATAACATTAAAATAAATCACAAAATAAATGACAATATGTTTAAAATTAATATGTCACAAGATACTGATATAATTTATGAGTAGATTTAAAGGTGGTTTAATTTATATTTATATACCATAATAAGCTAAAAATTATAAAAAATTAAGGAGAAAATATGTTTAATTTAAGAAAATTGCCATATGATAAAAGTGCATTTTCAGGAGTTTTTATAAGTGACAAGACATTTGATTACCACTATGAAAAACATCATCAAACCTATATAAATAATTTGAATAATTTAATTAAAGGCACAGAGTTTGAAAATAAATCTCTATATGATATAGTTCTAAATTCAAGTGGTGGAATCTTTAACAACGCTGCACAGGTTTATAATCACGATTTTTATTGGGATTGTATAAGTCCAAATAAAGCTGATCCTAGTAAAGAGTTAGAATCTGCATTGAATGAGGCATTTGGTGGGAACTTTAAAGAGACTTTCATAAATTCTGCAACTACATTATTTGGCTCTGGCTGGTGCTGGGTGGTAGTAGATGAGAATAAAAAACTAAAAATTGTGCAAACTAGCAATGCTGCTACACCGCCAATAAATAAGCAGATTCCTATCCTTGTAGTTGATGTTTGGGAGCATGCTTATTATATTGATTATAAAAATGCAAGACCAAAATATTTAGAAGAGTTTTATTCAAATATTAATTGGGATTTTGTTTCTACTGCTTATGAGTGGGCATTAAAAGAAGGAATGGTAAGCGTTAAGTTTTATATGAATGATATACATAAAGAGCAAAATTAGCTATTTAATTAAAGTAAATTTTAGGCTTAATATAAAGATGTTTTTAAGATTCTTATGTGAATCTTTGAGAAAATATTTTAATAAGTTATAAAATTAATAAAGTTTGCTTGACTAAAATCACTAAGCGCTAATCTAAATCTTGACATAGAAGCTTTTTACTCTATGTTAAGTTTTATATTAAAATAAGCTTAATAGAAGTATTTTTATTTAGATTCTATCTATAATGTGGTAAAAATTTTAAGTGCTGAATCTAAATAAAGTAAATATAAATATAAATTTGCACTAGATATGCTATATATTTTTAAGACTAGAATAATTTAACATAATAATCTAAATAGTTTATTTTATAATTCTATGCTAGTTTTTTCAAAAGAATGTAGAAAACCTATGAGCGCTCAAAATATACAAATTATCAAACTAAAAAGTAGTAAAATTTTTTAAATGATTTTATAAGCTTAATTGGCAAAAATAGCCCTAGTTGCTTACAAATATCAAAGAGATTTAACAGGAATAAAATGAAAAATTATAAAGAGAAAAATCAACTACAAGAAAAAATCACGCCAGAATTTTTATTTAATAAAAGAAGAGAATTTTTAAAGCTAGGAGCGGGTAGTATTGTGGCAAGTAGTTTGGTGCTTTCTAGTTTAAAAGAGCTTTTTGCGCTAGATTCTACTAATCCTTACAATCTTAAGCCCACATCCTATGAGGATATTACAAATTATATAAATTTCTATGAATTTTCAGTTAATAAGCAAAAAGCAGTCAAATTAGTGCAGAATTTCAAGCCAACAAATTGGAATATTGAAGTTAGCGGGGAGGTTGAAAAGCCTCTAAATTTGAGTATGCAAGATATTGAGAAATTTCCTCAAGTAGATCGAATCTATCGTTTTCGTTGTGTAGAGGCATGGGGAATGGTAGTGCCGTGGGGTGGCATTGAATTAAGAGAATTAATAGATTTTATAAAACCAAAGAAAAATGCTAAATATGTGAGTTTTACCACACTTTTAGATAAAAATATTTTTAAAGACCAAGGAACTTTTTTTAAGACATTGCCTTATCCTTATGTTGAGGTTTTAAGGCTTGATGAAGCGCTAAACCCGCTAACTCTGCTAGCTACTAGAATTTATTCTAAACCACTCTTGCCACAAAATGGTGCTCCTATTCGCCTTGTTGTGCCATGGAAATATGGGTTTAAGAGCATTAAATCAATTGTAAAGATTGAATTTTTAGAATCTAGAATCAAAGGCACATGGGAAAAACTGGATCCTAGAGAATATGGATTCTACGCAAATGTCAATCCAAATGTCTCTCACCCTAGGTGGTCGCAAGCAAAGGAAACAAAATTAGGAGAGGTGGAAAAAAGAGATACATTGCTATTTAATGGCTATGAAAAGGAGGTAGGATATTTATATAAAGATTTAGATTTGGTAAAAAATTTTTAAAATCCAAAAACTTAAATATTTAAATATATATAAGAAAAAGAAATGGGAATTAAAAAGATTCTATCGTTTATCATTGTAGTTTTTGTGCATATTATTTTTATTTGTTGCCTAATTTTTAGCTTTTATGAAGTGCAAAATAGTGCAAATAAAATAAAAGAAATATACACTTATAGTGGCTTATTTGGTTTGTATTTCTTTGCCTCTAGTCTATCTTTTGCAATGTTAAATAGGATTAGAGCTATTTTTAATCTTTTTCAAGTTATACCAAAAATATGTGGAAATTACGCATTAATCTTTATAACTCTTCATTTTTTAAATTTCATTATTCTAGATTCCAAATTAAGCCCTGGTTTTATATTAAAAGAAATTGCACTAAAAAGCTTTCTTTTGCTAGGATTTAGTGGCTTTATTGTTATGATATTTATATTTTTTGCAAGCCTTAAAAAACAATCTAGAGCTTTTTTAATAACTAGGAATCTAGGATATATAGGACTATTACTTGCTAGTTTGCATTATTTTTATGCACAAAAAGTAGCTCTTTTGCCCCAATATTTTATGTTAATTTTTAGCATTATTTTGCTTTTAGTAAGAGCATTTTTCTTGCTTAAAAACAAATCTTAATAATGTAACTTCCCCACACACAAACCATAAAAATGCAAGCTATTAGCTGTAAGGCACTTCCCATATCCTTAGCTTTTTTTGCTAATGGGTGAATTTCAATACTGCAAAAATCGATTGCATTTTCAATAGCAGAATTTATCAATTCTGCCATTATCGCAATAATGCAGGGTAAAACAAGCAGAATTTTCTCTACCCACGATTCTCCAAGGTAAATTCCAAATGGAATTAGAAATATTGAAATAACGAGTATTTGGCGAAACGCTTCTTCCTCATTCCACGCAGATTTTATGCCATCAATGGAGTAGAAAAAGGCATTAAAGATTCTTTTTATTCCTTTTTTGCCTTTTTTATTATTTCGCTTATTCTTATCCTCTAGATTCCTGTTTTGCATACTTTTTCCTGATAAAATTTAAATTATTGTTAAAAAATTGTGAAATTATATTAAATAAATCCGATATGAATTTTACCTAAGATAAGGATATCTTAGCAATACATAAAAAGGAGTTTAAAATGGCTTTTCAGGTCAATACAAATATTAATGCACTAAATGCACATGTGCAATCTACTTTCACACAATTTGGGATGAAAAATTCACTAGAAAAATTAAGTTCAGGCTTAAGAATTAATAAAGCAGCGGACGATGCTTCTGGTATGACTATTGCCGATAGTTTGCGTTCTCAAGCAAGTGGTCTAGGACAGGCAATCAAAAATACAAATGATGCAATGGGTATTATCCAAATTGCCGATAAAGCAATGGATGAGCAAATTAAGATTCTAGATACCATTAAAACTAAAGCAATTCAAGCTGCACAAGATGGACAAACAAGCGAATCTAGAAGTGCTATTCAATCTGATATTATTAGACTTATTCAAGGACTTGATAATATAGGTAATACTACTTCATTCAATGGACAAGCTTTACTTTCTGGGCAATTTACTAATAAAGAATTTCAAGTTGGTGCTTATTCAAATCAAAGTATTAAAGCTTCAATTGGCTCTACTACAAGTGATAAAATAGGTCAAATTAGACTAGAAACTGGCGCGATGATTAAAGAAGCTGTGGAAGCTAAACTAACATTCAAACAAGTTGATGGTGTAAAAGATGTGATGATTGAGAGTGTTAAAATATCTCACTCTGCTGGAACAGGTATTGGAGTTTTAGCTGAAGTTATAAATAAAAGCTCAGATAAAACAGGTATTAGAGCTACTTGGAATGTTATTACTACTTCAGATAAGTCAATAATTTCTGGTGGATTAAGCAAAGTATCTATTAATGGTATGTTACTTGGCGATATTTTAGATATTAAGGCAAACGATTCCGATGGTAGGCTTGTAACTGCGATTAATAAAGTTGCAAATCAAACAGGTGTTGAAGCTTATGTCGATCAAGAGGGAAGATTAAACTTAAGAAGTATTGATGGAAGAGGTATTAGATTCTCTGCAGAAGGTCCAGATAATGGTGATATGTCTGTTGAAACTGTTAATGGCGGTGATGATATTGAAGGAGATCCACTAGATCCAACTGATGGTTCGCTAAATTATGGTAAGTTAACACTTAGCAGACTAGATGCTAGAGACATAGTTGTAGCTAGCCACGATGACCCAGATGATTTATACTATGAAGAAATAGGTTTCTTTGAAGATAAGCCAGAATTTACTTCACAGAGTGTTGTGAATCTAAGAGATGTAATGGGTGTATTTGGAGCTAATGTTAGATCAGCTGCTGGTATGAACTACAATGATTTAATATCACAAGAGGCAAGAGATATGGGTGCTGGAGTAACAACACTAAAAGGCGCTATGCTAACTATTGATATAGCGGAATCTGCTACTAAGTTACTAGATAAAGTTAGAGCAGATTTAGGTTCTGTGCAAGGGCAAATGATAAGCACTGTTAATAACATTTCTGTAACTCAAGTAAATGTTAAAGCAGCCGAATCTCAAATTAGAGAAGTTGATTTTGCCGCAGAAAGTGCAGAATTTAGCAAGCTAAACATTCTTACTCAAAGCGGAAGCTACGCATTAAGTCAAGCTAATGCAGTTCAACAAAATATTTTAAGACTGCTTAACTAAATATTTTTAAGAGAGCTTTTAAGCTCTCTTAAAGCTTACAAAATGATTTTTTAATAAAAATTAGCAATTTTTATGCACAATTTGGGGTAAAAATGGATATAGAAATTTCTAATTCTTATGATTTGTTAGTTTTTTTAAAATTAAAAAATTTATTAAAAAATATAACAAATGAGCTTTGGTGGGATAGTGCTGGTAGCTTTGAAGTAGTAATATCAGCAATATTGGTGCAAAGTACAAAGTGGAATAATGTAAAAATTGCCTTAAAAAATCTAAAAGATTATGATATATTAGATTTAGAATCCCTTGCAAAAATAGATAGTCTTATTTTAAAAAATCTAATCAAGCCCTGTGGATTTTACAACCAAAAGGCAATTTATATACAAAATCTATGCAAAAATATAATCAATTTTTTTGGTGATTTTGAAAACTTTAGAGATAGTGTAGATAGGGAGTGGCTACTTACTCAAAAGGGGCTTGGTAAAGAGAGTGCAGATGGTATATTAAACTATGTTTGTTTTAGGGAGATTATGGTGGTCGATAGATACACACAAAAGCTACTTGCCAAATTTGGCTATGAATTTGATAGCTACGATGAGATCCAAAACTTCTTGCAAAATGGAATCATTCAAAATTATTCTAAAGTGGTAGAGCTGTATGGCTATGAGATTCCATTATATAAAGTATATGTTAGATTCCACGCTAAAATCGTAGAATTTAGCAAAAATTATAGGGCTAAATGAATTCATTTTTTAAACTCTTGTCTTTTTATTTAACTTCCGCCTACTCCTTTAAAACTTTTTAAAAAGCAATAAGGAAGTATTTGTGTGGCAAAATTAAAAATAAGCCATTATCACAAATAAGGTCTCCTTTTCTTGTCTTATTAAAAAGATTTAAAGGGATGGTAATTAGATTCTAAATCAATGTTAGAATCTAAATCAAAAATCCAATCTACACTAAACAAGTTTTCAAATTAGATTCCAAAGTAGAATTTTATAAATTAACTAGTATGGCTTTAGTTTCTACATTTATTTATGTGATTTGAAATTAGACACTAAAATGTTACATATTTTCTTCAAACCATTGCGCTATATCGCTTCTAATGGTATGTTTTAGCTGGATTCCACTTAAGAAGTTACTAGTTTGTGCCTTTTGCAGTAGGCTCACAGCACCATTTCTAAATTTGCTTAAATATGGGTGGTCGATTTGCTTCCAATCGCCTAAAAATACGATTTTACAGTCCTGCGCAATCCTTGTGCCAATAAGCTTGATGGTCGCATCAGATGCATTTTGTGCTTCATCAAATATCACAAATTTTCTGCCAATAGACACTCCCCTTGCATGCGCTATATCCATAATCTCAATATTATGTTTTTTAATAAAATATTCTGTTGCATTTTTTTTCTCAATCGTATTCACATCGCCAATGTATTCAATCTGCTTTGCTATTGAGCTTTCTTGCAGTTTATCGATAGTGAAATTTATCGCGCTATAAAGCGGATACATAAAATAGCCTAGTTTTTGGCTCTCATCACCTTTTCTAAAGCCAAGCTCAGCTTCTTTGTCGTTTGAAGTAATCGTATTGCGCATATAAATTATTCCATCAACTAGTCCTTTTTTTACAAGTGTTATTCCAGCTTGAAGCGAGATTAGCGTTTTCCCACTGCCTGTGCTTCCAGTAACAATGCTAACCTTATTTTTTGGGTGAATTAGCATAGAGTATAATAGTTTTTGCTCTAAATTAATCGGGCGGATATATGGGGCGTTTTCTTCTATTATTGAGTCAAGATTCTGCTCTTCAAATTTATCATCAATCTTAAAGCCAAATCTTTTCTTGCCAGTTAAATATAGTGAGCTGTCGGTATTATCCTCCTCTAAAAGCTCAATCATACTCCAATTTTTTAGTGCTTTAAATTCGCTTGTTTGCTCTATTTTTTTAATTTCTAAATCTTTATGCAGTGAGAACTTAAATAAAAAGTCAATATCACTAGGATTCTCAACCCTGTTTCTAAAGATTGATTGTGCTTTTACGCCCTGTGAAATGGATTTTATCTTTAATGAAATATCATTTGTAAGAAGAATTAGATTATAATCTTTTGCAATCTCTAAGATCCTGCTATCATTTAGCCCGTAGTCTAGATGCTGAATCTTATATTTTTCTCTATAAATTATAAAGATTTTAAATTCTATATCTTTATTTTTAAAATTTGTCTTATAAATAACATCACTTCCCTTACCAGAGCTTTTTTTCTTAACTTCTTCATCGGAGTTTATACCACGAAAAAACTCTCGGCTAAAATATCCTAACTCATTTTGTAAATCTTTTTTCTTATCCAATTCATCTAGCACGACTTCTGAAATATATATTTCATTTTCACCATTTTGATAGATATAAATTAGATTCTCAATATCATCAAGTATAATTGATGTATCTAAAAGGTAGCGTTTTTTTGCCAAAATTTTAATCCTTTGTCATTTCTGTGATTTAAAGTTTAAATTATCATTTTAAATTATAATATTAATTCTATTTGTTTGGTATAAATTATTTTTTAAGGAGTAAATTATGAGCGTAAATTTTAAAGGAGTACCTGTAAAATTAGTAGGAAAGGAGCTAAATGTAGGTGAGTTTGCACCAACAGCAAAACTAAAAAGAAATGATTTAGGAAGCATTATAGTAGGTGGCAAAAGAGATAAGATTCAAGTGCTAAATGTAGTTCCTAGCCTTGATACTCCTGTGTGTGCAATGCAGACTAAAACTTTTAATCAAAAAGCAGCAAGTTTACCAAATGTAGAAGTGTATGTAATCTCAATGGATTTACCATTTGCACAAGGAAGATTCTGCTCTGTAGAGGGAATCTCTAATGTTAAGGCATTAAGTGATTATAGATATAGAGAATTTGGAGAAAAATATGGTGTTTTAATTGATGATTCTCCGCTAGGCGGATTGCTTGCTAGAGCTATATTTATAGTTGATACAGAAGGAAAAATAATCTATAAAGAATTATGCGAGGAAATCACAAAAGAGCCTAATTATGACGAAGCGCTAAAGGTGTTGCAATAATCCATAAATACATTGCTATTTATATAAGTAAGTCTTTTTTTTGATAAAAGGCTTACATAGATTCTATAATCAAATTTGATATAATCCAAGATTAATTTATTTAGGAAAAGATTTTGGATAGTTTTATTACATTCTACAAAGACCCATTATTTAGCATTATCATTATCATTGCAATCATTGTTCTTGTGGCTATTGCAGATTATACAAGAAATAGATTTAAGGCTAAAAAGAAAAAAGTTTCCCTTGAAGCTTTGGCTAAAAATTTTGATTTTGAAGCAGATAGCGACACGATGAACATAATGGATATTTCAAAATATCCAATCTCAACACTAACTTTCATCGCAAATATTTATGTAAAAAATGGGAATTTCGATGAGGCAATCAAAATATATCTAACAATGCTTGATAAAACAAAAGATTTAAAAAATAAAATGGAGATTTTCGAGCTATTAGGGCTAGCCTATTACAAGGCTGGTTTTATGCAGCGGGCAAAAAATATTTTTATTGAAATTTTAAAAAATAATCCACGAAATTTAGAGGTTTTATCGTTGCTTATGCAGACTTATGAGATTCTAGGTGAGTATAAAAATGCCTATGATGTTATCTCTTGCATCGAAGAGATGGAAGGCAAAATGGATAATGTAAAAAATTATATTCAAATTTTAATGCTAATAAATGAAAGTCTTATGCCATTAAAACATAGGGAGAGTGAGATTGTAAAGCTAAATAAGCATAGCAAAGAGAGTAATAAAATTACACTAAATTATCTAAAAAATAATAATTTAAAAAAATTTTGGGATTTGATATTGCAAATAGAAGATATTTATAATTATATTGATATTCTGTGGGATATTCCAAATCCTCCTTTGCAAAGAATTGCCTCTCATAAAGGAATCTGTGATATTTATCGTTCTAAGGGTATAATTGATGATGATACAAGTTGCGATATTTTTGAGCTGGAGGTTCTAAGAGTGATGAATAAATTTTCTAGTAAAAAAGGGAATCTAATCTTTAAATATCGCTGTTCTAGCTGTCAGAGTAATTATCCATTTGAAAGCTATAGATGCCCGAATTGTAATGAATTTGGCACTATGGCTTTAGTGTTAGAAATTTTAGAGAAAAAAGATGAGAAAAATTACTCTTTGCTTTAATTCAGCACAAACATATATAGTTTTGTCAAAGCCTAATTGCATTAAAAAAAGTAGCTTTAAGATTCCAATTCGCACCAAAAATAATATATTTTTTTTAATAAAGTCTTTTTTTTGTAACCAATTTTATAAATATATTAATTTAGTAATTTTGCCTCCATTTACCATAGCAAGGAATGAAAGGATAGAAAATGAAAAAAATCACGCTCTATTCTGATGGCTCATCTTTGGGGAATCCTGGTTTTGGTGGCTGGTGTGCAATCTTAAAATATAAAGATAGAGAAAAAATTTTAAGTGGGGCAGAAGCGAATGTGACAAATAATCAAATGGAATTGATGGCAGTTTTAGAGGGTTTGAGAGTTCTAAAAGAGTCTTGTGAGGTAGAATTGTATAGCGATTCAAAATATGTGTGCGAAGGGATAAATTTGTGGATAGATTCATGGATTGCAAAGGATTTCAAAAATGTTAAGAACCCAAATCTTTGGAAGAAGTTTTTAGACTTAAGCAAGAGCCATAAAATCAAGGCTATCTGGGTGAAAGGACATAATGGGCATATAGAAAATGAAAAATGCGATAAAATTGCACGAGCCAGAGCGCAAGAAATTAAATTACAATATTCTTAAAGGAAGTAAATGAAGGAATCTAATAATAAAAGTGTAGTTACGCTAGATTCGCTAGAGTTTTTTCAACTAAAAATCAAATATTGTTTTAAAAATATAAATTTATTACAACAGGCACTCACGCATAAAAGCTATAATAAACAAATAAATAACGAGAGGTTGGAGTTTCTAGGTGATGCGGTGCTTGACTTGTTAATTGGGGAATATTTATTTAAAAAGTTTGAATCTAGCAATGAGGGGAATTTAACAAAGATTAGGGCTTCAATAGTTAATGAAAATGGCTTTATGAAGCTAGCAAATGTGCTAAATTTAGGTGAATATATTTTCATCTCTCCATCGGAGGCTAAAAATAATGGTAGGAGCAAACCTTCAATCCTATCTGACGCATTTGAAGCGCTAATTGGTGCGATTTACCTTGATGGTGGAATTGAAAGTGCTAAAAGCATCACATATGCTTTGCTTGAGTTAGTTTATAATGATATTAATATGGAGAGTATGTTTATGGATTATAAAACTGCTTTACAGGAGCTTTCACAGGCTATTTGTGGTGTGATTCCCGAATATATTTTACTTGAACAAAAAGGACCAGACCATAATAAAAGTTTTACAATGCAAGTTAAAATAAATGGAGTAAAATACGCTAAAGCAAGTGGTAAAAGCAAGAAAGAAGCCGAGCAGAACTGCGCTAAAAAAGCTTATCATATTTTTAAAAAAGAGGAAAAATGAACACGATTGGCAAAAGATTCAGGGTAACAACATTTGGAGAGTCTCACGGCAATGGGATTGGATGTGTAATAGATGGGATTCCAGCGGGATTATTTATTGATGTGGAATTTTTGCAAAATGAGTTGAATAGACGCAGAGGAGGGCAGAATCTTTATTCCACTCAAAGAAAAGAAGATGATAAAATTGAAATTTTAAGTGGTGTATTTGAGGGTTTTAGCACAGGAAGTCCTATCGGAATGTTTATTGCTAATAAAAATACTAAAAGTAGCGATTATGATGATATTAAGGATATTTTTCGCCCATCTCACGCAGATTTTACATATTTTTATAAATATGGGATAAGGGATTATAGAGGTGGAGGCAGAAGCAGTGCAAGAGAGAGCGTTGCTAGAGTGGCAAGTGGTGCAATCGCAAAGCTATTACTAAAAGAATTTAATATCACCACAAAAAGTGGAATCTACCAAATAGGCGAGGTGAAAGCTAGTAATATCGATTTTGATTTTGCAAGGCAAAGTGAAATTTTTAGCCTTGATAAAGAAGTAGAATCTGCTCAAAAAGAATTAGTCAAAAAAGCTAAAGAAAGCCACGATAGCATAGGCGGAGTAGCTTTAATATGTGCTAATAATGTTCCTTTAGGACTAGGAGAACCACTTTATTACAAGTTAGATTCTGCAATTGGTGAAGCTATGCTTGGGCTAAATGGTGTTAAAGCTGTCGAAATTGGCTCTGGAGTAGAAAGTAGCACGAAGCTAGGAAGCCAAAATAATGATTATATTAGTAAAAATGGTTTTATGAGTAATAATAGCGGTGGGATTCTAGGAGGTATTAGTAATGGTGATGAAATTTATCTCAAGGTGCATTTTAAACCTACACCTAGTATTTTTCGCACACAAAAAAGCATTGATAAAAATAATAATGAAATTGAATTGAGACTAAAAGGTAGGCACGACCCTTGCATTGCAATTCGTGGTAGTGTGGTAGCTGAAAGTCTGCTCTCAATAATCATAGCTGACGCTCTTCTTTTAAACACTACTTCAAAAATTGAGTATTTAAAAAAGATTTATATATAGCTAAAAAAGAGGGTAATCTTTGCTATATTTTTCATTTTTCTCTCTCGCTTTTCTCATTGCTCCACATCCCTTTTTCTTTTTAAAATTTAAATTTATTAAATAATTCCATCTTTTAAAAATACAAACATTACTAAGCAAATCTCTATCAAATAGTTTGAAAAAGTTTTTTTAAAAAGACTTATTGATAGATTTAAAGTATTTAAATATTTAAGGTCTTTAGTTCATTTGTTTTTTATCTTTTGCATTTTTATATTCTATATTTGCTATATTTCATATTCTAAAATACTTTCATTTTATAAAAGTGATTAAAATTCTCTAGTTTAGTAAGTTTATTTTTTCTATGCTTTTTGGAAGCTTTTTTATCTGCCAATTCTGCTTAGCTCAATTATCATAAATTATTTGTTAGGCATAATGATTTCTAGAAATGAGGAGGGTAACATAATTTAGAATCTAATTATCTAAATTTTAAATCAAATGAAGTTTCCAAAGATTTAGAATCTAGTTTAAAAGCTAAAGATTTTTTTAGTTTCCAAAGATTTTCATTTAAATGCAGAACCTAAAAATAATAAAATTAGATTCCATATGTAAAATCTAATTTGAATTTGGAATCCAACCACCATAGATTTACTAGACTCATTAAATTTATAAATTTAATAAACTCACATTAAAAAGCTTTTTAGATTCTACATTCTATAAGTGCTTTGTTTTATTATCATTTTAATTTTTATAAATATTGCTTGGAGATTCTTTAGAAGTGATAATGTAAGTAGAGTAATAAATCCTTTAAGATAGATGTTTGGGGTAAAGTGGGCAACTATTCCATTTAAGTATTGGAGGGTAAAAATACCTATAAACGTTAGAAGATAGAATTGATAGTATAGTTTTATAATCCTTGCTTTTGTCATTTATTTAGGATTTAAAAATAGCGCAGAGTGGCTAATAGATTTAATCCAAAAAGTATTTCATATTCTTTTTTGTTATATTGTTATTATATTTTTAATAGACTTATGAATTAATAAGAATAATAATGCAGTCTTTTTTTTAATACACAGAGCAAAGCATTGAGCAAATAATGTTTGATGAGCCTAATAACCCAAAATATCTCTTACTAGCTATAAAATTGATAAAAATTAAATAATTTCTTTGCAAAAGGGCTGGATTCTAATGATATTGTGATGTTCTTTCCTAAATATTATTACTATTATAAGCTTTTTACAACTTACAATGATATCAAAATCAATATTTTGAATTTATAAAGCTAATATTAGCATAGCAATGCGAAAACTTGGAGTTTTTATAGAATAAATTTTATTACTTTGGATAAAAATAGTGATGTGGTATTTTAAGCTCAAAATCAGCTCTATAATGTTTCCTACAATCTTTAATGATAAAAATGTATAAGTTCCACAAGATTTTAGAATCTTGCTTACAAAAGTCAATATCGATGAATATTTGGAGAATCTAGTAGATAAAATTGCAAAATATTTAATCCATTAATAATAAAATAAATTTTTATATTTTACATTAAATTCTATATTCAATTTTTAACTTATAAGCAAATAAAATCTTTTATAAATTAATCTTTTTTATTTTTTATTAGAATTATTAGAATCTAAACTTGTTTACAAAAGATTTCTTCTATAATGAGCTAGATATTTTTTAAAATTAGAATCCAAATCAAGCCAAATTTTAATAATCTATCACTAAATCTTAAGTGGTTTGCTGATTTTTACTTTATAAAAATAAAATATTAAAAATAATGCAACTATCCCAAAAACATAGCCCGCAAAAACACTATTTAATAATCCTGCAATCACAAAGCATATAAATGCTACAAATGCAGATGTGCAGACATAAGGAAGCTGTGTTATAAAATGGCTTTGCACCGAGCAGCCAGCACCCGTTGATGATAAAATCGTAGTATCAGAGATTGGAGAGCTATGGTCGCCAAAAACTGCACCAGCTAGGATTGCAGAGAGGGCTAAGCTAATTTCACTTCCATTTAAACTAACAACATCAACACCAATGGGAATCATTATAGCAAATGTCCCCCAGCTTGTACCTGTGCAAAATGCGATAAATGCGGATACTATGAATAAGATTGCAGGGATAAAAAATAAATTATCACCATTTAGTATGTCTTTACTTAAGTTTGCTAAGTAGATTCCACTTTGCATACCATCTTTTATAACAGGACCAATAGACCACGCTAATATCAAAATTAATATTGCAGGTAGCATTCCTAAAAAGCCATTTTTGATGATTGGCATGTAATATGGGATTTTTAGGTATTTTGATGAGATGATTACGCTAACCACTACGCTTAACAATCCACCATAAAATAGTGAAAATGAATTATTTGCATTTGCTAAAATATTCATTAAATTTGGATTCTCACTAGCTTTATATCCTGTGTAAAAAAGTAGAGTGCTAATTGAAATAATCAAAACTACAATGGGAATAACAAGCAACCAAATGGAGCTAATTTTATTACTAAAGTGTCTTTTTTGTAATAAATCATTTACATTTACATTTACATTTCTTTGCATTTGTGGAAGATTGATTTGCCAAAGGATTGTTAGAAATACACTAAGTAAGGCAAACCACGCATAGTAGTTTCCTGTAATGCTCTCTGTTAGCAAAAATAAGCCGTCGCCATAATCTTTCGCATTTGTTTCCATAATGCCTATGATATAAGCTCCCCAGCTACTTATAGGCATTAGAATGCAAATCGGTGCAGAAGTAGAATCTATAATATAGGCTAATCGCTCTCTACTTGATTTGTTAGCATCATTTAGGGATTTGCTAATTTGCCCAACAGTCAAAGCGTTAAAATAATCATCAATAAAAATAATAATTCCAGCGATAAATGCGATGAATTCTGAGCCTTGAGGAGTTTTTACCTTTTTGTGTGCCCAATTCACAAAGGCATTAATTGCTCCAGAATATAGAATTATTTGCGTTAAGATTCCAAGTAAAATCAAAAACCCAAATATATAGATATTGCTTAAATTAAGGCTAAAAGCGGAATCTTCAAAGCTATAAAACACATTTGAAATATTAAAATATACATATTGAATAATTTTTATAGGTTCATTGTAAAAAAGCATAATCCCACCAAGTAAGATTCCAAGCAATAGCGATAATGTCACTCGTCTTGTGATAAATACCATAGCCACGACAAAAAGTGGGACAAGTAGGCTAAGAAACGAAGTTGAATAATTAATACTAGATTCCAAGTTTTACCTATCTTATTATTTTTTATTAATTTCTATCATTTTGTTGCTCATTTTTTCTAACGATAAGGAGAGTGCAGAGATTTCCTATGTAGCGTTTTTTAAATTCTAGTGTGAAATTTAGCTTTGAGAGTTTAGAGACTAGCTCTTCAAGTGTTAGAAAATCTTTTATTGAGTTTGGCAAATACTTATAGGCGCTATAATTCTTTGAGATAGCACCTCCCAGCAAAGGAAGAATCTTTGTCGTATAAAATAGTGCTATTTTATCAAGCAAGTTCTCTCTCTCTTTTTTGGTAAATTCTAAAATCACTAGCATTCCACCACTTTTTAACACTCTGGCAAACTCGTCTAGCGCTAAATCAAGCTCGACCACATTTCTTAGCCCATAAGCAATGGATAGTATATCAATGCTATTAGATTTTATTTTCAAGTTTTTAGCCTCGCCTTGAATTAGTTTTATTTCTTTTGGGAGTTTGGTTTTTGCGATATTTAGCATTTTGATCGAAGGGTCAATGCCAATTATATAATCTAGTCTGTCCTTGTAATTTAGCCAATTTAGTATCATATCACCTGTGCCGCACGCCACATCAAGAATCCTCATTTTATCATTTGATCTGCTTAAATTTATGGTGCGTTTGCAAGCCTCTTTTCTCCAAGTAGTATCAATGCCAAGGCTTAAGATTCTATTTGCCTTGTCGTATTTTGGGGCAATTTCATCAAACATATTTATGATTTTTTCTTGTTTATTTGTGCTCATTTAGCCAGTCTTTAAGATATTTGATTTGAAATTCTATGTTGCTTATAGCAGTTCCACCAAAGGAAGTTTTTCTATTCATTGCATTATGTAAATCTAGCACTTTTTTTGCTTCTTTTGTTATATGTTTATTTTGTAAGTTTAGCTCCTCTAAACCAACCTCACTTATATCGATACCTTTGCTTTCGGCATAAGCTACAATCTTTCCTACGATATGATGAGCATCTCTAAAGCTTATATTTTTTTCCTGCACTAAAAAATCAGCCAAATCAGTAGCGCTAATATGTCCTGTTTTTGCCTTTTGCAGCATAGAATCTTTATTGACTATAATTTCTTTAAGCATTGCATTTAGCACTTTTAAAGATAGGCTAACATTAATTGTGCTATCAAAAATCACTTCTTTATCTTCTTGCATATCTTTATTATAAGCGAGTGGAAGGGCTTTCATCGTGGTAAGTAGGCTAATTAGATTCCCATAAGCCCTACCTGTCTTTCCACGAAGTAATTCTGCTACATCAGGATTCTTCTTGTTTGGCATAATTGAGCTACCAGTTGAGAATGAATCACTAATGCTAATAAAATTAAACTCGCTACTACTCCAAAGTATCAACTCTTCGGCAAATCTTGAAGTGTGCATCATAATTAGGCTAATAGAATACAATAAATCAAGCCCAAAATCCCTATCACTCACGCTATCCATCGCATTTAAACTAGGCGATTTGAAGCCCAATTCTTTAGCACAAAACTCCCTATCAATTTTATATGAAGTGCCAGAAAATGCAGCAGAGCCAAGCGGACAGAAATTATTTCTATCACTATCACTAACTATTCGTTCAAAATCCCTTTTATACATAAAGCAATATGCAAGCAAGTGAAATGCAAAGCTAATAGGCTGTGCGTGCTGTAAATGCGTCATTCCAGGCATTAGAGTATTTTTGTGATTCGTTGCGATTTCTAGCAGAGTTTGAATTAATGCTAGTAATTGCCCTCTAATTTCTTTATTCGCTTCCAGCACATAGAGTCGCAAATCCAGTGCGACTTGATCATTTCTGCTTCGTGCAGTGTGAAGTTTTTTACCAACCTCTCCGATAAGCTGGACTAGACGCTTTTCGACAGCCATATGTATATCTTCATCAGAAATTTTAAAGTTGAAGTCACCATCTTCAATTTCTTGATAAATCTTGTTTAAACCACTTATAATGTGATTTTTCTCCTCACTACTTAAGATTCCTATATTGTAGAGCATTTCACTATGAATCTTAGAGCCAAGAATATCTTGCTTGTAGAGTAATCTATCGAAATTTATCGAAGCATTGAATTCCTCTAGCAGTTTTGAGCTATTTTGTGAAAATCTACCACCCCAAAGCTTTTCCACTTAGAAACTTCCTTAAAATTAAAAATATTTAGAATTTTAAAATAGCAGCAAATGCTATCACAAATAGGCATATAGTCGGAAGTTCATTGTAGAATCTGTAAAATTTACCACTTTTATTATAAATATCTTTTTTAAGATTCTTTAAATGTCTGCCACAATCAAGATGATAAATAATTAAAAAGAATGCAAACAATAGCTTTAGATGCAACCAGCCTCCACTTTTAAACAAATCCAAATTCATAGCAATCATTGCAAGTCCAGTAATTATAGTGATTAAAATAGCAGGTGTGCCGATGAAATAATATAATTTATCCTCTTGAATCTTTATCACGCTAACAAACTCTTTCTTTTCTTTATTTTCTGTGTGATAGACAAAAAGTCTAGGCAAGTAGAATAAAACTGCCATCCACGATACAAACGCCACTACATGTAATGCCTTGATAGTTAAATATAAATCCACAACCTCTCCTAAATTTTATTTTGCTTTTAATGAATGTAGGAATTCATCTATTTTGCTTTTAGTAGAAACAATTCGAATTATTGCAAAATTTTGCATAAAATCAAATTTGATAGAATTAATTTCTAATTTTTTA
>CAMWQM010000022.1 GCA_947176375.1 uncultured Helicobacteraceae bacterium
GATATACTAATAACTTACTTTTTATAATTTAATTTTTTAATAAATTAAATCTAAAGCATAAAATAAATATCATTTTACTTTTTAATATTTATTTTTAGAAAGATTTGGTATGAATAATTTTACTAAACTAGGATTTATTTTGGCTACTTTAGGTAGCTCAATTGGACTTGGACATATTTGGCGATTTCCATATATAGCAGGAGTATCTGGTGGTAGTGCATTTGTAATTATGTATATAATGCTAACATTAATTATTGGAATCCCTATTGTCGTGGCAAAAATGATTATTGGTAATAAAACACAAAAAAATGTAATTTCAGCATTTAACGAGCTAGATTCCACCACCAAAAAACATTGGAGTAAAGCAGGTATAATGGTTTTAGGTGGTCCTATTATCCTTACATTCTACGCTGCGGTGCTTGGCTGGGTGTTTTACTATTTAGTAATAGTTAGTTTTAGCCTTCCTAGCGATGCAACTACATCTAAAAATATTTTTGATAGTTTTGTGGGTGAGAATATTTTTATCTCTTTAGCTTCATTTTTTGTATGTATATTTTTAACAGGATTTATTGTTTCCAAAGGTGTTAAAAATGGATTAGAAAAATATAATCTCATTTTAATGCCACTATTATTTTTGATTTTTATAGGATTGTTTTTCTATGCTCTCACTCTGCCATCATTTGGTAAGGCTGCTGATTTTTTGTTTAAATTTGATATTCATAAAATCACCCCTAGTGTTGTAATACTCGCATTAAGTCAAGTATTTTTCTCCTTATCACTTGGAGTTGGCACAATAATCACTTATAGCTCATCTGCCAAAAAAGGTGAGAATCTACTCACATCTGCTACTTGGATAGCTATTTCTGGGATAATTATTTCAATTATTGCTGGGTTAATTATCTTTACATTTTTATTTGAATACAAACAAGAGGCAGATGCAGGTCCTGGAATGCTCTTTGTATCACTTCCTATCGTTTTTGGAAATATGGCTTATGGCTGGATTATTTCATTCTTATTTTTTGCAGCTGTGCTTTTTGCTGGAATCACTTCAGCTATATCCATTTTAGAGCCTCCTGTAGCTTATTTAGAGCATACCTATAAAATGAGTAGAGTAAAAATTACTTATATTCTTTGTTTTGTGATAGCTTTAATTGGAATCGTAGTTATACTATCTTTAAGCAAGGATTATGGGAAGTATTTAACATTTTATGGAAAACAGCTTTTTGAATGGGTGGATTTTATAACAGCAGCTATAATTATGCCACTTGGGGCGTTATTGGCATTGATATTCTTAACATTTGTAGTTGATAAAAAAATAGTTTATCGATTTGCTCGTGGATTTATGAGTAGGCAACTGTTTAATATATGGTATGCTATCGTAAAATATATCGCACCACTAGTTGTAATATTAGTGCTTGTTGCAAAATTTTTTGATACATTTGGCAAATAATTTTTATCAAAATTTTTATAGGATGGATTTTTGAATAAATTTACACATTTACATTTACACACTGAATATTCCTTGCTTGATGGTGTAAATCAAATTAAAAAATTAGCTAAAAACTTAAAAGAAATAGGAATGGATTCTGTTGCCATAACAGACCATGGAAGTATGTTTGGTGCGCTGGATTTTTATATAAATATGCTAAAAGAGGGTATTAAGCCCATAATTGGCATCGAAACTTATATTCATAATGATGAAAATTTAGCCTCCAAAAATCCACTTAGATTCCACCTTTGCCTTTTTGCTAAAAATAATATTGGATATAAAAATCTTATGTTTTTAAGCTCACAAGCCTATTTAGATGGATTCTACAAGAATCCTAGAATTAATAAAAAGCTTTTAAGAGAGCATAGTGAGGGGATTATATGCTCTTCTGCTTGTTTGCAAGGCGAGGTTAATTATCACCTAAATACTATTGGAAAGAAAAATATTGAATCAAAGGGCTTAGATAGAGCACTTGAGGTTGCATTAGAATACAAAGATATTTTTGGCGATGATTTCTATTTAGAAATTATGCGACATGGAATAATGGAGCAAAGATATATCGATGAACAGGTGCTAAACATTGCATTAAAAACAGGTATTAAAGTGATTGCTACGAATGACGCACATTATGCCACCAAACAAGATGCTTTTAGTCAAGAAGTCGTTATGTGCATAGGCACAGGGCGAATTCTAAGCGATACAAATAGGTTGAAGCACTCCGTAAATGAGTTTTATGTAAAGTCTGCGGAACAAATGAGTAGGCTCTTTGCCGATATTCCCGAAGCTTTGCAAAACACACAAGAAATAGTGGATAAATGCAATCTTATAATAGATTTAAAAAGCATTGAGGTTAAGAATCCACAAGGCGAAATTATTATCCCTTATTCTGCTCCAACTCCACCAATTTTCAAATTCACCAGCGAATATGCTAAAAATGAAGGGTTGGATTTTAGCGATGATGACTCCTACTTTTTTTATAAATGTAAAGAAGGACTAAAAGAAAGATTAAAGAATATTCCACAAGAAAAGCACAAAGAATATGAAGATAGACTAGAATATGAAATGAAAGTTATCTCAAGTATGAAGTTTTCAGGCTATATGCTTATCGTATGGGATTTTGTGAGAGAGGCAAAATTACAAAATATTCCTGTTGGTCCAGGTAGAGGAAGTGCTGCTGGAAGCTTGGTCGCATTTTGCTTAAAAATTACAGACATTGACCCTATTAAGCATATTTTGCTATTTGAACGATTTTTGAATCCTGAGCGTGTTACAATGCCTGATATTGATATGGATTTTTGTCAAGAAAAGCGAGGAAATATCATTGAATATGTAAATAACAAATATGGCAAACATAATGTAGCACATGTTATAACTTTTAACTCAATGCTTGCAAAAGGTGTAATACGCGATGTTGCAAGGGTTTTTAATGTGGATTATAAAAAGGCAGATGAGTTCGCAAAACTAATCCCAGATAAGCTAAAAATCCAGCTAAAATCAGGTGAGCAAAATGATAAAGATAAAATGGGAGCTTTCGAGTTAGAGCCAAAAATTAGCGAAACTATTAGTAAGGATAGCACCCTAAATGAAGTGTGGAATACCGCACTAAAGCTAGAAAATCAAAAACGAAATCCTGGAGTTCATGCAGCAGCAATCGTAATTGATAGCACAGAGGAGCTTTGGAATAAGATTCCGCTTTGCATAGTAAAAGATAAGATTGTTACACAATATTCGATGGATTATTTAGAGAAAGTAAATTTAATCAAATTTGACTTCCTTGGGCTAAAGACATTGAGTGTAATACAAAAAACACTTGATTTAATACAAAAAAATATAGATTTTAACAATATAGATTTAAATGATGAAAAGGTTTATAAAACGATACAAAATGGCGATACACTTGGAATGTTCCAAATAGAATCTAGCGGTATGATAGCTTTGAATAAAAAACTAAAAACTAGCTGTTTTGATGACTTAGTAGCGGTGCTTGCGCTATTCCGTCCAGGTCCAATGGAATCTGGAATGCTAGATGATTTTATTAACAGAAAACACGGACTTAAAAAAATCGAATATCCATTTAGCGAGCTAGAACCAATACTCTCAAGCACTTATGGTGTAATAGTTTATCAAGAGCAAGTTATGCAAATTGTGCAGGTTATTGGTGGATTCTCACTTGGTGAAGCAGATTTGATACGAAGGGCTATGGGTAAAAAAGATGTAAAAATTATGGCAGAAAATAAAGCAAAATTCCTAAATGGTGCGACAAACAAAGGATTTGATAAACAGAAATGTGATGATTTATGGGAGCTAATCGTAAAATTTGCAGGATATGGATTTAATAAATCACACTCAGCAGCCTATGCGATGATAGCATTTCAAACTGCATATCTAAAAACTTACTATAAACATGAATTTATGGCGGCTTTACTTTCAAGCGAAAAAAACGAAGTTGATAATATAAATAAATATATACAAGAATGTAGAAATATGGGTATAGAGGTTCTTCCTCCGCATTTAAATAGCTCACAAGAGGACTTTAGTGTTACTAGCATTAATGGAGAGAAAAAAATTGTCTTTGGATTTGGTGCAATCAAGGGAATCGGAGAGAATCCGATACAAGCAATCCTAAAGGCTAGAAAAAATAATTTTGATAGCTTACAGGATTTCATTAGCAAAGCAGATACTAAAATGATAAATAAAAAAGTTATAGAATCTTTAGCAAAGTCTGGTGCATTGAAGAATCTAGGCTTTAACACGAAAAGTATTATTGACAATCTTGATTTAATAGTGGATTTAATGCGAAGCAATAATAAGCAACTAGAGATGATGAATGCTAGTGATTCTCTATTTAGGGATTTAGAGGATAGCACGAACCAAAATATAGAGCTAAATATACAAGATTTAGGGGAATATAGCAAAAATGAATTGCTAGATTTTGAGTATGAAATGCTAGGAATCTTTATGAGTGGGAATCCGCTTGATGAATATATTCCTCAAATAGAGAATCTAAAAGGAGTGGTTTATAGCAATGAAATTAAATTACTAGAAGATAAATCAAAACTTTTGGTTGTAGGAATAATCAAAAAAATTGAAAAAAAGACTAGCAAAAAAGGATCTATCTTTGCAAATGTGCTAATTGTAGATAGGATTGGAAATATAGAATTACAAATATTTGAAAAAGATTTACCAGTGATTGAAAGTGCTCCAAAAGACAAGCCCATTTGCCTAAAATGCACTGCAATTGTGAGGGATGAGGGCGTAGATTTGAGATTAGAAAAAATATTAAGCCTGGAAGAAGCAAAAGGTGAAAAAATCACAATAAAAAGAAAGCAAAATGAAAGCAATAAGGAGGAGACGCAAAAAGAGCGCTTGAATGAGCCATTAATTGATTTTTACCTATCACTGCCTTGTAATATCTCTTACACACAACTAAAAGAAATACAAAACCTTGCTATTGCAAATAGTGGCAATGAAAGGCTCGTGCTATCAGTTCAAATTGATAATAAAAACTATAAACTTTACTCACCATATAAGATTAATAATGATTTCAAGCAAAAGGTAGCTCAAATTGCTTAATATGCGGATAAATCAATATATTTCACATAATAGTAAATATTCTCGTAGGGAGGCAGATGCCCTAATAAAAGAAGCTAAAGTTAAGATTAATCACAAAATAGCAACTCTAAGTGATAAAGTTGCTTCTAGTGATAAGGTTTTTATCAATGGCAATATACTTAAGCCAAAAGATTCCACTAAATACACGATTATTGCCTATAATAAACCAAAAGGTGAGATCGTAAGCAAAAAAGATCCTAGAGGTAGGAGAGTGATTTATGATGGGCTAGATTCTAAATTCTCGCATTTTATTCCTATAGGTAGGCTTGATTATGCGAGTGATGGGCTTTTGCTCTTAAGTGATAGCCCAAAAATTGCCAATATTCTAATGGAATCAAAGCTAACTAGAATCTACAATTTAAAACTAGATTCAAAGCCTAATCAAAAAGTTTTTGAAGCAATGAGTGAGGGATTGAAACTAGAGAATGCAAGGGCTGGAGGGCATAAAAATAGCAAAATCACTTCTATGGAATTTGCTCCATTTGAATTTTTTGAATTAATCAAAGAGGCAAAAAATTATACAAAAATTAAAGTTGGGATAAATGAGGGTAAAAATAGGGAATTAAGGCGATTCTTTGCACATTTTGGAATTAATGTGCTTGATTTAAAAAGAGTTGGCTATGGCTTTGTATCGCTAAATGCGCTGCCAAGCGGAAGAAATCGATATTTAAGTAAAAAAGAATACAATGCCTTACATAAATTTCTAAAAGAAATGGAGGATAAAAATGCTAGTAGAAACTAGGGGCAATGATGGCAAGAGGGCGGTTAATAGTGGCTTTTATGAAGCTTTGCTAAATCCTAATGCAAGTTTCAATGGGCTGTGGAGTTTAAAAAATATCCCACAAATTGATATTAATAAAATTATAGGACTAAATTATAATGATTTAGCAAGATATATTTTTAAACTGTTAGGTGTAGACACTAGGTTATTAGATGAAGCTCTAAGAACCTATCAAACTTTTGATAACAAGGAGATTCCGCTTCTCTATCAACAAATAGAATCTAATTTACATATCCAAAAACTCTATACTGGTCCTACACGTGCATTTAAAGATATGGCAATGCAACCTTTTGGCTCTATGCTATGCTCTCTTGCAAAAGAATCTAATCAAAATTATCTAATTCTCTCTGCCACAAGTGGTGATACAGGTCCTGCCACGTTAGAGGCTATAAAAGATAAGCCAAATATTTATGGAATCTGTATGTATCCTCACAATGGCACAAGTGATGTGCAAAGACTGCAAATGACTACACTAGATTCTAAAAATATCAAGGTTCTGGCTATAGAGGGTAACTTTGATGACACACAAAATGTCCTAAAAACCTTGCTAAATAATAGCTCTTTCAAAGAAAAGTTAGAAAATCTTGGCTTTAGAATCTCAGCAACAAATTCTGTAAATTTCGGAAGAATAATTTTTCAAATAATCTATCACATTCACTCATATATTCATCTTTTACAAAATGGGCTAAATAGGCAAGGTAGCTTTAATATCATTGTGCCTAGTGGAAATTTTGGGAATGCATTAGGAGCATTTTTTGCCAAAAAAATGGGCATTAAAATAAATAAAATTATCATTGCGACAAATGCAAACTGCGTGCTTTACGAGCTAATCAAATATGGAATCTATAATATAGAAAATAGGGCGCTAATAAAAACAAATTCACCTGCTATGGATATTCTAAAAAGTTCAAATGTCGAGCGAGTGCTTTTCCATCTCTTTGGAGCAAATCGCACAAAAGAGCTTATGGAGGAGCTTGATAAACATAAAAAATATAAACTAAATGCAAATGAATTGCAAATCTTACAGAGTTATTTTGATGCTACAAAATGCGATGATAGCGAGGTTTTAGAAATTATAAAAAAATATGCTAATAAGAATATCATCATAGACCCACACACTGCAACAGGAATTTGCGGCTTTAGAAAAATATCTAATACTGCGGAAAGCTCAAATTTTGCGCAAGTTTCTAATCTTAAAGAAGATTCTACCCATAAAGAAAACTCTAATTTTACGACAGATTCTATTAGAGATTCCAACTTTGCAAAAAATTCTAATTTACCAGAAAGCACGAACCTCACAAAAGATTCCAATGATAAGATTCCAACTATGCTCTGTTCTACTGCCGAGTGGAGTAAATTTGCTCCGACGATAGCAAAGGCATTAAATAAAAATCTAAATGACAAGGAAGCACTAGATTTTATTTCTAAAGAATTTAGCCTCCCACTTCATCAAAATATCAAAAATCTTTTTAACCTAAATGAGATAAATAATAAGATTTTAGCCAAAGGTGAAGTTAAGGAATTTGTGGAATCTTATTTAGAGGAGACTATTAAATCTAGTCGTTAAATTTAACAAAAATAATTTTAGATTCTATATTATATACAAAGCTAATTTAAATTTAGAATCTAAAATGTAGCTGGAAACTAAATTTAATAGAATAGATTTCATATTGGATTTACATTAAATTTTTGGAATCTAAACTAGCATTTAAGCCAAATAGATCTCAATCTTTAGAAATTTATCCCTGTTTTCTTAAATCTTCTTAACAATATAAACTTATATTTTCTAATAGTTTTTACATTTCGCCACACAAATGCTTACTTAATTTGCTTTTGTAAAAAGATTTTAAGAAATTAATGGCTTTAGATTAAGTAAGTAAAATAGAACAAAGAAAGAGAAAAAGAGTGTGGAATTTAAAAATAGAATCTCAAAATAAATTGAAATTTTATTTTTAATAAGGCTTTAGAAATTTAAAAAGCATTGTTGGAGAATTGAGAATTAATTTTTAATAAAATATAAATTTGTAAGCTAATTTTTCTCACTATACAGCGGGTAAAATATATAGCGGGGTGCAGTTTTGATGAAATAAGCTTTTATTAATCTCTTTTGGTAATTTAAATTTTGCTTCTAATCGCTCCTTTAGCCTTGTGCTTTTAATCTCACCATTTTCTTTAAAAAAGTGAATCTTACCATAAGCATTAATAAACTTATCATCACTAAAAGTAAAGGAGTCTGCACAAAATAAGCTAATTCCATTTACTATATTTAAAGTTTGCAAAAAAATATGCGTTAATTTGATAGCACTAAAATTTCCTGGTCCATTTGCATAGAAGATATTTTCTATCTTATAATTTTTTATAACTTCATTAAATATTTTTGGCAAAATATCACTACTTTTGCCACTTTCTTTAAATTCACAAATAAGCTTATTATTTTGGTAGATTCCAAGCAATGCGGGGGAATTCACACTAACTAGGACAATATCGCAAGTTTTAAGATCCCGCATTGAAAATCCTCATATAATATATCTAGCAAAATTATGTGGCATAGGAGAGTTGTTCTTCTCCTGTTGTGGCTGTATCTGGTATCTCTACTACTTCGTAGGCATCACTTTGAGATAATATTTTTTTAGTTAGGAAATGATTTAGCTTATGGCTTCCAGCAAAGCTAATGTAAGTTCCAATTAGCGGCATTCCTAGGATACTCATATCACCTATTGCATCTAGGATTTTGTGTCGCACAAACTCCTCTTTGTATCGCAATCCCTCTTTATTTAAGATTCCGCTCTCATCAAGAACGATGCAGTTTGTTAGATTCCCACCTTTTGCAAGCCCGATAGAACGCAGATAATTTACCTCTTGCAGGAATCCAAATGTCCTAGCTCTGGCAATTTCCTCTTTATAAGCTTTTGTTGAGTAAGTGAATTTATAATGCTGTTCTTTGATTGAGTTGTGATTAAAATTGATTGTAAAATCAAAAATAGTTTTGTCGCTAGGCTCTACACGGACGAATTTTTCCCCATCTTTTATTTCTATTGCTTTTTTGATTGCTAAGGCTTTTTTCTGTGCATTTTGAGAGACTATACCCACTTCTTCAAGTAGCATACAATAGCCTATTGAACTTCCATCCATTATAGGCACTTCCTCGTTATCTAGTGTGATTTTCAGATTATCGATTCCATAAGCATGAACGGCTGAGAGTAAATGCTCTATCGTAGAAACCTTTGCATTTTCATTGCCTAGCACCGTTGCAAGAGTGGTATCAATCACATTATTAGGGCAGAGTGGAATATCTACACCCAAATCACTTCTGTGGAATATAATTCCGCTATTTTCTCCCAAAGGCTCTAAAACCATCTTAACAGACACACCTTTATGAAGCCCTATACCGACTAATTCTATTGATTTTTTAATAGTTTTTTGCTTCATAATTTCTCCTTTATTGTTACTAAAGCGACAAAATATCTTGAATTTTTAATTTTCCATTTTCTTTGGTGATTAAATTTAATTTGTATTGTAGCGTATTTGGAGTGATTATTTCTCCATTGAATAAAATTTTTCCTTTAGTAATTTTTGATAAAATCATATATTCGCCATTGCATTCCACATCGCCATCACAATCGCCATAAATGCAGACATTACTATCACTTTTTATACTAGAAGCACTATTTACACGATTAAAAATCACAATATCATCGCTATGGCTGATATTTTTACCACTTCTAATTAAGTTTTTAAATACCTTTGTTTTGCTTTGTTTGTTATTTATTTTATTACCAAAAGTAGCAGAATCTGCTAAATCTTTATTACTAGAATTCTTTTTATCTGGTGTAATATTTTTACTAGATTCTGTTTTATTGCTAAAATCTAACTTGCTAGTTTCTTTATGTGTATGGCTATTTAGAGTGGAATCTAAAATGTTTGTGTTTTCTTTATCCTTATTTAGCTTTAAATTTTTTATTTTTATAAAATCTAAATTATGCTTTTTTAAACATTCCTCTAATTCCAAATCAAGCTCATCAAATAGCAATAAATAGGCTTGCAAAATTGGATAATTTTTCTCTATAAATTGCTTTATTTTTTCACTTTTTTCACCTTTTAGAAAGTGAAAAACTCTTATATTTTTTTGGTCAATTTTCATTATCTTCCTCTATTGCTTTGATTGCATTTGCGATTACATCATTGATATTGGCTTTTAGCCATTTGCTATCCATCCATTCATTGCTTATTGTTGGCTTTCCTTGCACCAGCACACCAAAATGTAAGTGGTCACCAAATGCTAACCCGCTAGATCCGCTCTTACCGATAATCTCATCTTTTTTGACAATATCGCCTTCATTTTTATAGCTTTCGCTTAAATGTGAGTAGAGTGTGGCAATTCCATATCCATGCTCAATTATTATTGTATTTCCATACACACCTAGCTCCTCGCTCATAACTACAACCCCGTCATTTGAAGCAACAATTGGTGAGTTTTTTATCTTTGCTAAATCGACACCCAAATGATAAGAATCTCCCGCAAATTCTTTATTATAATTAAATCGTCTATAATCACCCCAAAGCCCAACGATAGTGGCTTTATCAAGTGGATTAAAGGTCGCGAAATCTTTATTCATATCATTTTCTAAATTTAGTATTTTATTGCTAATTTTATTTTCATCTTTATGTCTCATTGTTTCATTTACATATTTAAACATATCTATTGGTGTTTTAAAGCTATCTAATTTAACTTCATTTTCATTTTGTATTAGTTCTGCTATTTTGCCATCAATAAAACTGCTTCTTAAGGTTAGATTCGATGTGCGGAAATTGCGACTATAACGCGTAAAATTTACATTTGAACGCCTCACATTCCCAGCCTTATCTCTAACTATTATTGAGCCGCTAAATTTTGGATTCTTAATGAACCACGGAATTATGCCTATGTAATAATTCTCTTTATAAAATGGAAATGCTACAAAACTTTGCTCACCATTGCTAATGGAAATATCGCTAATCGCCTCATCACTAGCATAAAATACAACCATAGCGCTACCACCTTTAGAAATGGTATTGCTCATTGCTACAATTCTAACTTTTGGTAGCTTATTATCGATAATTAGCTCAAAGTCTTTTGTGGCGGTATTTCCCATAAAGAATCTATTTTTACTGCCATCATTTGCTATTATTTTATATTTTAGATTCTGACAATCTGATAGATTAATCTTTGGTAATGGCAGATTGAATATAACTTCCTTTTGTTTTGATACCTTTTTATCAAGCAAGATTTTCTCTTCATCATCTTTAATAAAAATTACTTTATATGACCTTATTCCGCTAGGATCACTTAATTTTATAGGAATATCCCATTTTAAATTATAATAAGTCATATTTGGCACTTCAATATTTGGTTTTTCTCTCTCAAAATGTGGCGAAAAATATATGAAGCATATTAAAGCAATGACTACAACCAAAAATAATAATGAAATGATATTACCTTTTTTTATTTTGAATCTCATAGTTTTCCTTGATTTTGACTTTGATATTGTAACCAACTTTACCGCATTTTTGCCTTATTTCCTCATATTTGCAAATTCGTCTATTGTGGTGAATACTTTTGCAACTGCCTCAAATAGTTCTGTTGGGATATATTGCTCTATATCTACAAGTCTGTAAAGTTCCCTTGCTAATTCCTTTTGCTCTCTTATTGGAATATTGTATTCCCTTGCAATTTCTTTAATTCTTATTGCTAATAAATCTGTGCCTTTTGCTAGCACAATGGGTGCTAAATCTTCATTTGGGATGAATCGTATAGCTACTGCATAATGCGTTGGATTTGTGATTACAACGGTAGCTTTTGGGACATTTGATAGCATTTTAGATGAAGCCATTTTGCGCATTGTTTGGCGTATTCTGGCTCGAATCTGTGGATTTCCTTGTAGCTGCTTGTATTCATCTTTTACTTCTTGTTTTGTCATTTTTAGGTTATCAATATATTGTCTGCGTCTTATGAAAAAATCAAGTCCAGCCATAAGGAAAAATAAAATTAGCAAAATTGAAGCCAAAATTAAAGCTTTATTTTTTAGCCAAATTATTTGATTAAAAACATTTAGAAATGCGACATTCGAAAGCTCTTTTAAGAATCCTACAAATACGAAGAATCCTAAAGATAGGGCTATTGAGACTTTTAGTGTGATTAGGATTCCATCTAGGAGTTTTTTTAGTGAAAAAACATTTTTAAATCCCTTTATCATATTGATTTTGGAAAATTTTGGAATAATTGTTTTAATGCTAACTAAAAAGCCAAACTGAAGAACATTTCCAGCAATCCCAGCAATTAATAAAAGTGCAAAAATCGGTGCTACTATAATCATAGTTTCAGAAATGATATAAATTGCTAGATTTAGCATATTTGTGCTATTAAAATCATCTAAACTAAAATTCATCACATAAATAAATAAATTATTAATTCTTTCTGCTAAATATGGAAGTAATAAAAATATTGCTCCTAGCCCTATTAAAAGTGCTAGAAATCCTGTTACCTCTTGACTTTTGCTAACATTTCCTTCCTCTCTTGCTTTTTGTTTTTTATATTCGCTAGGGAGTTCTGTTTTTTCGTCTGCTGGCATAGATTCTAACCTTTAAGAAAGTTTAGGGCAATTTTATAGTCATTTTTTGTATTGATGTTTATAAATTCGTTTTCGTCAAAATAGATTGCCTTTGTTTCAAAATTATTTATAAAATCTAGGATTTTGCTATCTTTGCTAACTTCTTTTAATTTTTTTAGCACCTTTCTATCCCATACGCCAATAAGAGGGTGGAATCTAGTGCTATCCCTTGCTATTGTAATATCAAAGTCTGTGCTATTTAAGGATAGTATCTTAAATGTTTTTGGCTTTATCAGAGGGCAATCACAGCTTATGAAAAATATTTTTTGTGTATTTAGATTTTCAAAAGAATTTAAGATTCCAACCATAGGGCTAAAAGTCTCTTCATTTTCTAATAAAAATAGATTTTCTTTTAGAGTTAAATTTTTATTTGCATAATCATTTTGCAATGCGTTATTTAGTTCATTTTTTTGACTTTCTTTGCAAGCTATAAAAACATTTTTAAACATAGATTCTAACTTTAATAGTTGATAGCCAATAAGACTAACATCTCCTATTTTAAGTAGGGCTTTGTTACTTTTTGCATCCTTATTATTTTTTACTATTTTATTGTCTCTCATACGGGAGCTTTTGCCTCCACATAATATAATGCAATTTTCTATATTGTTTATAAACAAGATTTTCCTTATGATTTTTGATGGTTAGGATTCTAATCTTATTGCTATAAAACTTTATTAAAAATTTATAGTTTTATGATAAAATCGAAAAATTCTTAAGCTTTAAGTTATGAAAAATGCTGTTATAAAAATTATTTTATTGTTACTTTTTATTACAAATATTTTTTTAAGTTGATAATAATGTAATTGTAGTTGGGATTTTAGATGTTGTAAGGCACTAAATGGAATCTCAATTTTAGATGTAAATAGACTAAAAAAGATATTTTACTATTTAGATTCTATTTCTCAATCATTATATACCATTATATACGCAAGATTTTAATGTTGAATTTAGCAATAATATAAATCAAAATCTTTAGGAGGATTTCGCATTTAGATACCACACTAAATCTGCCAAAAGATAGTAAAAAGATATTACTAAATCGTTTGTTTAAAGTTAGTAGTGATAAGCTAAATTTGAGTATGATTAATTCTTATAGTGGTGATATTTTGGAGTAGAAAAAAATCTTAGAGATAAAATAAGAGATGATAGCATAGGTAGAATCTTGCAAAATATTTAATATAGGTGTAAATGATGATAGATTAGCTCTAGGCTAAAAGTCGTGCAAAAAATTCAGCTTAATTTAGATTTTAAACTGCAAAGAGAGTTAGATAATTTTACTAGTATTCGAGTTAAAGATACAAATATTTTGCATTTTATTTTAAGTAAGGATAAGTTGAGCCTAGATGTAGCTCAAAAGCAATTTGCATTTACTATAAATAACATATAATTCTAGTGGTAATGTGTTACAAGAAATTTCTAATATGCTAAATCTGCCAAACGATTATGAAGATTTCTCTGGTGATATTGATTTGACTGCTTCAGGCACTTTTAGAGAGACTATTGAAAGTATTGAGAATAATGCTACTCTTTCGACAACAAAAATGCTATAAATACCTCTTACACACTTATGTTTGATAATGTTGTGTTTATGCCAGGGAAAATAAAGCAGTCATTTGTTATTTCTTAAGCACGTGGATTTCAAGGGAAATGTTAAATCAAAATTTAAGCAATATTTAAGTCCTAGGAGACACACAGATTGCTAAATATAGGCTACACATGGATAATTGGCATAAAATGCATAGATTTTCTACTTGAGTTAGCATGACAGGAATTTAGAGTATATTTCACTGCTAGGCTTTCTAAATATGAACATAGAGATAAATGATACAAATGGAAATGTTACTAATATCAATCACATTCTTCTTAATCAAAGTGCTTTGCAAGGCGCATATAATAATTATTTTGCTCCATTTTCATTAATAGATTTCTTTTTATTCTGCTAGATTAAATAGCGATAAATTATAAAATAAGGCGAGTTTTAGGGATTTTAGCGATAGATATTTATTCAAAGGGATAGCTTTATTTTGGTGTGAATGTTAATTTTGAATATAAGGTTATTTTGCAAGTTCAACCATATCTAGCGAATTAGCAAAAAATTACAATCTAATTAATACTCATCTATCTATTGGAGCTAGATTCTAGTGAAATCTATATTTATGACAGAATCTAAATAACAAGTTTTTAAAATAAAATTTTTAACAAAACAAAAAAGTAAAGCCTATATTTGTAGGCTAACCGCTTTTCTTATAAATATTTTTATTCTATTTTATAAAAATATTTTTAAAGTAGCATTGATTTGTATCCAAAATATTGCTTTAAAAGTAGATTTACAATCTTCATAATCTCAAAATGAAGAATCTAAAATCTATAAAACTAAGTTTTCAACTTTTGTTATTCCTACCATTATTTTAAATAATATTTTTTTATCTAGTTCTTAGCTGTTTTTATGCTTTATCTTAAATTTCTAAAAACTAAAATAATTAGATTCTATATCAAATATTAAATGCTAAAATATACTCCCAAGCCTGTGATTATAAATCCAACTAGCAAGTAGTTTAGAGCAGCTTTTCTGTTTTTCTTACAAAATTGTGTTACGATTAGCCCAGAGAGATAGAAAAGCATTAAAGATATTGAGAAAGATATTGCAATAAAGTCAAAGATAGAGAGCTTAAATCCACAAATATCATATTTTTTGCCATTTGATTTGTGCATTAGCATTAAGATTCCATATATCCCTCTGTCTATTATGCGAAGTGTTGGTTCATTATTTTTATTTTTAGTTAGGCTCACATTGTATTTGATATTTCCCATATTTAGTGCCCCTTTAGACATTTTTAATTCTGTATTTTGTGGTATTTTTAAATTATTTTCTTTTAATTTATTTAGTATAAATTCTTTCTCTTGTCCATTTTTTGGCATTTCATTTAATGGAATCTCAATTATGTTAGCTCCAGAGTTTTGCCTAAATTCAAATATATAGCCAATACCTGTAAGTACATACAAAATGCAAGCAGGTAGAAAGAAAAGGCTTAAATATGTATGAATTTGCATCCAATTCTTTTTAGCTATTTTCATTTTTTCTCCTTAAAAATCATACTTCAAACTAATCCAATAGTTTCTATCAGGCATCATTCTTTGATATCGATTTGTTATACTATTACCATTATTGGTTGCTACCATATCTAAGAAATTAGTATCTAGTAAGTTATTTATTACAAAATTAAGACTAACTCCATTTGTAAAATGATACCCAAAGCCTAGATCAACTATATTTACATCCTTATACCAGCTTCCTATACCGCTATTTGCAGTGTGTGCATTTGTCGTTTTGGTTCTATATTTTCCACTCCATCTTAAATATGCATCAAATCCCTCATATTTGTAAGATAGTGTTGCAGAAGCTGTATGTTGTGGAATAAGATTAAGAGGCAACCCCTTATCTACTCCGCTTAATTGTTTAGTATGTGCAAAACCATATGTGAAATCAAATCCAATTCCATAGAATCTAGCCATTCTAATTCCAACTTCCGCTCCAGTACTTCTAGCTTTACCTACATTTGAATAGACATTACAAGTACTTGCTCCACAAACACCAAGTCCATCAGGTAGGGTATTATTTTGGTTATAAACAGCAGCACTAATTGCATCTCTAAAGTCTGTATAATATCCTGTTAGTGTAATATTTACTATTTTAGGAAAGTCAATTATTGTACTAATTTCATAATTCCAACTATATTCAGGTTTTACATTACTATTACCATAAGTGCGAGTATTTGATCCATTATTTGTACTTTCAGTATATCCATCATATATCCAAAGTAGATTAGGTGCTTTCATACCGCTACTAATACCAAGTTTAAAAGTTAAATTTGAAGTAGGATTTATATTAATATATAATCTAGGATTTGCACTTACTTTATACTTATCAGAGAAATTCACTCTCAAGCCAAGTTGTGTAGATATAAGTTCCATAGGTATATATTCAGCTTCACCAAAAAATGCAGCTTGATTTATATGATTATTATATTTAGAAGACTTTAAAAGTATATTTTCATAAGAATAGTAAAGTCCAGCACTCCCAACTAGCACTCCATAATCATCAAAGTCATAGGAATTATTCCAATTTGAACTTAAAATTACATTTTTATTATCTTTTGCACTTGCTTTGTTTTTTCCATTTATTGTATATCCACCCATCTGATGAGAGGCATTAAGCGGGATTTCTTGTGAATCTGCAAATTGAATATAAGATTCCATATTTCCCCAGCCATATTTTCCACTATGACTTAAGATTCCATTTGCTCTATAATAATCCCTTAATGCTATAATTTGCCTAGAACTTGTATTTAGTGCTCCTTGCCTGCCATAGCTCATTTCTCCATCTAAATACATTGAATTACTAGAATCTATATTATATGTTAGTCTAAATCCTGCATTTGCAGAAGTATATCCAGCCATAGAGTGTGATATAAAAGGATTAGTGTTATTTCCATTAGTGTATCCTTTAACATCACTTTTATAAAATTTATTATCGCCTGAAGTAATATATTTTCCCCTTAAATTTAATGCCAATACTTTATCAATTAAAGGCGTAGTTATAAAGCCATTTACCCCATAGACATCACCCCAATTTTTACGATTTTCTTGTAATTTTGTCTCTAGTGCTATACTTCCTACCGTTTTATCTGGAATTTTTTTAGTAATAATATTTATTACCCCTCCCATTGCATCACTACCATAAAGCACACTGGCAGGACCCCTTATTACTTCTATTCTTTCAATCATACTAATTGGTGGCATAAAATTTGGTGGTGTAAATCCATTTGCAACCATTGATTCAGAAGCAGTAGCTCTTTTCCCATCTATTAGTATAAGTGTATATTTTGAAGAAAGCCCTCTCATTGAGATATTATTTTGTCCTGTTTTATCTACACTAATTGCAACCCCCGGAATATCTTGCAATGCCTCACCCAAATCTCTAATAGGACGACTTTTTAATTCTTCTTTTGTAATTATATTAATTGTTGCAGGTGCATTTTTAATATCTTGTTCATATCCGCTAGCACTAACTACGCTTTCTCCTATATAAACTTCTTCTAAATCCTCTGCAAATATACCCCCTCCACTACCAAGTAAAGATATTATTAGAGTCTTATTTAAATATTTTTTAGATAAAAAGATGAATTTACATTCCCAAATTTGTGTGAGATAAGATGTAAATAATTTGGTATATTTTTGTTGGTTTTGCATATTAAAAGCTCCTTTTATATTGTGATTATTAGAATTTGTTATCAAAATAGGAATGAATATTAATATTAATTATTTTAAAAATAACTTAAATATTAAGAATTATTATCAATAATCATTATCCATTAATAAAGTTTATTGAAATAAAAATTTAAGCTCTTAAATAATGTAAATTAAGACTATTATAGTTAGAGTTTGGTATAAATTGAAGATTTTAATTTAAAATTTACTTTAATATATCTTGATACTTATCTAGTAGAAAATATATTTTTTGAAAACAAAATTTTAAAAATTAATTTGTAAAAAATGTGTGACAAGTATTTCAGCTTTTAAAATTAATTTTGTAATTTAAAATTGCAAGAATGCAAAATAAAGAGTGCAGAAAAGAGAAGTTTTTAGATATGAATTAAATTTCTAGCTTCTTATTTTTATAAAGAAGCTAGAAATCAGGCTCGTTTTAGTGTATTTATTGTTTGAAGCATTGAATCTGCTGTTTGGATAGTCTTTGAGTTCGCTTCATAGGCTCTTTGTCCTGTGATTAAGTCTGTCATTTCCTCTACCAGTTTTACATTACTCATTTCTATAAAGCCTTGTCGTAGCATTCCAAAGCCCTCAGTGCCTGGTATGCCATTGATTGGCTCTCCAGAGGCATTTGTATTAATGTATAAATTATCACCTAATGAGTGAAGCCCTGCTGGGTTTATAAAAGTGGTTGTTTCAATCTGCCCTAGTGTATTTAATTCGGTAGAATTTGCCTGCATAACACTTATTGTGCCATCTGTGCCGATATTAATCTCTGTAGCATCCTCTGGGATTGTGATATTTGGTATAAGCAAGTATCCTTCAGAATTTACGATATTTCCCTCATTATCAAGCTTAAAACTCCCATTTCTGCTATATGCAATAGTTCCATCTGGTAGCTGGATTTGGAAGAATCCTTTTCCTGTGATTGCAATGTCTAAATTGTTTTCAGTTTCTTTTGGGCTACCTTGAGAGAAATGTTTTGCAATAGCGATAGGTCTCACACCTAGCCCCACTTCAATACCTGTTGGTGAAATCGTAGTCTCGCTTGTGGAAGTCCCTGCATATTGCATAGTTTGATAAAAAAGGTCTGCAAACTCCGCTCTTTGCTTTTTGTAGCCTATTGTATTTACATTTGCTATATTATTTGAGGTGGTATCTACTTGTGTTTGCATTCCTATCATTCCTGTGGAAGCAGTGTATAACGCTCTAATCATTTTGTAACTCCTTTTAAATTATTATTTTTTGGCAATCATTTTAGATTCTAAATATTTAATTATTTTCCTATTTGAAATTACTTTCAAACTTTTTAAAATTTTATACTCCTTGTTAAGATTCATATTTATGCCCTATGTACCGCTAGTTTATTTATCGCTTCAGTATTTAAATCTTCTTGGAAGGTCTTTAGCACTTTTGAATAAATATCAACAAGCCTATTTGTAGTGATTAACGCTGTCATTTCATAAATAGGATTGATATTGCTTTTTTCTATGAAACCGCTTTCAACGACATCAGAATCATTTATATTTTGACGCTCATTTACTCGCTCTAGTGGAATCTCATAGAGATTATTCCCTACTTTTTTTAGATAATTCGGATTGATAAAACTAACTACTGCAATGCTTCCTATTTGCTCACTATTGCCTATATCAGCATTAGTTAGCTCTCTAATAAAAATATCTCCATTTTTATTAATCTCTACATTATTACTTGAGAGATTGATATTGATAAAACCACTCTCATCTATTCCCTCACGTGAAAGCACTGGAAAACCTTGCTTATTAACTAAAATTCCATTATTGTTTAGCTCAAATGCTCCATCTCTAGTGTATCGCACTCCATTTGGTGTTTGGATTGCAAAAAAAGCATTTTTATTTTTTAGAGCCAAATCAAGCGGATTCTCGGTTCTCTCAAAATTTCCTATATTCATATCGCTGTATTCTTCAACCACGATAGGCACGCGATTTAGTGTCCTATTTAGAAATTTGGATGCCTCTCTTGTGTGATTTTTAAGCGGAAGTTCGTGCTTAAACTCCTCATATAGCCGCATAAAATCACCAATAACTACATCATCTCTTTTAAAGCCATTTGTATTAGTATTTGCTAGATTATTTGAGATAACATCAAGTCTATTAAACTGTGTTACCATTCCGCCTGTAGCGTTATAAAATCCATTTTGCATTTAAAATCCTGTTTTTCATCTTTTAGGATTAAAAAGCAAAATTTATTCCTAAAATTTTCATTTTTTAAGCTAGAATCCACTTTTTTAATCCTAATTTTTAAGGAAAAAGTTTGGAAGCAATATTGCAAAATCTTAGCGAATCAATAGGAATCTGGGGCTATTTAGTTTTATTTTTTTACTCACTTGGTGGAGGATTTATCGCATTACTTGCCGCTAGTATTCTATCTAGTGGGGTTGTGGAATCTCTAAATTCACTAAATATTTTTATTTCTATTTTTGTAGCTGGGATTGCTAATTTCATCGGTTCAAGTGCACTTTGCTATATATCAAGATTCCAAAAAAATGAAATTATGAAATATTTAATAAAACATAGGCGAAAGATTGCACTAGCGCATATTTGGGTAAAAAAGTATGATTTTTGGATAATTTTTATTCACAAATATCTCTATGGTATTAAGACGATAATCCCACTTGTTATTGGATTTAGCAAATATTCTTTCAAAAAATTTATAATCTATAATTTTATTTCGTCAATCATCTGGGCTGTTGTGATTGGCACGATAAGTTATCTTATGGGAGATATGGTAAAAAAAATCTATGAAGATTCTAGCCCTTATATTTTCCCTCTTGTTGGCATTATAATCATTTTGCTAATACTTATTTTGCTAAATATCATTGCCAAAAGAAGCAATATCATTAAGCATAAATAGAAAGCTACTTTGTTAGCCTTAAAAAGTGATAGTAAATTTGTAATATTTTTTGTGTATTTTAGGTAATTTGTAAGTTTAGTGTTGGCAGTTTTAAATCTTTAATGTAGTTTTATTCTATTTAAGCAAGTTTAGATTCTAGCTTTAAAATAAATATTTTGCTCCAAGTGTGAATAGATGTATTTGCCCAAATCCATTGTGTGAGACATAAAACTTTTTCTATATATCTTTTAGTGCTAGAGAGTAAGCCACTCCTGCATAAAAATTGTCATCAAAAATCTCTTTTTAAATTCTAATCCTTGCATCTTGGATTCCAGATTGTCCTTGGTGGGCTAGAGTTTCATCATAAGCAAGGCTTACCAGTCATTTAAGCTTTGCTTTGTTAGGCAAAACATAGAAGCAAAGCTCACAGAGTAAAAGAAGCTACAAATAACAAAAATAGAGGAAGCAAAAATTTAGGATTATAGTAGTTTTGTGAATTTTATAATTCTTATTAGCATTTATTTTGTAAAAACTTAATGCAAAAAATAAAAATTCAAATTTATATTAATATCACATCCTCCCCATTTTACAACAACAATATTTTGTATTTTTGGGTATTTTTCTAAATCGCAATAAAAGATAGAATCTTAAATTTAAGATTCTATCTTTATATATAGTGTAGATTGATTACATTTGCAAATATTAAAATATATATTACACATTTTATATTGGACTGAAAAATCGCTCATCTCTTTTTTGCTTTATTCTATCCATTGCTTTCCTATTTCCTCTAAAATCTTTTTAACAAAAAAAGAACATATTTGCTAATGGCTAATTTCTATTTTAACCATACAAATATTTCCTTGATTTATTTTTGTAAAAAATTTTAGAATAATGGATATTGAAATTCTAAATTTAATTTTAGATTCTAATTACTCTATAGAATCAAAGTATTAAATAAAAAAGAGGGGCATATAATTTTAAGAGATATATTTACAACCTATTGCATAAAGCTCTTATATAATGAAATATTAGGACTTAATTTGTTTTTGCACTTTTAAAGTTATAATCTAACCCTCCATTTTTATAAGTTTTACAAAAAATAATCTAGAATCTAAAATCCCAAACTTTGGATTCCACAAAATCCATCTAAATTAAATAATCAAATCTTTAATAGATTCTTATTTTGCACAGCAGCTTTTGCTTAAAATTTATTTATCTAAATTTTAGTGTATCGAACTGAAGCATTTATGAATAAAAATTAGCTTTATAGCATTAAATTTTATACATTCATATAATAAAAATAAATAAAATTATTTTTATATTGCTTATATTAGCGGATTTTTAAAGTTTTAAAAAATTAATATTTAAGAGATGGTTAAAGAAAAATATTTAAAATTCATTTACTTTTTTTATATTTGTTTTAGTCAAGTATAAATAAAGATATTGCAAAAAAGGAGACAAAATGAAAAGAAATGGTTTTAGTATGATAGAGTTAGTATTCGTAATCGTTATTTTAGGAGTATTAGCTGCTGTTGCTGTTCCTA
>CAMWQM010000023.1 GCA_947176375.1 uncultured Helicobacteraceae bacterium
TAAGACCAAATATAGATGATATTATAGGCAATCAATCACCTTTTTATTTTGATAAATCACTATTTGATATATACCCTAGCATTGCTATTGGTTCTAAAATTGTGATAATACCCGAATCTAAATTCATCTTTCCAATAGAAGCTTTAAAATATATCAAAGATAAAAATATAAATTACATATATTGGGTGCCATCCATTTTAAAAAACATAGCAAATTTAAATCTGCTTGAAAGTCTATCGCCTAAATTAGATAAAATATTTTTTGGTGGCGAATCTATGAGTGCTAAAGTTTTAAATTATTGGAGAAAATATTATCCTAATGCAACTTTTGGGAATATGTATGGACCAAGTGAGATAACAGATATTTGCTCTAGATATATAGTAGATAGAAATTTTAGTAATGATGAAGTAATTCCCATAGGAAAGGCTTGTAGAAATACACAGATTTTACTTCTAGATGATAATAATGAATTAATAAAATCCTCACAAATAACAGGAGAGTTATACATAAGAGGCTCTTGCCTATCTTTGCAATATTATAAAAATCAATCAAAATCAAACATAGCATTTATACAAAATCCGCTGCATAATAAATATTATGATATAGTATATAAAACGGGTGATTTGGGATATTATAATGAATATGGAGAGATTATCTTAGTAGGTAGGGCTGATTTTCAAATTAAACATAATGGATATAGAATTGAATTAGGTGAAATAGAAAATGCTTTGTTAGACTATGCTTATATAGATGATTTGTGTGTAGTGTATGATGATTTTGATAAAGAAATAGTTTTATATTACGAATCTAGTAGTGAAGTTAAAAAAGCAGAAATTTTTAATCACTTAAAAGATAAAATAGCCAAATATATGTTTCCAACAAAATTAATTAAACTAGATTCTTTACCACTTAATGCAAATGGTAAAATTGATAGAAAAGCTTTAATGCAGAGTCTATAATTAAGGATTTTCGCATTGCATAAAATACAAATTAAAGAAATATATAACACTATAAATATTATAAAATCTCCACAAAAACCACTAATAACAAATTTCTATTTTAATAAGACAAATAAATTATACAAGATTAAATCAACAAACAATTCTCTAATTTTTATATATAAAGATTTTGGATTTTATAGAATCTATTTTTTAGGAAATGATTTATTTGAGTTAGAATATTTACTTAATGATTTGGAGCTAGATTTAGATAGTTATATTGAAATAATTGCTAAAGAAGCATATTTAAATCTACCTAACTATAAAAAAGAGGCAACTTATTTGAAGTTTTATAAAAAGATTGATAAAAATCCAAATTATATTTATAAAAATGATTTTATCCTTGATTGTGATATGTTATATAAAAATATAAATAAAGATTTTAATAAATATTATGACCACCTGCCCAATAAAAATACAATAAAACAATATATTAAAAATAATCAAGTGCTTTATATATCTAAAGATGATGTTTTGCTTTCATATTTAGTTTTTAAACAAATGGGTAAAAGCGCTTATTTGAATTTTATAGCAAATTATGCTGGAAAAGATAGCATTATAAAATTATGGAATAGTTTTTATACGACTTTAAACAAAATAAATATACAATCCATAAATTTATGGTGTAATAGTATTAATAAGAAAGCAATGAATATGTATAAAATTGAAGGTTTTACTTTTAGCGGATTAAATAATTTCATATACTCCAAGAGTGCTAATATAGCCACTAAGAGGGGGGGGGTAGAACAATCTATTAAAATACAATCCATTAGGCATAACTTAAAGGCTGCTTAATGGTAGTATTTGATAGAGTAATTATTATTGGCAATGGTAGTATTGCTGTTAATATCTTAAAATCTCTTTCTTTCTTAAATAAAAGGCTTGAAGCCATCTCATATAAAGAGCATAATCTATCATTTTTAAGAATCTTAAGTGCAAAATATAATATAAAATTCAATTCTTTTGTGGAATCTAATCTATTAGATTACTACTTAAATAAAATCAACAATCAAACTCTAATAATAAGTGCAAATAATAATTATATTTTTAAATCTAATTTAATAAATAAAAAATATATAAAAATAGTTAATTTTCATAATGCACTTTTACCAAAGCATAAAGGCGTAAATGCACCTATATGGACTATTTATAATCAAGATAAAATAAGTGGAATAACTTGGCATATAGTTAGTGATAAATTAGATAGTGGAGATATTATAATCCAACAAAAGATAGCAATAAAAAACAACATAACCTCAATGCAGTTATTTAAAGAATTGATGGATTTAGGTTTTAAATCATTTTTAGCAATACAAGATGATTTATTAAAATGGAATGTTAAATCACATAAAATGCAATTCACTAAATCTAAAATGCATAAATTTAGCGAATTGCCAAATAATGGATTTTTAAACATTACTTGGGGCAGAGAAAAAATGAGTGCCTTTTTAAGAAGTATGGATGCATTTAATATAATCCCTAAACCAAAGATAAAAATTCAAAATAAAAATTTTATAATTAATAGATATTTTTTGGATTCAACAAAATATTTTCCATTTTGTTTATATATTAATAATATTACTTTAGAGCTAAATGGGGGGGGGTATAAGCCAAATTTAGCATTTTATCTATCAAATCTATCTTATTTTTCTACTAAGGTTTGTGCATGAGACACTATAACCTCATAGATACAAATAAAATAGAAATAGATAAATTTTATAAACAGATTCTATCTAGCTCACTTTTAACAAACTATTTTAATCATATTAGCTTCAACGAAGCAAAAGCAGTATATGGTGATAGTGCTTTGGTTTTTTTAATTAAAAATGATGATTTTTATAAATTATATTTTATAGCCTCTAATATTAGCTCATTAGAAGAAGTATTTAAATGTATTATCTCTAGTGATTATAAAATAGTTATTGAAGTTATTACAAAAAATATGCTAAATGAAAATTTACATAATATTTTAAATAAGTATTTTTCATTTTATTCAGTATATGAGAGATTAAGGATTAATACAAATGACTTAAAAAGCCATTTTGTAGCAAAAATAGAAAATATTGATTATGCCACAATAAGTGACTTAGCAAGTGTAGAATCTTTATTATTAGATAATTTCAATAAATATTATGATAATTTGCCAACTAGAGATAAACTAAAAGATTATATATCAAATAAGCAAATATTGCTAAAAAGAGAAGCTTCGCAAATAAAGGCATTACTTGTATTTACACTCCAAAATAAAGTTTCACATTTTAATTATTTGCTTAATTTAAATGTAAATTCCACCTTTGCTATAAATCTAACAGAGCAATATTATTTATTAATGAAAGAAAAGGGCATTAAGCAAATATATCTTTGGGTTGATATAACACATAATATTAGAGTAAAAAATATGCACCTAAAGTATAACTACAAATCTGATAACACTTTTAATTATATTTTTTATAAGGAGTAAGAATGAAAGAAAAAATTAATCAATGTATATTAAAGGCTTTGAATAATCTTGCTGATGAGCTAGATAATGATGAATTAAAATCACCAACTAATTCAACAATAATATGGGGAGGGGTAGATGGGATTTTAGATTCCCTTGCTCTGGTGAGTTTTATAGCAGATTTAGAAAGCCTGATAAATGAAGAATTTAATAAAGAAATTATTTTAGCCAACGAAAAAGCTATGAGCGAGAGGAATTCACCATTTAGAAATATAAATACTCTAAATAGTTATATTCAACAATGTTTAAAAGAGAATAATGAATAAAAAAGTTTTTATAATAACAGGCACTTCTAAAGGTATAGGTAAGGAGCTTTGCTTATATTATCTAAATAAGGATTATATAGTATGTGGTTGTGCTAGAGGAAAAAGTAGTATAAATCATAAAAATTACACCCATTTTATAATGGATATAAATGATGAATCATCTGTCATTTCAATGGTTAGAGATATAGTTAAAAAATATAAATCTATTGATGTTTTAATTAATAATGCAGGTATAGCCTCAATGAATCATATTTTAACAACACCATATAACACAATTAAAAATATTTTTAATACAAATGTATTTGGCAGTTTTTTATTTATAAGAGAGGTATCAAAGGCTATGAGTATCGACTTTAAAAATAAAAAAAGAATCTTAAAGAAAAATCAAAGTTTTATGGATGATAATTTGCCATATTATAGAATTATAAATTTTGCTACAATAGCCACACCACTTAGATTAGAAGGTGAAGCAATATATGCAGCTTCAAAGGCAAGTATTATAAACTTAACTCAAATAGCAGCAAAAGAATTAAGCTCTTTTAATATCACTATAAATGCGATTGCTCCAACACCCATTAAAACAAATTTAATAAAAGCCATCCCAAAAGATAAAATAGATTCTTTATTAAATAAACAAGCTATAAAAAGATTTGGAAATATTAAAGATATAAGCAATGTTTGTGATTTTTTCATAGATAAAAAGAGTGATTTTATTACTGGACAAATTATATATTTAGGTGGAGTTAATGGATAATTTTAGTAATCCATTTTTATTACATTTATTAAAAATCAATCAAAATTTAGCAGCCTTAAGTATATGTGATAAACAATATTCTTACTATGATTTATTACATAAAACTAAAGAATCTATCAATATTATAAATGATATAAAGCAAGGCAGTGTTATTGCTATAATTGGTGATTTTAGCCTAGATTGTATTTCTATGATTTTAGCAGGATTGAATAATAATTTAGTAATTGCTCCACTAATGGATAATAATGAAGTAGATTCTAAGCTAGAGGCTGGAGAAATAGACTATGTCTATAAAAATAATAAAATCACTAAACTAGAAAATAAAAAAAGTAAAAATACTCTATTTAACAAACTAGATAATAATGCTGGATTATTAATATTTAGCTCTGGAAGCACAGGAAAGCCAAAAGCAATACTGCATAATTTAAATATTTATCTAAAGCAATATTTAAATAAAAGGCAAAAACCCATAAATTCATTAGCTATGCTTATGTTTGATCATATAGGAGGCTTAAATACTATGTTTAGCTGCCTAAGTATGGGTGCAAATTTAATAATACCGCAAAATAGAAAGAATCCATATGAAATAGCCTCTTTGATAGAAAAATATAAAATATCATTACTGCCAACAAATCCAACTATGCTAAATCTATTACTTATTAGTGGAGCAACAAAACAATTTAATCTTAATTCATTAAGGCTAATAACCTATGGAACTGAATCTATGAATCCATCTTTATTAAATAGGCTTAAAAAGGAATTTATTAATACAAGATTTAAACAAAGTTTTGGCACAAGCGAAATTGGCATAGCAAAAAGCTCTGGGGAATTATTAATAAACATTTTAGATATGGATTATAAAATAATAGATAATGAATTATTTATTAAGTCTAAAACCCAAAGTCTAGGTTATCTTAATGCCTCTAATGCTGCATTTGGGGAAGATGGCTATTTTGCAACAGGCGATTTAGTAGAAATAATAAATAAAGATGATAAACAATATATAAAAATCATTGGACGAAAAAAAGAGCTAATCAATGTAGGTGGAGAAAAAGTATTTCCAAATGAAGTGGAAAATATTATTTTAGAAATACCATTTATACAAGACTGCATTTGTTATGGAGAAAAAAACAATATAACAAATCAAAGTGTAGTAGTAAAAGTCGCTACTAAATCAAATTTATCTAATTTAGAGCTAAAAAAAGAAATTAGAAAATATTGCAAAAACAAATTAGCAAATTATAAGATTCCAACAAAAATAATAAAAGTAGATTCTATACTTACAACAAATAGATTAAAAAAAGATAGATATGGGGGGGGGACAAGCCACAAAACCCACAAAAATAATAAAAACTTAAATAATATTATTTATTACCACGAATCTATAAATTTAAAATCTTTATATTCCACTAAGGCAGCTTAAAATGAAAACTTTTAGCATTGCATTTATTGGTGGAGGAATTGATTCTGCTATTGGCTATACACATTTTATAGCCTCTCAAATGGATCATAGATTTGAGCTTAAGGCTGGTTGCTTTAGTAGAAATAAACAAATTAATCAACAAACTGCAAAAATTTGGTGTAATAACAGCGATTTTAGACTCTATTATAATTATAAAGATTTATTGCAAAATGAATGTGGAAATATTGATGTAATATGTATCTTAACACCTACGCCAACACATAAAGAAATAGTCTGTGAAGCTCTAAATCTAAATTATGCTGTAATTTGTGAAAAAACTCTTTGCACTAGTCTTAAAGATGCTATACAAATTAAAAAGATATTAGATACTAAAAGCTCATTTCTAGCTATTACTTATAATTACACAGGCTATCCAATGTTACGCGAATTACGCTCTATGATTAATAATGGTGATTTTGGCAAAGTTCATCATATTTGCATTGAAATGCCTCAAGAGGGCTTTATTAGAAATTTTAATGGGCAAAAGCCAAATCCGCAAGAATGGAGAATGAAGGATTTTAACATTCCTATTATATCATTAGATTTAGGAGTGCATACTCAAAATATTGTGCAATTTTTAAGTAATAAAAAAGCTTTAGAAGTTTTTGCTAAAGCAAATAGTGTAGGATATTTTAAAAATATTATTGATGATGTAAGCATTATGGCACAATTTAGTGATAATTTGATAGTTAATATGTGGTATTCAAAGGCTTCACTTGGTTTTAGAAATGGGCTAAAAGTGCGTGTCTTTGGAGAAAATCTTAGTGCAGAATGGTTACAGATTAATCCTGAAGAACTACTTATTAACACAAAAGATGGAGAGCGAATTATCAAAGATAGAGCCTCTTTATTAAATGCAAATATAGCAAATCTTGCTCGTTATAATAGATTTAAAGCAGGACATCCTTCTGGCTTTATTGAAGCATTTGGGAATTATTATAGTGATATAGCAGATTCCCTTGTCTTATTTAAGGATAATAAACAAATAAATTCACCCTATATCTTTGGCATTAATAGCGCAATACAAGAACTAACATTCCTTGAGGCTGTGAGTAAATCGTATAAAAACAATATCAATATCAATATAAAGGACATAAATGAAAGCTGAATTTAGAACTCCAATGAGTAAAAATAGAAAACCACTAATAGATTTATTGCCACTAAAAGCACCGCTTACAATATATATAGACCCAAGCAGTATTTGCAATTTTGCTTGTAAATTTTGTTTTCAAGCAAATAAAAAAATAAAAAAGCAAATGCATTTAAAGCTTATGACAATCGAAATATTTGAGAGTGTTGTAGAGCAGTTAGGTGAATTTGAAGATTCTATAAAAATGATACATTTACATGGATTTGGTGAGCCGCTATTAAATAAAGATTTTCATAAAATGGTAAAGATGTTAAAAGATTCTAATCTTGTAAATAGAGTTGCAACAACGACAAATGCCTCACTACTAACAAAAGAATATACGCATAAAATAATTGATTCTAAACTTGACCAAATACATTTTTCTATATATGGATTAAATGATAAAAACTATCTTGACTTTTCTAATAAATTAGTTTCATTTCAAAACATCGTAGAGAATATAAAATATTTTTATCAAAATAAGCAAAATTGCCATATACACATAAAAATTAGTGGAGATTATTTTAGTAATGAGGATAAAGAAAGATTCTTAGATATTTTTGGAGATTATTGTGATAGCATTTTTATAGATGGAGCAGCAAATATTTGGCCTCTAATTGATATATCAAATACATTATCAATAAATCTATCAAAAGAACAAAAGCAAAATGCAGAGCTAAAACATCAATATGGATACATTAAAAACACAAAGGACAATCTATGTCCAAATATCTTTTATCAATTGATGATTCATTCAAATGGTAATATTAGCCCTTGCTGCGCAGATTATTTAAACAAAATATCACTAGGTAATATAAAAACACATAATTTAAAAGCTATATGGGGGGGGGGAATCACGATTGAAGCTAATAAAAAAGCATCTTAATAATGCAAAACCTTCAATTTGTAAAGCTTGTGAGTATCCAAATGTAGCTAGCACGGTATCCTTAAATGAGCATATAGATAAATTAAAAACAATATTTAAGACAAATGGAGAAAATAAATGAAGCAATATGAGTTAGATTCTAGAAATGAAGGGATTCCACTAAATAAAACAGCTGGGCGATTCTATTTTGAAAAATTTATAAATAATTTTAGTAGCAATAAAGACATAACTAAGCTACTTTTTAATGGCACTACAGATAATAAACAAAGCAAAGAGATATTTAAGAGATTTGTTTGCATTATAAATTTAGAAACAAATGCCTACTGCAACAGGCATTGCCATTATTGCCCACTAAATATATTTGAGCGAAAAAATAATATAAATATAGATGATAAATTATTTTTAAAAATCATTAATGAATTAGAATCTATACAATATAGCTCCACTATCTCTTTAAACCTATATAATGAACCATTAAGCGATACAAAAATATTTGAGCGAATTAAGATAATAAAAACAAGGCTAAAAAATGTATTTTTAAGATTTAATTCTAATGGTGATTTTTTAGATATTGCTACATTAAAAAAGCTAGAATCTTGTGGGCTAGATTCCATAAACATTACACTGCATACAACAAAAATTAATACTTATAATGATACAAATTCAAAAGAAAAAATAGATAAATTTTATCAAAAACTAAAGCTAGACAAACCGCAATATATTATAACATCAAATAAAAATATCACTTCTAATATTCAATTTGGCACATTAAATATGATTGTTAATACAACTAATTGGGATTTATATGGCAATGATAGGGGGGGGGGTGGTGAGTAATTTAAGCATAAAACATCGCACTTTTCCTTGCGTAAAAATATTTCGTGAATTTAGTATTGATTATAAAGGCAGAGTTTTTCCTTGCTGCAATATATTTCCAGATGATCCTAAAAATGAACAATATATATTTGGAGATGTTAATAATGAAAATATATTTGATATTTTTAGCTCCAAAATTTGGGCGAAGTGGCGAAAAGATTTATTTGCTACCTCACTAAAACTACCTCCTTGCAATAGTTGTAATGATGGATATATTGAGCCGACGATAAAAGATGATAGTCTAAAGCGATTAGAAATACTAGATTTTATAAATGAAGGAGAAATATGACTATATATAATACAAAATTTAGCGAAATAGACAAACAATTTGTTAGTGATTTTTTACTACCAACGACAAAAAGATATATTTTTGGGCATAATCAATACTCAAAAAGCTTAGTTAATGAGCTCTCAAAGCGTAACCTAAAAATTGAGGCTATAATAGATGATTTTACTAAAGATAGATTCTACACTCCTCCAAACTACAGCATTAAAATCCCTATCATTAACACACAATCTTTAAGTCAAGGTAAAGTAGTAGTAGTAGTAACAAGCCAGACTAAAAGTGCGCTAAAAAAGCTTAGCAATATTCAAAAACATAATAAGCAAATGGAGTTTATGGATGGCTTTTCATTTTTTAGTATAGCTAGAGAGGATTTTGGGCTTGATTTGATTGAATTTGAGTTTTTTGATTCATTTTTTGCAAGTAAAAATAATATTCCCATAAGCACTTGGAAAGATTTTAGAGAGCATTTTGTGGCTAATAAAAAAGAGTATGAAAATATTTATAATCAATTAAAAGATGTGGAATCTAAAAGTGAATTTGAAAATATTCTAAACTTTCGGCTAAATGGTAATTATTCTTTTATGAGCAGCTTTGAGTTTAGACCAAAAGAGCAGTATTTTGAGGATTTTTACAAATTAGAAGATATTAAAATTTTCTTTGATATAGGGGCTTATCAAGGTGAGACAAGTTTAGAATTTATAAAAAGAGTAAAAGATTATAAACAAATATATTTCTTTGAGCCAGAAAAAAAGAACTTCCAAATAGCACAAAATGCCCTAAATAAAAAGAATATAAAAGGCTTTAACATAGGTATTAGCGATAAAAAAGAAAACCTAGCAGTAAAATCTCAAACTACCTCATCGCATTTAGTTAGCCTAGATTCTAATAATGCAAAATCCATACAAGTAAATTCTATTGATAATCTAATTAAAGAAGGTGCTATCCAAGTAAATAGCTATATGGGGGGGGGTATAATGCTAAAATTTGACATAGAAAGTTCTGAAATATACGCACTAGAGGGTGCTAAAAACTTTATAAGAGAATATAAACCAATCATTGCAATAAGCATTTATCACAGATACAATGATTTTATAACAATACCAAAGAAAATTCTATCCATATACAAAAATTATGATTTATATTTTAGGCACTATTCATCTGGCTTGACTGAAAGTGTGATGTTTTTCATCCCCTTAAAGCAAGATTTTCAATAACATTAAAATGGAAGATAAAATGAAATTAAAAAAATCAAAAGAAAATAAACAAGCACAAATTTTTTGCAAAAAATTTTTGGATAAAAAAGTAAAGCGATATTTATTTGGCACAAATGATTATGCAATAAGCATTGCAAAAGCATTAAATAATGAAATAGAGGGATTTATTAATGATTTTAGTAAAGATTCTAGCTTTTTTAATAAGCCTATTTTTAAACTAAAGGATATTCAAAAAGATGCTTTAATTGTCTCTTGTGTAGTCCTAGCACAGGCAATTAATGTAAAAGAAAGATTAGATTCTCTAGGATTTAATTCTCTTTCTTATTTTGCATTCTATAAATATAGTGGATTAAATATCAAGGATATAGAATTTGTAAATATTGCTCCAAATGGATTTCCTTATACAATCAAAGATGCTAGAGATGATTTAGAGCAAAATTTAGAATCTTATAAAGAAATCTATCAATATTTAAGTGATAAAAAAAGCAAATATCAATTTAAACAATGCCTAAATTTTAGGCTACATTGTGATATAAAAATGCTACAAGGCACTAAATACACTCCAAAAGAGCAGTATTTTGAAGATTTTATAGGTTTAGAAAATATGGATTATTTTATTGATATTGGTGCATTTGAGGGTGAAAGCTCACTAGAGTTTATAAAACATAATCAACATTATAAAAGTATATTTTGCTTTGAGCCAGAAAATAAAAATTTTCTAAAAACTAAAGAGAATCTAAAAAATTACAACAATATACAAATTTATCAATGTGGCTTGGGAGAAAAAGAGCAAGAATTATTTATTACAAATAATCAATCCTCTGCAAATAAAGTTTTATCTCAAAACTTACAAAATAGCACTTTAGCCCAAAAAATTGATATTAAGACATTAGATTCTATTATTTTAAATAATGGGGGGGGGAGTAACATAAATGGGAATATGTTAATAAAAATGGATATAGAAGGTTATGAAATGAATGCCCTAAAAGGAATGCAAAAAATTATATCACTCTATAATCCAAATCTTGCAATTAGTGTATATCACAGCCCTTTTGATTTTTACAAAATTCCAAAATATATTTTAAGCCTAAATAAAAACTATCAACTTTATTTTAGAGATTATTCTCAAGGGCTAATTGAGAGTGTCGCATTTTTTATTACAAAAAATAAATGAAAATTTAATTAAAGGTAACAACTATGAAAAAGCTTTTTCTTGCTGGAGCTAAGTTTGCAGATATTCCTGCTATTTTAGCAGCTAAACAATTAGGATATTATGTTATTACAAGTGGTAATGATGCAAATGATTTAGGACATAAATATGCTAATGAAGTAATATTAGAAGATTATTCTAATAAAGAAGCTATGCTTAAATTATTAGAAACTCTAAAAGTAAATGTGCTAATCCCATCTTGTGATGACTATTCACTTCTTACTTGCTCTTATATTAATGATTATTTAAAGATTGGTAATTTTGATAATTTTGAAACTTCAAAGATTATACATCATAAAAATTTATGGAGAGAATTTTGTGCTAAAAATAATATAATTTCTCCTAAAGCCCTATCTTTTAATAATCCTCTAGAGGCAATAGATTCTATAAAAAAGAATTTTGCGAGAAAAAAAATAATAATTAAGCCAATAGATTCTGCTGCTGGTAAGGGTGTGAGTAAAAATTTCGGCAATGATACTTCATTAAAAGATAATATAGAATTTGCACTAGAGCATTCAAGAAGTAAAAAAATCGTTGTAGAAGAGTTTATAGAAGGCAGTAAGCACGGATTTAGCACTATTTTAATAAATAAAAAGGTTGTATTTTATTTTTATGATAATGAGCAATATGATTATAAACCTTTTGCTGTATCAGGGACTACTACAAGTAACATTATTACGCAAAAAATGGCTAATGATTTAATAGAAGAGATTGAAAAAATAGCAGATATTTTAAAACTAGAGGATGGAATCTTCCACACACAAACTATATTAAAGACAATGCAAGATGGAAGTAAAAAATTAGTAATTATTGAGGCTTGTCGTAGGGCAGGAGGAGATCTATATTCTAAGTTTGTATCACTTAGCACAGGGATTGATTATCCACTTCTTTATATTTGCTCCATTGCTAATATACCACTTCCAAAATTAGAATTTAAAAGAAAGAAATTTATAGCTAGGCAATGTATAATAAGTAGGCAGGGAGGAGTATTGCAGGATATTATTTTTAATAAAAATATTAAAAATAATATATTAGATTTATTTTTATGGTATAAAAAAGGTGAAGTTATAAATAGCTTTTATAAAGCAGGAATAATATTTTTAGAGTTTAGCTCACAAGAAGAGATGGAGTATAAAGTGCAGAATTTAGGAAATTTAATAAAAATTAAGACGAATTAGATATTAGATTCTTCTAAGAAGAAATCTGATATCAAAAAATTACAATCAAATTAAACTAAAAACTAATCCACAAAATAATCTACAAAACCAAATTTATGGAAAAAGTATTTTTGCTGAAAGAATAAATTCTATAAATTGTTTTAACATATTATTTGACAACAAATATTATCTTTTTTAAACCAAACCTAGCACTTAAAATTTTTATTTTAAAACACTGATTTATTAATATAATATTTTTTCTTATAGAAAGCAGATATTATTTTAAATTTCTATTATTAGAATATATAATAAATATGTGTTCTTTTGGATTAAGATACTTGATAAAAGCAATATATGGTGGAATAAATTTTAGCTAAATACATTTAAATGGTAACTTTCTTTTTATTCTAATTCCTTCTAAATTGAAAGAATAAATTTAAAATATCTTTTTTTATAAATATTTAAGTATTAGATTTGTTCTTTTTCTGTTTAACCCAATTTTCAATAGAGCGTATAAACAAATGGAATCTAGGAAAAGCTATATAAAAAGCAAGTTTTAAACTACCATTACCTAAATAGCCATTTATGAGCATTTGTTTAATAATAGGTTTTAAATCTTTTAAATTAACTTTAACACTATCAACCTCCATACAATGATTAATAGATTTCATTAAAAAATAACCCGCCAAATCATAATCACCTATTTTACTATAATAAAAAGAAAAATTCATAAATGATTTAATGTGTGTCATTAATTGTTCTTCCTTATCCAATCCTGCCCATATTCCACCTTGATGCAATCTATATACTGCTGGTTTTATTTGTGGTAAAAATTTTACACATCCATATTTACCAAGCAAAGTCCAAAGAAAAGTATCACCATTTAAAATTTTTGGTAAATAATATTTTAAATTTGGTTCAAAAAAATCTATTACATTACGATAGCAAACACAACGATAAGGGAGCCAGATTCTTAACTTTTGCATATCATCTCCTGTGCCATCTTTTGTACAAAAATTAAAATCTATTTTATTTCCATTACTATCAATCATATCACAATGATGATAACATGCTACAAATTTCTCCTCTTTATCATTTTCCAAAAAATCTACTTGAATTTGTAATTTATTTACATCATTCCAATAATCATCACTTTCACAAAAGGCAATATACTTTCCAGCCATTTTATGCATAGTTCCTACAAAATAGTTACCATTTTTGCCTTTTGAATATTGATTTTCACTCTCATACATTGCTTTGATAATCTTTGGATATTTTTTTTCATATTCTTTTATAATTTTATCGGTGCCATCGGTTGAGCAATCATCGTGAATAATAACTTCAAAAGGAAAATTTGTTTGCTGCTCTAAAAAGCTATCTAAAGCTTGTTCTATAAAATCTTTATGATTATAAGAATAACAAATCACGCTACACAAAGGCTTAGCAATAGACTTATCCCAGTTTTTCATAATCTCTTCTTGTGTTTTATAAAACATATCTTTCCTTTAATCTAATAAAATCTTTATTACTTCATTTTGTTCTTTTCTACTAAGTCCTACATAAATAGGCAAGCATAAGATTCTACTTGCTATATTAAATGATATAGGACAATATTTTTTTGCTTTGCAATAATCAAGCGTATCAAGGCTAGGATAAAAATATCGCCTTGGAAAAATATTATTTTGATTAAGAATAGCAACTTTTTTCATCATATTTTCTTCATTATCGAATAAAACAGGAAAATAGTGAAAATTATTGTTAGAAGTTAGCTTTTGAAATGAAAAATAATTTTTTAAATGTTTATAATAATATTCCCAAACTTCCTCTCTATCTTGCATAATAAATTCCATATCATCAAGAACACATAATCCCATAGCTGCATTAAACTCACTATTTTTTGCATTAATTCCTAAAGATTCTACATCTCCATTTTTTAACCCAAAATTAATAATAGCCTTTGCCTCATCATACATATTTTTATCCCTAAAGATTATACCTCCACCTTCAATAGTATGAAATAATTTTGTAGCATGAAAACTGATAGTAGAAATATCACCATATTCAAATATGCTTTTATTTTTGTATTTTACTCCAAAGGCATGTGCTGCATCATAAATAAGCTTAAGGTTATTTTCTTTTGCTATTTGCTCTAACTTTTCCACATCACAAGCATTGCCAAATACATGCACAGGTAGAATTGCCCTTACTTGAGGTGTAATGAGATTCTTTATTTTGTTTGTATCTATGCAAAAAGTTTCGCTATTTATATCACAAAAAATTGGATTAAGCTTTTCCCAGATAAGAGTGCTAGTAGTTGCTACAAATGAAAAAGGCGTAGTTATAACACTATCACCAGCTCTCAATCCTAATATTTTATAAGCAATTTGCAAAGCTAGAGTGCCATTACTTACAAATAATAAATTATTAATATTAAGATATTTACATAGCCTATGCTCTAGCTCTTGGCTTAAAGGACCAAAATTTGTTAAATAATTACTATCCCAAATCTTATCTAAATATTTATAATATTTATTTTTATTTGGTAGATATGGTTTATTTACATTTATATACATTTATACTCTTAAACTGAATAATTTGAAATATTAAGCTCATAATTTTAACATAAAATAGAATTATTGCTACTGGTCATATCCATACATCTTCTTTTTCTAATTTATTATTAAAATCAATTTTATTTGAAAGCTTAATTAGCCTCATTCCCCCCCCCCATTTTTTATAATTTCCTATCCATACAATACCAGGATTCTTAATAAGAAGTCGATCATTTGGTGGAAACTTATCATCAAAGCAAAATTCTACAATTTTTAATTTTTTATTAATATTATATATTTTTTTATATTCATTATTTTTATCATCTCTAAAATTCAATATAGTTAAATTTACATCATATAAAGTTGAAAAATTAAATAAAAACTTCTCTAAATCCTCTAATCTATCATTTCTATGAGATATAAATACAATATTATTAGCTAAAGAAAGATAATTCTTAATCCTCTGCCATCTTTTAAATGTTTTTGATAGAAAGTTACTAAATTGTTGTTCTATTTGACTATTTTTATGAAAATGATGCATAGCAATCATTCCATTATGTTTATTTATTACGAATCTAGCATTACCATTTTCTTTAGACCTAGAATAATCTTCATAATAACTACTAAAAAAATCTCTAAAATCATTTTTAAATAAATTAAATAATGTTTCTAAACTATAACCTGCCATCCAATCAATAGGTGAGGCAAATTTTCTTAAATCATACTCTTCCATATAATATGCTGCTTGGCAATTATTACCTATGCTTAAAACTATATCAGCATAAATTATTTCCTTAAAGTGAATAATGTAATATAATTCACTTTTAATATATTTTTTAATCTTTTTGGGAAAACGCAAGACGCATTTTATATTTTTATAAGTTACTGGAAATTTATTTTTAATTCTATTTTTTAGGCTCATTTTTCTATCACAGAAACTCACTATTTATAATATCTAGCTGTAATTTATCTAGTGTTCTATTAAAGCTATCATTTCGGCATAAAATAGGGCAATTAGCACAATTAATATCATTATAGACCTCCCTTATCCTAGAGCCCCTCCAAATAGATTCCAAACTCTGCTCTCTCAAATCCCCTAGAAAATACCTCTCACTTTGTCTAAAATGCAAACAAGCCCACACTTTAAAATCTGCAGTAATAACTGTGCTAAAAAACATTCCGTGGCATTTATCATAGCCTCTATACGCAAGATTCCCCATCTCTTTATATTTTTGATAACTCGCCACAATTTTAAAACTAGAATCTTCATATTTTGCTTTAAGTTCATTTAGCTTTGGAGTTATATTAAAGCTATCCCCTGTAAAAGGGCGAAATTGTGCAAAATCAGCTCCTCTCTCTTTAACTAATCTCACAAAAGATTCCATATCGCATTCTGTAATTTTGCTTGTAAGAAAACCTACACCGAAGCTGGTTTTACTATTTAGCTTTTGTTTGGTTTTAGCAAATTGCTCTATATTTTCTAAAGTTTTATTAAAATGATGCTCTTTCATTCCGTGAATCTTAAAATACATTTCTGGACTTCCTGCATCAAGCGAGATTCTGAAATACTCCAAATTTGATGCGATAATTTCGCATTTTCTATCGTCTAAATTCATTCCATGCGAATTTAGCCCTATATTTATCCCAGCATTTTTTAGTAATTTTATTGCATATTCAAAATGCGGACTTATCGTAGGCTCACCACCACCAGATAAAATCACACCTTTATTATCCATATCTTTTAGGTTTGCTACCACGAATTCTACTTGTTCTTTTGATAATTCTGCATTATTTTCATTATTTCCACAGCAACCTGGACAACGATGATTGCACTTATTTGTTAAATCAAGCTCTGTTACTATCAAAGTTTTGTGAGAATTTAGAAAATAATCAATTTTATTGGTGTATTTTAAAATCTTTTCATCAGAATTAAAGTTATTGATTTTCATTATTTTTGCCTTGCAAATGGGATAAATGTGATAAATAAATTAAATAAAAATATGAAAAATTTAAAGCGTAAGTAATAAAAATTATAAAGTTTAATTAAAAGTAGATAGTAAAGTAGGTATGCTAGATTCTCTCTATGACTCCACCCCCCCCCTATTTTAGTGTATTTATTGATATAAAAATCAATTGTGCTAGCTAGATTCTCCTCTGTGCTATTTGAAATACTAAAATTAAGCTTTGTGCTAATCTTGCTAGAATCTATTGCATATCTTTTATCATGCCCTGCCCTATCTTTCACAAAGGCAATTAAAGAGGTGTAGCTCTTACCATCATTTCTTGGGATCTTCTTATCTAAAATTAGACAAATCTCTTTGTCTAAATCAATATTAGTTTTCTCACAATTCCCACCAATATTAAAGCTCTCACCAAAATATTTTGAGTGGAATACTTTATCAATCCCTCTTATATGGTCTAACACAAATAACCAATCTCTAACATTCAGTCCATCACCATAGATTGGAATCTGTTTATTGAGTAAAGCATTACGGATTATAGTAGGGATAAGCTTCTCATCGTGCTGTTTTGGACCATAATTATTTGAGCAATTTGTAATAAAAGTTTTCATTCCATAAGTGTGAAAATAGCTCCTCACAAGCATATCACTAGAAGCTTTTGAAGCGGAGTAAGGGGAATTTGGCGCATAGGGGCTAGATTCACTAAAACTCCCACTTTTACCTAAAGTGCCAAAAACCTCATCAGTGCTAATATGATGAAAAATACAAGACTCCTTATCTTTTTTAGGCGTATGTGGAGAATGAAACCACGATAAATAAGCATTATGCAAGAGATTAAAAGTGCCATTTACATTAGTTTTAACAAATACGCTAGGATTAGCAATAGAATTATCCACATGAGATTCCGCAGCAAAATGAATGACAGATTCTATCTCAAACTCCCTAAAAATCTCCTCCACCAAAGCCCTATCACAAATATCGCCTTGGATAAAGTGATAATTCCCACTCTTCTCTATTTCTTTTAGATTAGCTAGATTTCCAGCATAAGTAAGCGAATCTAGATTAATAATCTTATATTGTGGATATTTTTCTAAAAAGTAGATAATAAAATTGCTACCGATAAATCCAGCTCCGCCTGTAATTAAAATATTTTTCATTTTATTTTTCCAAAAGAGATTTGATATATTTTCCATAGCCACTATTTTCTAATAGATTTGCCCTCTGCATAAGGCAAGATTCATCAATCCATCCATTATTAAAAGCAATTTCCTCAATACAAGCGACTTTATAGCCTTGCCTTAATTCCAAAGTCTGCACGAAAGTCCCCGCCTCTAACAAGCTATCATAAGTGCCAGTATCAAGCCATGCAAAGCCTCGCCCTAGATTTTTAGCTTTTAGCCTATTTTGCTTTAAATAAGCAATATTCACATCAGTGATTTCAAGCTCGCCTCTTGGACTTGGCTTTAGATTTTTAGCAATATCAATGGCATTATTATCATAAAAATAAAGTCCAGTTGCCGCATAATTACTTTTTGGATTGGTTGGTTTTTCCTCTAAACCTAAAACTTTGCCATCATTACCTATTTCTAAAACACCAAAGCTATGAGGATTATTTACACGATAAGAAAAGAGTATTGCACCGCAATCTACTTCTCCATTATGCAAATATATATTTTTATCATTTTGAATTTCATCTTTGCTAGTTAAAAGTATATGTGTAAATCCCTGTCCATAAAAAATATTATCACCCAAAATCAGAGCAATAGTATCATTGCCAACAAATTTATCAGCCAAAATTAGCCCTTGTGCTAACCCATCAGGCTTTTCTTGGACGCAATACTCTATTCTAATTCCTAGCCATTCTCCATTTTTAAAAAGCTCTTTAAATCTAGAAATATCTCTTGGTGTAGAAATGATTAAAATCTCGCGTATATGAGCTAACATTAAGACAGAAAGCGGATAGTAAATCATAGGCTTATCATAAATAGGTAAAAGTTGTTTGCAAAGACTTAAAGTGCTAGGATAAAGCCTTGTGCCACTTCCACCTGCTAGAATGATACCTTTCATATTCCCTCACAAAATTATTTAGAATAAAAAGTAAATTATATCCTAAAAACTTGATTTTTAAATATTCTAACATATAATGCTAAATTAGAAAATTTTATTAAGATTCCACTCTAAACAAATATTTAAGGTCTTATATGACAAATAAAATTACAATTTTTAGCAATTTAAATTTAGGAATTAGATTCTACCTCACCTTGAGTTTAACTTGCATAATCGTGCTTTATTTAGCATACATTGCAGGTGGTGGAATTCTAAATTTATTTGCTGGGCTTTGTGGAATCTTATATATATTTTTTGCTGGAAGAGGTAAAAATATTTGCTTTATATTTGGAATCTTATATTCTTGTATTTACGCATTTATTGCATATAAAGAGAATCTGTATGGCGAGGTAATGCTAAATTTATTTTACCTTCCATTTAATTTTGCTGGATTATTTTTATGGAAAAAAAATCAATGCAATAACAAAATCATAATCCTGCATTTGCCACGCAAACAAATGCTTTTCTATGGTTTTATTTTGATAATTTCTAGCATTATTTATGGAATCTTTTTACAAAATATTAATGCGGATTTTGCCTATCTTAATGCTTTTAGTGTGGTAGCACAAATAATGGCATTTTATTTGCAAGTAAAGCGATATGTGGAAAATTATCTATTAGTTACTTTTGCAAATATTGCTTCGATTATCTTTTGGGGAGCAAAAGTGCAAGAAAGTGCTGCTAATCTCGCTCAACTCATAACTTACATAATATTTCTAATACTAGGAATTAGATATTTAATGCTTTGGAATAAGGAAGCGAAATGAAAGCATTGATTTTAGCTAATGGCAGATTTCCAAAAACAAAAAAGCTAAAAAATGAGCTAAAAAATGCAAGCTTCCTAGCAGTTTGCGATGGAGCGATAAAGCACATTGATAGTTTAGGAATTATTCCAAATGTAATAATTGGTGATTTAGATAGCATAGATAGCAAAATGAAACAAAAGTATAAAGATAAATTAGTGCATATAAAAGAGCAAAATAGCAATGATTTATCAAAAGCATTTTTCTACTGCAAAAAGAGGGGATTTGATGATTTTGTGATTTTAGGTGCGACAGGCAAGAGAGAAGACCATACATTAGCAAATATATCTTTGCTTTTATATTATTCAAAGTTTTGTAAAAATGTGGTTATAAAAAGTGATTATGGTGAATTTAGAGTTTATAATCTTTGTAAAAATAAGCTTATTATTGATAGCCAAAAGGGAGGGCAAATCTCAATCTTTTGCTTTGATAAAACTGCAAAGCTAGATTCTAAAAATTTAAAATATCCACTAAAAAACCTATCATTAGAAAATCTCTCAAGTGGCAGTCTAAATGAGGCTTTAAGCAATAATTTTAGTTTAAAATCTAGCATAGAAGTGCAAGTAATAATTTATTTTTCTAAATAATTAGCTTAAATTCCACATTAAAACTAGAATCTAAATAAAATAAGGCTAAAAAAGATATCTTTATACTTATGGTATTTTAAATTTATAAATAAATTGGTTATAAATTATTTAGATTTACCTCTAAGAGGCATATTTCATAGTGTAATTAAATAAGCAAAAATTATTTTTAAATTTTTAAATAAAAATATTTTAGGCTTTTTACAAAAAAGACAATAATATTATATTAAATTGTTAAAATATTAAACAAATACTTTTAAAATAATATAATTTTATATTTTTAAAACCTCAATGCACTTATAAAATACCCAAATTATTGCAATATATAATTCCTAATTATTATTTAACAAATTATCAAGAATATATTAAGATTTTACTTATTTTTTAAGTGAAAATTAAAAAAAAAGTTTAAAATTTATTTACTTTAATTTGATTACTAAATAATCTTATTA
>CAMWQM010000024.1 GCA_947176375.1 uncultured Helicobacteraceae bacterium
CAATCCTAGAAATGGACGAATGACTGTTATTGAAATGAATCCTAGGGTTTCGCGCTCTAGTGCCCTTGCTTCTAAAGCCACGGGCTATCCTATAGCTAAAGTTGCTACAATGCTTGCTGTTGGATTTAGTTTAGATGAGATTAGAAACGATATAACAGGCACACCAGCTAGTTTTGAGCCTAGCATTGATTATATAGTTACCAAGATTCCAAGATTTGCATTTGAAAAGTTCCCAAAAGCAAATTCTACGCTTACTACGAGTATGAAGTCAATTGGTGAGGTTATGGCGATTGGTTCTAGTTTTAATGCAAGTTTTCAAAAAGCACTTTGTAGTTTGGAAAATGGACTTTTTGGGCTAAATTCTATTTCAAATGATATTAATTTGATTAAAAAGGAGATTCGTCGCCCAAATGCAAATAGAATCCTCTATATTGCAGATGGATTCAGACTTGGAATGGAGATTGAAGAGATTTATGAATTATGTTTTATCGATAGATGGTTTTTACATAAAATTGCCTCTCTAGTGGAAATGGAGAGGCTTGCTACAAGTGATATTTTAGCAGATGAAAAAAAAATGAGAGCTTTAAAAATTGAGGGTTTTAGCGATGAAATGCTAGCATTTTTGATAAATAAAAATGATAATTTAGAATTAAGTCAAAATGATATATTTCAAGCAAGAAAAAAGCTAAATATAGTTTCCATTTTTAATGAAGTGGATACTTGTGCTGGAGAATTTCCTAGTTTAACACCTTATCTTTACTCTAGTTTTCCTTTTAATAACATTAATCAAAAGCACATTAAAGATAACAAACAAAAAGATTCTAAAAAGAAGATTTTAATCATTGGTAGTGGACCAAATCGTATTGGGCAAGGGATTGAGTTTGATTATGCTTGCGTTCATGCTAGTTTTGCTTTGAGTGATTTGGGGATTGAGAGTATAATGTATAATTGTAATCCAGAGACCGTTAGCACGGATTATGATACAAGTGATAAGCTATATTTTGAGCCTATTACACTAGAATATGTTAGAAATGTGATAGAAAAAGAAAAGCCAGATGGAATAATCGTCCATTTTGGTGGGCAAACACCGCTTAAACTTTCAAAACATTTCTCAATGCTTAATGTAAATATCATAGGAAGTAGTGCAAAGGTGATAGATACAGCAGAAGATAGGGAAAAGTTTTCAAAATTCATAGAAGATAATAACCTTCTTCAGCCACAAAATGGAATTGCATTTACTAAAGATGATGCATATAAAGTGGCTTTTAAGATTGGCTTTCCTGTGCTTGTGCGTCCTTCTTATGTGCTTGGTGGTAGGGCTATGAAAATAGTTTATAATGAAGATGAATTGCGTCTTTATATGGGGGAGGCAATTAGTATTAGTGAGAAGAATCCTATTTTAATCGATAAATTTTTAGATGGAGCGATAGAATTAGATGTAGATGCTTTAAGTGATAGCAAAGATGTTTATATCGCTGGAATTATGCAGCATATTGAGGAAGCAGGGATTCACTCTGGGGATTCTACTTGTGTGCTTCCACCTATGGATATAAGTGAAAAGAATCTAAAAGAAATAGAATTTATCACCAAGACTATTGCACTAAACCTTGGTGTGGTTGGGCTAATGAATGTGCAATATGCGATACATAAAAATCAAGTGTATATAATTGAGGTAAATCCTAGAGCCTCAAGAACTACGCCATTTGTAAGCAAAGCAAGTGGAATCCCACTTGCAAAAGTAGCAACAAGAATAATGTGTGGCAAAAGTCTAAAAGAAGCACTAGATTTCTATGATAATGGAAATATCGTAACTTTTGATGGATTGGTTTTTAAACCACATATAAGAGGGCATATTTCTGTAAAAGAATCTGTTTTTCCTTTTAATAAATTAAGTGGAGCAGATGTGCTTTTAGGACCAGAGATGAAAAGCACAGGTGAAGTTATGGGAATAAGCAACTCATTTGGAATTAGTTTTGCAAAAGGTCAGATTGCATCAAATTTTTATTTGCCAACAAGCGGGAATGTTCTACTTTCATTAATGGATAATGATAAGAAATATCTCCCTAGCCTAGCAAAGAGCTTTTTAGAACTAGGATTTAATATACTTGCGACAGGTGGAACTTTTGAATTTTTAAAACAAAATAATATAGAAGCTTCCAAAGTGTTAAAGATAAGTGAGGGGCGTCCAAATATTTATGATTTAATCACAAATAAAGAAATAAATATGGTGATAAATACTAGTGATAATAAATCTAGTAAAGATGACGCAAAAAAGATTAGAGAACAAGTTGTGCGTCAGAATCTACCATATTTTACAACAATTTCTGGGACAAAAGGAGCGCTAAAGGCGATAAAAGAAATAAAGAAAAATTCTCCTTATAAAGCAAAAGCTTTGCAAGACTACTTAAAAGAAAATAACAATGAAAGATAGTCTATTTCTAGCCCAAAGTGATACAACAGCTGGTTTCTTAAGCAAAGATAAGAATCTAATACTAAAAGCAAAACAAAGAAGCAAAAATAAAGCAATTTTACAGACTTCAGCTAGTATTTTTGAGATAAAAAAGTTATGTAGAATTCCACAAATTATAAATAAGCAGATTAGAAGGGCTAGAAAAACTAGCTTTATTTTCCCAAATGGAGAAGCTTTTAGAGTAGTTAGAGATTCCAAACATAAGGAATTTTTAGAGCAACTTGGTTTGATGTATTCATCCTCTGCAAATATTAGCGGTTTTGGCTTTGATAAAGATTTTGCATTTAATGTAGCAGATATAATTATTCTTGATAGACGAGAAATCTATGAAAATAAGCCTTCAAATATCTTTAAAATTAAAAAAAATAATATACAAAAGATTAGATAAATGAGTAGAGTTTTTTCAATTATATTTTTTGGAATTATATTTGCGATATTTCCACTAACCTTATTTTATGGCGGAATCTTTGTAAATTATTTTTCATTTTATGGGATAAAAGAGTATTTTAATGGCTTTTTTATGCAGAATCTAAATCTAATCTTTTATATCATACTTGCGATATTCAGTGGGATAGCTTTTAATGTAAATACAAATATTTTAAGATATATGTATTTGATATTATTATTCGTACTTTCATCGACTTTTATTCCAAGTGTGGGAAAAAATGTGGGCGATAGAATATTTTTAAAAAACACAAGAATTATCCTAAATGGCGAGCAGCAAAATGTTAAACTAATTTATAAAGATAAGAGTAAAATTTATTATAGTGTTGTAGGCAGTAAGGAAGTAATTAGAATGGAGCTAAAAGGAAAATAATTTTTAAAATAGTGATTTTTGGGAGCAAAATTTTTGTAAATTACTTTATAAAGAATCTAATATTTAAGCTATGGAAAAGGCTATTTTAAGGTGGGTTATCAAGATTTATGCTAGTTATATATTTGTGGAATCTAAATTATTTAATAGATTATTATTGCAAAATAGTATAAAAAGTATTAATTTGTTATAGATTGTATGCAAAAAACTACCTGTGTATCATAATTTTATATTTTAGATTCTATAAATTAGCTAGTTTTAAAAAGCTATAAATTCTCTTACTCTCCTCTTTTGCCTTATTTTTGGATTCTATTATTTGTGTTTTTATTATTTTAGATTTCACCATTTTTGAATTTTTTTATAAGATTAAGAAATTGCATTTTTAAAAGCGCTTTAAATATTTTTATTTTGCTATATAGTTTTAGTTTATACAAATGCTTAAATTTCTTCGATTTGTTTTTTAAAATAATTTAAATAGAATAAAATTGGGGAAGCAAGAATAATAATATAGAAATAAAAAAATATAAAAAATTTTAAAAAGCTAGATTATGTGAGATTTTAATAAAAGTGAATGAAAAAATGAAAAATAATAAAATCCACAATCTAAAGCTTATAAAAATCTAAAATTATAGAAAAACTTTTAATCTAGAATCTAGTTTCCAATATTCTTTTTAAAAAGACTTATAAAACTTCACTAGCTTTTTGCAAAGTAGGACTCTATTATAAGCTAATTAAACAAATTTGCTAGATTCTATATTGCAAACAACAAGAATTATTTCTAAAAGTCTTAAAATAGGACTTGGTAGAATCTAGCTCCTATTTACAAATTTATCTTATAGAATTCGTGCAAAATAAAATAATATCAATTTTAAGATTCTAAAATCTCTATCCATTTTTGTGCGATACGCACAGCATTTGTCGCTGCTCCCACTCGAATCTGGTCAGCTACACAGAAAAGATGAATAGTGTCTTTTCTAAAATAATCATTTCTAATCCTGCCTACATAGGTTTTATCAGTATTTGTGGCAATTATTGGCATAGGATATTTTACATTTTGTATATCATCAATAACTTCTACATTCTCTGCATTACTTAACACTTCTCTTATCATTTTAGCGCTAACCTCATTTTCAAATCTGATGCTAATTGCCTCGCTATGGCTTCTAAGCACAGGCACACGAACGCAAGTTGCACTAATCTCAAAGTTTGAGTGCATAATTTTGCAACTTTCTTTTATCATTTTTACTTCTTCTTTTGTATAAGAATCTGAAAGAAAAACATCAATATGCGGAATAAGATTAAAAGCTATTTCATAAGGAAATGCGCCGCAATCTTCTATCTTTTCATTTTGCAAAATTTGTTTAGTTTGCTTTAGCAAAGATTCCATCCCTTTTTTGCCTGCTCCGCTAACAGCTTGATATGTGCTTACATCAACTCTTTTGATATTAAATTTTTTATGAAGTGGAGATAAAACCTGCACCATTTGGATTGTAGAGCAGTTTGGATTCGCAATTATTCCGCTATCTTTCCATAGTTTTATATCCTCACTATTTACTTCTGGCACGACAAGTGGGATATTTTCTTGCATTCTAAAATAACTTGTATTATCAATCACTACTGCCCCAGCTTGTGCCGCACTAGGAGCAAATTCTTTACTCACACTTCCACCAGCACTAAAAAATGCAATCTCTACGCCTTCTTGTTTAAAAATATCGTGAGTTGTCTCTTGTATGGCAATTTTTTGATTTTTATAACTTATTTCTTTTTTTACACTTCTTTTGCTTGCAAGAGGAACTAGCTTTCTGATAGGGAAATTTTGCTCCTCTAAAATTCTTATTAACTCCTCGCCGACAGCACCACTAGCACCAACTATCGCTACTATAAATTCTCTCATAACCTTAAACCTTAAAAATTGATTTTGAAAAATTGATTATACTAAAAAATGATTTTTATTTGTTATTATTGCTGTAGAAGTTTGATTAGATTTCTAAGTGGCTCCGGATGTAGGATTCGAACCTACGACCAAGTGGTTAACAGCCACCTACTCTACCGCTGAGCTAATCCGGAATGAAAAATAAAAGATGAATTATAATTTAAAATAAACTCAAAGTCAATAAAAGATCTGCTTTTATTTGTAAGTAGCCTATGTCTCGCCCTTTAGCCTATAATTTAGCTGCATTCTATTTAGTTTATCATAGTCATCTTTAAACTCACTTTTAAGATTCACATCAATTTCCACCCCAACTTCTTGCGTTTGAATTAAATCTTTAATATTTTTAAAATTACCATTTTTAGCCCATTGAAATAAAAGATTGTTTTGGTATGCACCACTTTTATCTATCCATATATTAGAGTGTATTCCAAACTCATATTTAGAATCTAAATTAGGGGAGAGTATATTTCTACCACCTAGTGAGATATATTTTACGTTACTTAAAGTCAGCTCAAATAGGGTTGGAAAAATATCCTTATGAGAGCCAACACGCGCAATATTAAAATTAATTTTAATATTATTTTTTGCTAATTGCTTTTGATATGCAAGTGGTAAATAAATATAAAGTGGGACACCATAATCACCAACAATAGAATTTAAATTTAGAGATTTCAATACTCTAAATTTATGGTCACCTGTGGCAAAAACTATAACCTTATCTTTGAGTTTGGAATCTTTTAGTTTGTCTAAAAAGTCGCCAAATGCGTTATTTGCATATCGATATGCTGCAATGTCAAGGTAGGTTGTCTCCAAATTAGTGATATTAAAGGATTCTAGGATATGGGGGGGGGGAAGGAATAATACTAAATTCTTTTGGAATGCTAAAAGGTGGGTGATTTGAGGTTGTTAGCGTGATGATTAGTGTTGGATTTGTAGTATTTGATAAAGTGCTTAAAATTTCTTTATAAATGAATTCGTCTCTTGCGCCATAGGCATTTAAACTTTCTTTTGCATTAGGATATTTTGAGATTAAATAATTTACATCATAAAATTTTTCTATTCCTTGGTATTTAAAATATTCGCCTATATTCTGCCACGAACCATAGGTTGAAGAGATGAAAACCACATCATATCCATTTTGCTTAAAAGTTTGCAAAGGAGAATCTGCTAATAAAATGCTTTTTTCCAAACTAAAGGCGATATTTGACATAGGACTTAAAAAATATAGCTCGAAAAATGACCCAGCAGTGCCTAAAGTCGAGCTTAAAAACCTAGTAAATAAAAAATCACTTCTATTTTGCTTTGAATTATCAAATAATCCTACGCTATCAAAATGCTTTCTTAAGCTTCCTAATAAATCAAATTCTTTCTCATCGTCTAATAAAAGCATATTTGTCCCGAAAGATTCCATTAAATTTACTACAATATGAGGCTTATCGTAGTTTATAATTTCTTGTGTTTGTCTATATAGTGGAAAAGTTTGTTCTCTAAATTTCTAAATTCATTTTTATCTACACTTGCATAATTGTAATTATTTTTATAATGTCCAGCTGCCCAGATGAGTGCTATTATTGGATTTGGATTTAGATTATTTATCACTTCAAAATTAGAGATATTATGGTCTTGTTCTCTTAACGGAAATGTTCCCAGAGAGCCACGCGCTCCTATTATAAGCAATAGTAATAAAGTAATATTTAGTATTACAAAACTTCTTAATTTAAACAGAATCTTCTTTTTCAAAATATAATTATTAATTAGCAAAATTAAAAAAGCAGTGATAAAAACTAAAGATGTTAGCTTAAAGATTGGATAATCACTAAATATAATATCCATAATTGCACTTGTATTATCATTTTTTAGATTGAAAATAAAAATATCAATTTTAGTTTTATACATTTCATAATAATAAAAATTAATCACCACAAACAAAATCGCAACAAAGCTCAAGACAAAGGCATAGAAATTTAGAAAAAATTTTAAAAGATTAACTTTATTTAAAATATATAAAAGTGGCTTTAGCACCAAATAAAGCACTAAATATAGTATTAATCCTATCGCAATAACTCTAGTATCGTATAAAAAGCCATATTTAAATAAAACTATATAATCACTTTTTCACACCAAATCATTTTGTATAAAAGTTAGCACCATAAGGATTCTAGCTATGCTAAAAATCGCTAAAGTCCCAATATACACAAAAATAATAGCTAAAATGTAGTTTATATTGAATTGTTTTGTATTAAAATTTAATTTTTTTGCCTTGCTTAAAATATTCACACAAAATCCTCTCATACTAAAATTTTTATACAAATCTAGCCTAAATCTACTATTTAAATTTGCTATTTTAGAATCTCTTTAAAAATCTATGAAATATTTTTTATATCAGATACATTTATAAAAATATAATTATATTTAAAATGTTTTAATATATATTAAATACTGGATTCTATTTTGTAATTAAAATAAAAAACTTTTAGTTAATTTTCACATCTTATATGGCACCTCATTGTAAATTAATAGCATATGATTTATTTATATTACAGAATCTATGGATTAAAACTTATCAAATCTACTCAAACAATTATTTTGCCAGATTTACACTGCTTTTAAAACAAAAAGTGATAATATTAAGAATTTTAAAAAAGGAGAAACTAATGAGAGAAATAAAATATGAAGACATAGCCTATAGTGTAGAAAAATTATGTATTGAGGCTTGTTGTGTGCAAACCAAAGATATAAAAAAAGCTTTCTATGAAGCAAAAGCTAAAGAAAGCTCAATGCTAGGGAAAATCATACTAGATAAATTAATACAAAATGGCGAAATAGCCGAGCAAAGTGGGATTCCAATATGTCAAGATACAGGAATGGCAGTAGTCTTTTTAGAGCTAGGACAGGATGCTAGAATTGTAAATGGATATATAGAAGATGCGGTAAATGAGGGGGTAAAAAATGGCTATATAAATGGCTACTTAAGAAAATCTGTCGTTGCTGAGCCACTTTTTGAGCGAAAAAATACAAATGATAACACACCAGCAATTATTCACACAAGAATAGTAAAAGGCGATAAATTAAAAATCACTCTAGCGGTCAAAGGCTTTGGAAGTGAAAATAAAAGTATTTTAAGAATGTTAGTGCCAGCAGATGGGCTTGAAGGGGTTAAAAAAGTATTCAGTGAGGCTATCAATCTTGCAGGACCAAATGCCTGCCCTCCACTTGTAGTTGGGGTTGGAATCGGCGGAACAATAGAGCAAGCAGCTTTGCTAGCAAAAAAAGCAGCAATTAGAGAGGTAGGCTCTCATAATAGCGATGAGAGATATGCAAAGTTAGAAGATGAATTATTAGAAATAGCTAATAATTCAGGCGTAGGACCACAAGGACTAGGCGGAAATATGACAGCATTTGCTGTAAATATAGAGTGGTTTCCAACGCATATAGCAGGACTTCCAGTAGCTATAAATATAAACTGCCATGCTGCAAGACACGCACAAATCGAGTTATAAGGAGAAAAATATGGAAATAAGAATACAAGCACCATTTAAAAAAGAAGATATAAAAGATTTAAAAGCAGGGGATAATGTCCTAATAAGCGGAACAATAATCGCTGCAAGAGACGCTGCACACAAAAGACTTATGGAGGTTAAAGAAAGTGGAGGGCAGATTCCGCTTGATTTAACCAATCAAACAATTTATTATATGGGACCAAGCCCTGCAAAACCCGGTGAAGTAATAGGTGCTTCAGGTCCTACTACAAGCGGACGGATGGATAAATATACTCCTATGATGCTTGATTTTGGTATTAGCGGAATGATAGGAAAAGGTTATAGAAGTAAAGAAGTAATAGATTCTATAATAGCACACAAAGCCATTTATATGGTAGCAATAGGTGGTGCAGGAGCACTCATACAAAGAAGTATAAAAAAATATGAGGTTCTAGCGTATGGAGAGCTTGGAGCAGAGGCGATAGCAAGACTTGAAGTAGTAGATTTTCCTGCAATTGTAGCAATAGATTCTAAAGGCAATAATTTCTATGAGATAGGACAAAAGCAATATAAAAAATAAATGAAATTTTTAAGCTATTGGGTAGGATTTATCTCATAGCTTAAATTTTAATTAATAACTAAAATACTTTTTATTCAATTAGATTTTTTAATTATCAAATCTAAACAAATATTTTAAACACTATTCATCTAGCGCAAAATTTATGAAACTCTTAATTTTAATTAATTTATTACCAATCTTTAAGCTAGATTCCAAATCAAGGGTCAAAATAATTATCTCTAAATCAAATAAATCAATTCTCTCCAACATCGCTTTTATGCTATCTTTCGTATTAAAGGGGGCTAGGATATAGCCCTTATTGTTACAAATTAGATTTATATTTTTGGCATAGAAAATTGGTTTTTTAAATCGCTTTAGCTCCATAAAAAGCATATTTTCAAATAATGCTAAAAAATCTCTCTCATAGCTAATAACCTGCCTCAAACTAAAATCAAATAAAAGTAATTTCTTTGGAAGTTTTTGACTTAAAATATTTGGCACTAGATAGATTATGTTTCGCTCCTGCAAAGATTCTATAAAGGAATAGATAAAATCTTTTGAAATTTTAGTTATTTTTTTTAAATTAGAATATATTTGATTTATGCTAATTACTTTACCTTGCAGATTTAAAATATATAAAGCAAAGCTTATCTTATCACCAAAAATTAGCCTCAAAGCATCTTGCTTATTTTGCTCCTTTTGGCTCTCTTTTAGAAAAATGCTTTGAGGGAGATTTCCATATTTTATAAACTCATTTAAAAGCGTATTAATATTTTGTGAGCTTTTATCAAAGCTTATAAACTCCTCAAAACTAAGTGGTAAAATCTCTTTATTTGTAAATTTAGAGCTTTGCTTCTCACTAATTGTTATTATATTTTTTATATTTGGAAGACTTGTGAAATCCTCTGGCAAATTATCAAGCACCAAAATATCAACTCTCTTTTCCATAGAGACTTTTAAAAGTGTATTTTTAATAGATTCTAAAGAATTTCTAAAATCATTAAAGTCAATATATATTGGATTTTTAAACTGCTTTGTATAATAGAGCGCAATACTGCTTTTACCACTTTTTGGTGCGCCATAAAGGTGGATTCTACTTTCATTTATCCCAAATCTCCTTGGGAAAAACTGCCTTTGCTTAAAAGATTCAATACTCATATTAAAATAACAAATAAAATTGATAGTATAAACTCTCAATTTCTGAATCTTTCTTACTGCTAGATTCTAGTTTTGAGCTATCTTGTTTAAAATTTTTGCTAAATTCTATATCGCTAGATTCTGCATCGTAATATGCATAAGATACATAAAGATAGATAAAAATCATTTTAAATTTTTTGCCCTTAAAATCAAGCTCAATAAAATCATCTTTATTTTTGTCATTATTTTGAATAAATTTATATACAATTTTGCTAAAATCATTAATCTCTAAAAATACATTTTCATCGCTAAAAATTCTAAAAATATCACTTTTTCTATCATATTTATGTTTTAAATTATACTTGATGTTTGAGCTATCAGAATTATCCATATAAATTAGATTGTTAAATTTTGAAATATCTATTATTTTTCTATCATTGTGGTAAGTTTTGTGGCTATAACTCACAGATTTTTTATGAGATTCTTTTAAATAGGTTTTATATTTTTCATCATATTTGACATTATATTTATCTAAAAAGTGTAGAATTGAATACACTCTTTCATTATCATTAGAATCTAGTGCAACTTGCAAGGCTTTTAACTGAGAATTAATACTAACACTCACTGCATTAAATGGTGAGAAGATTCCACAAAATACACAAATAATTAAAATAATAAGTAAAATTTTTAAATCTTTTTTAAAGAAATTTAGTGCAATGCAAATATAAATAAATACGCAAAATAGAGCAATAAAATATCTATTTGGCGTAATTCCATACTGATTTATTCTAATAATAATAGAATTAGTTGCAATCACATTCAAAATAAAAAGTAAAACAAAAAATATTTTTTTATTAAAAGTCTCACTAAATCCGTTATTTAGCCAAGTTAGAAAGATTGAAAAAAAGCTAAACCATATGATTAAATGCACTACACTATCACTTATGCTATAAGTTACTCCAAAATAAAGCAAAATAAAATATAAAAGCAATAAAAAGGCATAAACATAGCAAAAGACATTTAAAATTATCAAAATAAATTTTATATTTTTGCTAAAAGTGAAATCTAAAACGATGTAATTTTTGATTTTATAATGATTTAGCATTGCCTCTCTTCCGATAAAAATAATCGAACTAATAACAAGAATCCAAACTAAATAAGCACAGAATTGCTTTAATAAAAATATTTCATCTACTCTAAATAAAAAATCAAGTGTTAACAAAAAGATTCCAAATAAAATCAAAGTAATCACTACAAAAATACCAACAAGAAAGACAAAACTAATGGAATCTAGAAGGCTCTTAAAATTGTATTTCAAATTAAAAACAGCAAATAAGCAAAGAAAAATCAGGCTTAAAGAAATATATTTTGTAAAGTAATATATTTCCTTAAAAAAATATAATTTCTCTTCATTATCAACAAGTGGAGTGATAATATTTATATAAATAATATATGCCACAACTCCTACAAGAGCAATTTTTGCAATCTCTATAAAAATATCTTTTAGTCTATTTTGAAAAAAAGATAGATTTAGGCTTTCCAAAAACAATGCAAATAAAAATGAAATAAATAATAAAAAAAAATATTTTTCAAAATCTCTATAAGTGGCTATATCAAATATACATAATGTCAAAATAATCCCAAAAGTTAGAGCAATAACTACGCTAATTTTATATGCAATAAATGCACTTTTAAAATAAATACTAATATTACCAAAATACTTACTAATGCGTTCTTTTAAACTCATCTAACCTCTTTTTTATAGAATTTTTATGAATTATCAAAAATATGCTTTTTTTAAAAATATGAAAATAGATTCTTGCTATTTCCCTGCTTATTTTATAAAAAAATGGGATTTTTGTTTTCTCCCTACCCTCTATATCACTAGACCCTAGAAATAATTTATCTTCGCTTATAATAAAAGGCTTATAAATGATATTTGGCACATTATGAATAAAAAACATATCCATATAATCATCAACACAAGCAATATAATTTTTCGCACTATATATGAATTTTTTTGCTGCATTTGGCATTAGATAATACCCTTGCGTGCCTGAGATTTTCCCAAAACTAATATAAAAATTATCTTTTATTTGTTTAACTTTTCGCTCAAATAAATAATAAAGTCTAACATAGCAAAATGGGCTATTATAAATATTTATAATCTCACTAAAATTTGGCATAAAATCTATATCATCTTCTAGAACGATAATTGGACTTCCTAGCCTTAGGCATTTTTGCCACAGCCTAAAATGTGAGTGAAAACACGCAATCTCTCCACTTCTTAACTCCTTACCTTTAATTAATCGCATTAGCTTTGGCTTATAATTTGGAATTTCTATATTTTTGTTTTCTACATCTTTTGCATTCGTGGCTTTAAAAAAATAAAAATATAAATTTGGAGTGAAATCTTTTGTATTAGCAGAATCTAGTGAAATATCTTGCATAGAATTTAATAAAATTGAATCTAGCAAATGTGTAGAATCTATATTTTTAGTTTTCAAATCACTAGAATCTATAACTTTAGAATCTAAATTAAATTCCATAATTTTATTTTTATAATTTTTAAAATCTTTAACATTAAAATCTCTAGCCTCACTTTTGATTAATTTATCTTCTAAAAAGATATTAAACCCTTGAATTTTTCCAATTTTCTCAATCATTGCACTTTTGCGATTAGTTGAGCTTTCTAAATTGATTATAAAGATTTTAATGTCCATCTATTCTTTTATTTTCCTATATTTAAATTTACTGTTGCCCAAAGCTTATCACCTCAACTAAAATCATTAATAACAATCTAAAGTGGCTTATTTGCCTCTAATAACTCATTTTCTTCTTCTTGCATAGCCTCTATAATCTCACTATAAAGCTTTAAAGATTCTTTTGCACTCTCCTCATCAATCTTATTTATCACATAGCCAATATGGAGCAAAACCCACTCGCCAACAGCCACTTCCTCTCCCATTAAATCAAGGCTAGCCTCCCTCCTAACACCCATCGTATCAAGGGTTGCCATATTATTTTCTTTATCTATTGAAATTACTTTTGAAGGTATTGCTAAACACATTTTTTCTCCTTAAAATCTAAAATTTGAAGCAATATTTTTATCTTTGCATTCTTTGATATAATCAACTAATGCCCTTATACTAGAGCTATATTTAGAACTTATAGTGAAAAACTTTGCTTTAGAATTAAGCTTTTTTAAATCACTCTCTACCCTCTTAATATCAAAATCAAAATATTCCATTATATCAACCTTACTAACTACCACAATATCGGCACAAAGAAACATTGTAGGATATTTTAACACTTTATCATCTCCCTCTGGCGTAGAAAGTAAAACGATATTTAGATTTGCACCTAAATCATAACTAGCTGGGCAAACGAGATTCCCCACATTCTCAATTACTAAAAACTCAATTCCCTCCAAACTACCCTGCTCTTTTAATTTTTTATAAGCAATCTCTATCATACTAGCTTCTAAATGACAAGCATCACCTGTGGTGATTTGATAGGCTTTTATTCCTCTCTTATGAAGTCGCTCAACATCTCTATTAGTCTCTAAATCTCCCTCAATCACTGCAAATTTAAAATCGCTAAAGCTAGAAAAACACTCCATTAGCGTAGTTTTTCCACTTCCAGGCGAACTCATAAAATTTAGCGTATAGAGATTATCACTTTTGTAAATTTCTCTCAATTCATTTGCTTTTAGGTCATTTTTACTTAAAATTTTTTGTGAAATTTCTATACTTTTAGTTTGATTTTTAATATTTTGATTTTTCAATTTTTCTAACCTCTTTATAATATTATAATGTCAAATTTGAGTGCAATTTTACGCCCACCACTTTAACCTTATATCAGATTAACTCTCTATAATCTCAAAATCATTATTTAAAAAAGAGGCAATCTGTCCAAGTGAGATTCCACCATCATTTGGTGGAATCTTATCATGCATAAAAAACTCTATTTTCTCTTTTTTAAATAAAGAAATGATTTTATCACAAAGAACCTTATTTTGAAAAACCCCGCCACTAAAAGTGACTTTTAGCCTATATTTTTTAGCAATAGTTAGTATAGTATCAGCCATAGTATTTATAAATCTTGAAGCAATCTCAATCCTAGCCTCATTTAAGCGAATCTTTTGCACTTCTTTTTGTGTAGAATTTTTTTGCATTTTAGATTCTATTGTTTTAGAAAGTAGCATTTGGCTTTGTGCTAATTTATTTCGTTTTGCTTGATTTTGCAAAAAGTTGCTCTGTCCTATATTATTCACTCTCACACTATCCATTTTTTTATTATCCATTTTGGGATTATACACACTACCGCTATTTTGCGTGGATTCTAAAATAGATTCTTCATATCTTGCAGATTCTAAAATGCAAACAATTTCCCTAATCATAGAATCTAAAATTATCTCATCACCTTTTATCTCATAACTAAATATTTGCTTAATTTTTGGATTATATAAATATTCTATATAAGCCCCACTCTCACCCTCATAGCTCTGCTTATCAAGCCCACAGAAAAATGCCACTCCATCAAAGATTCTGCCCACTGATGAAGTTAGAGGCGAATTTAAACGATTTTTGTGCATTTTGTAATATAAATCGATATTGCTAAAATTAAATATCTTTGGAATCTCCCTTTCATATACACTAAAAAGAAGTCCTAAAGCAATCTTTTTAATATCTCTAATTGCACTCTCTCCCCCAAGAAGTGAAAAATATTTAAAGTGAGCTATCCGCTTTATTTGGCTAATTTGATTAATCAAATTTTTACTTCTAGCATCAGTTTTTTCTTTACTAAAACTTTTATCCTTTATGCTTTCTTTTAATAAAAACTCTCCTCCCCAAATCGCCTTATCACTCCCAAATCCTGTGCCATCAAAAATTACTCCTAAAATCCTTTTCTCACCTAATAAAGCATTATCAAAAAGATTACTATAAAAATGAGCTTTATGATGAAAGATTTTATAGATTTTAGCGCCGTATTTAGAAGCTAAGGAAGTAGCAATTTTAGAGCTTTCATAAGCATTATGACAATCTCTTAAAATGATTTTTGGGCTTATTTTATAGATCGAAAGTATTAGATCTATCATTTCGCCAAATCGCCTAATTGAATCCACACTCACCAAATCCCCGATATATGGAGAGATAATCACATTATTTTTATAAAAAATTGCAATTTGGCTCTTTTGATTTGCTCCGAGTGCCAAAATCGGCTTTTCTGCATAAAAATTACTCTTAATCATCAAAGGATAAATTCCCCGCCCTGCACGAAGTAAAATCTCTCTTTTATTAATAAGTAGCATTTTTAGGCTATCATCAATCTCATTTACAATCTCTCTATTATGATCAATTAGATAGTCAAATAATCCTCCTAGCTTGTCAAACGCCTCAAATCTATCTTTTATCAAAGGTTCATTAAAAATATTTGCGGAAGTAAAAATTAGCGGCTCTTTTAATCCTTTTAAAAGCAGCTTGTGAAGCGGACTATAAGCGATGATTATGCCGATAGTGCTTAAATTTGGTGCAAGGTTATTTGGGATAGATTGATTATCTTTTATCGATTTTAGACTTCTTTTTTGTAGCAATAAAATAGGAGCACTTTTAGAATCCAAAATACTTTTTTCAATTTTAGTTAGCTCAAAATACTCCTCTATATGCGACAAATCTCTAAACATTATCGCAAAAGGTTTTGTTGGTCGTCTCTTTTTATCTCGCAGTTTTTTGATAGTGTTTTGATTGATGTTACACACTAAATTAAATCCACCAATTCCCTTGACTGCTAGAATTTTATTTTTAGAAATTAGCTCCTTTGCTTTTAAAAGCGGATTTTTAGATTCTAGTTTTTTATTTGCATTATCATACAAACTTATTTCTATCCCACATTTAGGACAGGAATTTGGCTGTGCGTGGAATCTTCTATTAGAAATATCCAAATATTCACTATTGCAAGATTCACACATTTTAAACTCACTCATAGAAGTCCTATCTCTATCGTAAGGCAGGGCTTTTATAATGCTATATCTAGGACCGCAATTTATGCAGTTTATAAAAGCATAATTAAATCGTCTATTACTTTTAGATTCCATCTCATTTAAGCAGTCTTTGCACATCGCTAAATCAAGCGGGAGCGCAGAATTTATCAAGCTAGAATCACCAAATTTACTTTTCTTAATGCTAAAATTTTTAAATCCTCCGCTAAATTCTAGCTTTTTTATTTTTATTTCATTTATGATTGCATTTGCTGGAGGATTAGAACGTAAATCTTTTAAAAAAGATTCTATATTTTTGCCTTCCACTACAATCAAAGCTGAACTAGCATAGTTTGTTACATAACCTTTTAGATTATGCTTATTTGCCAAATTATAGACAAATGGACGAAATCCAACCCCTTGAACAATACCACTAATTAGAATCTCATAAGGCATTTGCTAAAAAATCTTTAAAATAAAATAATTTGGGATTATAAAATATTTTGATGAGAAATACTAACGATATTTAAAAAATATTAATTTTTGACAAATAAGCTACCAAACTTAATTCAAAGTAAAATTAAACACTTTTATCACTAAAAATACTAGCTAGAATCTACAAAATCCTGATACCTGGTTTTCTAGTGATTTTATTTTAAAACTAGCTCGATGAATTGGGGATAATTTGTGGATTTTGATTAATTCTATATGCTCTTTTGTCCCATAGCCTTTATGTTTAGCTAGTTTATATTGCGGATAAATCTTATCTAGCTCATCACTTTCTTTATCTTTTAGACTTTTTGCAAAAATGCTTGCAAGCGAAATTTGAGGAATAAGACTATCACCTTTAATTAGGCATTCAATCCCACTCACCCCGAAGCTACTATTACCATCAAAAATATATTTAATATTAGATTTTAAGCTTTCTTTTATCGCTATATTCGATGTATTTTTTAAAATATTATTTGCTAGATTTGTACTAAAATCATCATTGAAATTTACATTCAATTTTAAGCTAAAGTCATCAAAATGATTTTTTATAGATAAAAGCGCATTCTTAAGGCAATATGAAATCCCAAAATTATCTATTTCACTAGCTTCAAATTTTGCTACAAAATACGGAATCTTAAGGTTCAAAGCTTTCAAATAAATCTCATCTCTTTGCCTCCTAGTTAGCTTTTTACTATCATTTATTTTTTCCAAACCTCTCAAATCCTCTATTTTACATAAGATACCACACACAAACATACTTCCAGCAATGCAACCTCTCCCAGCCTCATCAATCCCACAAACTAAATCCAAAACCAACTCCCATCTTTTTAAAAAATCTACATAAAAATTGCAATAAATTTTAAGATTCTACTTTAGAATTTATAAAATCTAAATATTAATTTAATCCACTCATTCTTCCCAGAATCTTTTTATATAAGCAAATCTTAAAAACTTTCAAAAAATTAAATACAATTTTAAAATAAATTTAGAATCTTAAAATTTAAATTCTATTACAATTTTTAAATATTTTTTTAAAGAGTTTTTATAATGCAAAATTATCTAAATCATTCGCCACTTAATTTCCACTTTGCAAAAAATGCTAAAAATTTTGTTGTAGAGGAGATTCCACTATATCCTTTTAGCGGAAGTGGTGAGCATCTAATTCTAAAAATTAGAAAGAAAAATCTAACAACTTTTGAAATGCTAAATATAATTAGCTCAAATCTTGGCATTAAAAAAAGCGAAATTGGCTATGCAGGGTTAAAAGACAAGGAATCTTTAAGCATTCAGCACATTTCAATCAATAAAAAATTTGCCAAAAATATAGAATCTCTAAAATTAGAAAATATTAAGATTTTAGACGCCACATTTCATAATAATAAAATTAAGCTAGGGCATTTAAAGGGAAATAAATTTTTTATTCGCATAAAAAAACTAAATAAAATTGATGCAATAAAGCTAGAAAATGCTTGTAAAATTGTGTCTTTAAATGGAATGCCAAATTACTTTGGAATGCAGCGATTTGGGAAATTTGGGGATAATTTTAAACAAGGCGAGGCGATTTTACAAAATGAGCTAAAAATTAAAAATAAAAAAATCTCAAAATTCCTAATTAGTGCATTTCAAAGTCAGCTTTTTAACACTTGGCTTGAAGATAGGATAAATTTTAGCAAGATTATCAATGATTTTAGCCTAAATGATGCCTCTAAAAAGCTAAATATTGATAAAGAAATTATAAAAAAGCTAAAAAATCAAAAGCATTTTTTTAAAATAATAAAGGGTGATATTTGTGCACATTATCCAAATGGAAAATACTTCTATATCGGTGAGATAAATCATAATTTTGATATGAGTGCAGAGAATTTAGAAACTAAAATGGAATCTTTAAAATATAAAAATTTAAAATCCACTTTAGAAGCTAAAGTGGAATCTAGTCTAGTTTCCACTCATTGTTTAAATTCCGTATATAACGCAGATCTTACTTTGAAATCTAATACAAGCTACAAATTAGATTCCAATCCTAGCTTAGAATCTACTCCTAATTTAACTCTCTCTTTAGATTCTGCTTTAGAATCTAGATTAGCAAATTCCGCTCTCAATTTAGATTCCACACCTATTTTGGCTACAAATTTAGAATCTAGCAATACTTTAGATTCCGCAATTCCCTCTATAGATTCCTCTATTTTAAGTGAAAGTGAGCGATTTTTTAATCACCAAATCGCCCCCACAGGATTGCTCTATGGCAAAAAAGCGATTATTGCTAAATCTCTAGCACTTGAATTTGAATCTAATTCTATAAATGATTTATTAAAAAATGAGCTAGGAAGCAGGCGCTTTGCATGGGTATTTGTAGAAAATTTAGAATTTATTTATAAAGAAGATATTGCGAATGGTGAGCTAAATTTTGCTTTACCAAAAGGTAGCTATGCTACAATACTGCTTAACACTTTAGCAAATAAAAACATAGACTTAAAGGATGAAGAAAAATGAATTCTAAATTTGACAGAATCATCGCTGCAAACCGCACTAAAACAAATATTGTGCTTATTATTTATATTGCTATTTTTATTTGTATTGGTTTGCTTGTGGATATTGTGAGAATCAACGCTCCTAGCCTATCTGGTGGATTTATTAGTTTGATTACATTTAGAGTTTTTCCTGTAGTTACTTTTTGTATGTTTTGCGTAGCTTTGGGGATTATATTAATTATGATTTCAAATTTTAAGAAAATTATGCTTAGTGGAAATGAGTATAAGAAACTTGATAAAAGCAGAGTTTTAAACTTAAAAGAGCAAGAAATTTATAATATTTTAGAAGAATTGATTCAAGAATCTAAAAATGATTTCATACCTGAATTATACATTTTAGACGCTCCTTATATGAACGCTTTTGCAAGTGGCTGGAATGAGAATAACTCACTAATCGCACTAACAACCACGCTAATAGATAATCTAAATAGAGATGAGTTAAAAGCTGTTATGGCACACGAATTAAGCCATATAAGACACGGGGATGTTAGGCTCACACTATGCGTTGGGATTTTGGGAAATATTATGCTTCTTGTTGCAAATTATTCTATCTTTCTTTTTAGTGGAAATAATAGAAACTCTGGGGCAAATATTGCACGAACTATACTCCTAGTTTTGCAGTTTATTTTGCCACTCCTAACTATATTTTTACAAATGTATTTAAGCAGAAGTAGAGAATATATGGCAGATAGCGGTGCTGCGTATATAATGAAAGATAATAAGCCGATGATTAGGGCTCTACAAAAGATTAGTGGCTCATATCAAAATAGTAATTATGAAAATGCTGATATTAATCCGACTAGGAGGGCTGCATATATTTTCGACCCAAAAGAAGCCTTTAGCACCCACCCTAGCATTCAAAATAGAATAAAATCACTTCTAGGACAATAGCACAGATTTGATAAAACACATTAAGGGATAAAAAATGACTAATTTTAAAATATTTTTTGATGAATTTTTTAAAAATATTGGCGAGGATAAAAATAGAGAGGGGCTTAAGAAAACGCCACAGCGAGTGGAATCTTCTTGGAAACAGCTTTATAGTGGCTATGCAAAAGACCCTCTATCTTTGCTAGATAGTCCTTTGTATGATGGCGTTTGTGATGAAATGGTAGTGCTAAAAAATATTGAGTTTTATTCAATGTGTGAGCATCATATCTTGCCATTTTTTGGGGAGATTTCTATTGGCTATATTCCAAATAATAAGCTAGTGGGGATTTCAAAGCTAGTAGAATTAGTAGAGATTTTCTCAAAAAGACTTCAAATTCAAGAGAATCTAACCACCCAAATTGCAGACACATTAATGAAAGCCCTAAATCCAAAGGGAGTGATGGTTGTCGCTAAAGCCACGCATTTATGTATGATTATGCAAGGAATGGAGAAAAAAAACTCTATTCTAATCACAAGTGCAGTGCGTGGAATCTTTAAAAAAGATGCCAGAAGTCGAGCCGAATTTATGGAGCATATAAAATAACTTTTGCTAAGTCTAGTTAAATTTATAGGGGACTTTTCACAATAACAATATAAAAATTAATCATTTTAGTTTTTGGATTCAATCGCTC
>CAMWQM010000025.1 GCA_947176375.1 uncultured Helicobacteraceae bacterium
TTTACCCACTTAAAAATGTTATATTTTAATATTTTAGGCTTTAATGTAATCTAAATTTTAGAATCTTAAACTTAGATTATCTATATAAAATCTATGAACTTTTTATATTGTATAATACCTACTTTTTTACTCATTAAAATCTTAAGCAATATCTAATTTAGTTTCAAAATACAAGCAAAGCTATTGTTAAACTTTATGTTGCTAGCTTGTTTGTGCTTTGAAAATAGCAAAATACATTGTTTTATAATGCAAAAAAAGATACAATCCACAATTTTAAATTATTTTCAAAGTTTCTTTAAGCAGAGGAGAGATGGAAGAGGGTTAGATACTGTCTTGATTTTCTTTGTGCCTTGAAATAAGATAATCTCTGAAGAGAAAGATAGGTTGATTATGAAACATTTTTTATCGCTCAAAGATTGCACTAAAAGTGAAATATTAGAGATATTAAAATATAGCATTGAGATTAAACATAGATTCTTAAATAATGAGAGAATAATCCCATATTTTAAAGATAAAGTCCTTGCTATGATTTTTGAAAAAAGCTCTACTAGGACACGCATTAGTTTTGAAGTTGGTGCTTATCAGCTAGGCGGAAGTGCAATATTTCTATCAAATAAAGAGATTCAGCTAGGGCGAGGAGAAAGCATACAAGATACTGCTAGAGTAATTTCATCAATGGTTGATATGATTATGATTAGGACTTTTGAGCATTCTAGGATTGAAGAATTTGTGAAATTTGCAAATGTCCCTGTGATTAATGGCTTAAGCAATGAATTCCACCCCACTCAGCTAATCGCAGATTATCTAACAATGATAGAAAATGGAATCTCAGAGGATTCTAACTTAATAGCTCCATATTCAAAGCGTGAATCCATTAAAAAGCCTGTTGTTTGCTATATTGGTGATGGAAATAATATGGCACACTCTTGGCTAATGCTAGCTTCAAAGCTTGGGTTTGAGCTTAGAATTGCCACACCAAAAGGGTTCGAGCCACAAAAAGATATACTAGATTTAGCTTTTCATTTTAGCAAAGAAAGTGGAGCCAAAATAGAGCTTACAAATAGCCCAAAAGATGCAATCAGTAGGGCAAATGTGATTACGACAGATACTTGGATTTCTATGGGGCAAGAAAATCAGAAAGCTTCTAAGCTAAAGCAATTTGAGGGCTTTTGTATTGATGAAAATTTAATGAAACTAGGAGATAAAGAAGCGATATTCTTACACTGCTTGCCAGCATACAGAGGATATGAAGTAAGCAATGAGGTTATAGAGGGAAAACAGAGTAAAGTATTTGACGAAGCAGAAAACAGACTTCACGCACAAAAAGGTATAATGGCTTTTTTAGGAGAACAAAATTGCAAAAAATAAATAGTAAAAAAATAGATAAATCTCAATTTATAATAAATATAGATAAAGATAGTGAGATTCCAGCCCATATTACGATTGATAATAAAGACTATGTAATTATTTCTAAAAATGAATACAAGAAAATGCAAGAAATTATCAAAAATAGTAATGATAAGATAATAAATAGTGTGCTTGAAAAAGAGATTCTAAAAGAAATGCCAAAAGATTTTGAAGATGTTTTTGTGGTGGCAAAGGCTATGATAGATGAGATTAAAAACTATAAAAAAGAGCCAAATTTATCGGATATAAGGCGAGTTATTAAGGATATTAAGGCAAATTATCCTAATTTATTTATCAATATTGATGAATATTTTAAAGAAATTAATATGATGAGTTTTAATGATTGACTTTAATAAATTTGCAAAATATAGCAAACCTGGTCCTAGATACACAAGCTACCCAACAGCTTTAGAGTTTAATGAAAGCTTTGATGATAAAGCCTATATAAAAGCATTACAGAGACATACAAAGCTACCACTATCACTTTATGTGCATTTACCATTTTGTAAAAGTGCTTGCTATTTTTGCGGTTGTAGCGTGATTTACACAAGCAAAGAATACAAAAAAGTTGAATATATTGGCTATCTAAAAAAAGAGTTAGATTTAATCAAGCAATATATTGATACAAATAGAGAAGTCTTGCAGTTTCACTTTGGCGGTGGGACACCCACATTTTATAATGCTAAAGAGTTAGAGGATGTGATTAAACTAATCTATAATACTTTTGGTAATTTTTCTAAAAGTGCTGAAATTAGCTGTGAGATTGACCCACGATTCTTTAGTGAAGAGCAAATGAGAGTGCTAAAAGATTATGGCTTTAATCGCCTGTCTTTTGGTGTGCAAGATTTTGATAGCAAAGTGCAGCAAGCAATACATAGAATCCAACCCATAAGCATTGTAGAAACTGCCATAAATCTAGCTAGAAAATATGGGATTAATTGCATAAATTTTGATTTAATTTATGGACTACCAAATCAAACTTTAGAGAGTTTTAAAACTACATTGAATGATGTATTAAAGCTAGAGCCAACAAGACTTGCGATATTCAACTATGCTCATGTGCCTTGGATAAAAAAGACTATGAGGAAGATTGATGAAAAAATGCTCCCATCACCTCAAGAAAAGCTAGAGATACTAAAATATACGATAAATTATCTAACTAGTAATGATTATAAAATGATAGGAATGGACCACTTTGCACTAGAATCTGATGAGCTATACCAAGCCTCTCTGAAAGGTGAATTAAAAAGAAATTTTCAAGGATATACTGCAAAAAAACACACACAAACCATAGGACTTGGGCTAACTAGTATAGGAGAAGGACACGATTATTATGTGCAAAATTATAAAGATTATGAAGCGTATAAAAAAGCGCTAGATTCAAATCGTCTGCCGATACAACGAGGAATCCAACTAAAAGGTGAAGATAATTTACGAAAAAATATCATAATGAAGTTGATGAATAACTTTATCCTTGATATTAAGCATATTGAAAATAAATTTAATATCAATTTCAAAGAGCATTTCAAAGATAATTTGCAAAAACTAGATGAATATATCAATCTAGGATTAGTTAGTATTGATGATGACTACATTAAAATAACGCCGACAGGTGCAATGCTAGTTAGAAATATTGTTATGGTGTTTGATGAATATTTAGTATCACAAGATGGTAGATTTTCAAAAACGGTGTAGATAATGAATCTAGCAAATATTAGCCAATCTTGCGTAAAATGTGCTAAATGTGTGCCTTCCTGCACGATATATCAAATCAATAGAGATGAGGTGAATTCACCGCGTGGATTTGTGGATTTACTAGGAATTTATGATAAAGGCAAAATATCACTAGATAAAAATCTAAAAGATATTTTTGAATCTTGCTTTTTATGCACGACTTGCACGACTCTATGCCCACAAAAAATTGATACAGCAAATATGATAATAAAAAGTCGAATAGATATTGCAAATAAATTTGGAATCTCGTGGTATAAGAAAGCTTATTTTTACCTACTAAAACATAGAAAATTAATGGACTTTGTATTTTCATTCGCTGCATTTGGCGCACCTTGTGCATTCAAAAAAAATGATGATAAATTAAGAAGCAGATTTAGCCTATCAAAATTTGGTAAAAGAACTATCTTTCCATTTGCAAAAAAAAGCTTTATAAACAAACACAGCAATTTAAAAAAGCCTAAAAATAATGGCAATAAAAAAGTAGCAGTTTTTATAGGCTGCTTAAGTAACTATAACTATACACAAGTAGGCGAGTCCTTACTAAAAATATTATCAAAATTAGAAATTGACGCATTTATTCCAAAGCAAGAGTGCTGTGGTGCTCCAGCATACTTCACAGGCGATATTAAAAGTGTAAACTATTTGGTTAAAAAGAATATTGCTTTATTTGAGGGATTTTTTGATGAAATTGATGCACTAATTATCCCAGAAGCCACCTGTGCTGCTATGATTATGGTTGATTGGAAGCATTCTTTAGAGCTTGAAAGCAATAATAAAGAGTGGATTGCTCGGCTAGAGAGACTACTTCCAAAGATTCACATTGCAACAGAATATTTATATAATCATACAAATTTAATACAAAAATTAAAAAATAAAAGTAACCAAAAAATCACCTACCACGACCCTTGCCACGCAAAAAAAGTTTTAGGCATTTTTAAAGAGCCACGAGAATTGCTAAATAATATTTATGATATTGTGGAGATGAAAGAATGCGATAGATGCTGTGGATTTGGAGGTGTTACAATACAAAGTCAAAAATATCATCTTGCATATAATGCTGGAATAGTAAAAGCACAAAACATCAAAGAAAGTGGCGCAGAAATAGTGAGTGCAGAATGTAGTGCGTGCAGAATGCAACTAAATAATGCTCTTGATAATGCAAATGTAAATATTTCTTTTAAACACCCGCTTGAGCTAATAAGTGAGGGTTTGTAGAAAAAGAGGAACGCGAGAATATATCATATCTATTTATTTTAAATAGTAAAAAATTGGCTAATTTTCTTACTTCCCAACCTAAAAAACTCCACTACAAACAACTAAAATTAAAGAGCTTTTTTAAACTTCTTTTAGTCAATTTAACTTTAACTTCTAAATCAAATAGGTAGGATTCGAATCCTATCACTTAATTTTTCTTGTAAAATAGATTCTATTGCAAAAAGAGTGCCACTATATCCACTTGCACAGCCATTACAAGCCCCAAGATAGCGAATATAAACATCTATAAAATTATCACTCGTCTCTTTTATATCGATAATTTCCATATTTCCACCATCCATTATTAGCATAGGGCGGATATTTTCATCGATTATTTTATCGATAGCCTTTACTTTCTGCACAGTTGTCATTTCTGCAAAGTTAAGCTCACCCAAATCCACCTTTGCAGCATTTCTTTTTACTTCTTCTGCGTCCATTTCAGCTCTAACATCTCTTAAAATATCAACCAAATAATAGTCTCTTTTTTCGTGTCCACCAGATTTAATACAGCTTTTACAAAAAGCTCCTGCTTTTGTATAGTTTGTAATTTCCTCAACACTTTTTAAATTATTTAGTTTAATAACTTCTTTTATCGTGCCAAGGCTAACTCTAGCGCATTCGCATACGATAATATCATCTTCAAAATCCTCTGGATTTTTCCCTAGATACATTCCTGCTGCCTGTTTTATCACATCATATGCCATTACAGAGCAGTGCATTTTTTGTCCTGGTACAGCAGGAGTATCAGGATCATCACGCAAAGCAGATTCTACATCAAGATTTGTGATTTTAACTGCATCTTGCACTCTTTTATTTAAACAAAGTTCAACCATCATATCAGAGCTAGCAATAGCAGTTCCACAACCAAAACTCTTAAATTTTGCATCAACAATTACATCATTACTATCCACAAGCCAATAAAGCCTCACAGCATCGCCACAAGATTCCGCTCCGTGGTCTGCCACTATTAGCTTATAACCTCTTTTATCGGCTTCTTCTTGTGTTATCACTCCAAGATGAGTTGGATTATCCATTCTCTCTTGCACTTTCTTTGAATATGCGTCCCACAATGCCCCGCCAAGTAGTGTTTCTTTACCCATTTTTTATCCTTATTATTCTTTTTTTAATTAAAATCTCTATCAATACGAACTAGAAATATTTCTAAGTCGCTTTATTGAAGAATCTAGAATCTTAATTGTATAGTCTATATCTTCATCTGTTGTAAAACGTGATAAAGATAGCCTAACTGCAGTATGAGCTAACTCTTTATCCGCACCAATTGCAGTCATCACAGGATTTGCCTCTAAATCCTCACTAGCACAAGCACTTCCAGTAGATGCACCAATCCCAGCTTTATTCAAATCCCAAAGCATTGCCTCGCCTTCAATCCCTCTAACACTTGCCAAAATCGTATTTGGCACACGCAATGTATCACGTCCAACTACCAAAACATCATTCATATTGATCAAGGCATTCTCTAACTTATCTCGCATTTCTCTAACTTTATTTGTCTCAAAATCAAGATTCTTATTAGCTAACTCCATTGCCTTGCCCATACCAATAATATATGGGACATTTAATGTTCCACTTCGCCTTCCGCCCATATGCTCGCCTCCATGAAATAAAGGAGTAAGCTCTAATCCTTTTTTGATATATAATCCTCCAATTCCCTTTGGTCCGTGAAATTTATGAGCTGAAAAAGATAAGAAATCCACATTTACATCTTGTAAATCAACTTTAATTTTTCCTATTGTTTGCACGGCATCTGTATGAAACAACACTCCTTTTTCTTTGCAAATTTCACCAATTTCTTTTATTGGGAAAATCACTCCTGTCTCATTATTTGCCCACATTACGCTAACTAAAGCAGTTTTTGGTGTGATTGCGTCTCTAATAGCACTAACATCAATATTTGCCTTATCATTTAGTGGAACATATGTTACCTCAATGCCAAGCTCTTCTAAAAACGCACAAGTAGCGCTCACTGCTGGGTGCTCTACTTGCGTTGTTACGATATGATTTTTTCCATTTTTTAGAATCTCACTAAAATAGATTCCCTTTAGCACCCAGTTATTGCTCTCTGTCGCACAAGAAGTGATTATTATATCATCATCTTCATTTGCATTTATCCCCTCATAAAGCTGATTGAAAGCATTTTTAAGAGGTTTATGTGTGATTGTCCCAAAGTGATGAAGCGAATTTGGATTCCCATAATACTTACAAAAATATTCCTCCATAGCTTCAAAAACCTCCCTATCAACCATAGTGGTTGCATTATTATCTAAATACACTTCTCTCATTTTTGTCCTTTTTTGTTAAAGTTAAGAATTTTTTGCTTAATATAATGTTAGATTTGAAAGTTTAGATTATACATTGCAAATTATAAAAATTCTATATTACATAGTATAATTTCAAAATTTTTTAAAAAAGGATTGCTAAGTATGAATATTTTAAACTCTATAAATGATTTTAATGAAGCAAAAAGTGTAATTCCCGGTGGTGTGAATTCTCCTGTGAGAGCATTTCAGTCTGTGGGCGGGAATCCTAGAATGATAAAAAAAGCCTATGAATGCTACTTAATCGATGAAGATAATAACAAGTACATTGATTTTATTCAAAGCTGGGGACCACTTATACTAGGGCATAAAGATAGTGATGTAATAGAATCTATTAAAAAAGCTCTAGAGAGAGGGGTGGGGTATGGAGCACCAACTACTGCGGAAACAAAACTAGCAAAAGAAATAATTTCTTCTTATGATGGAGTAGAAAAGATTCGTCTTGTAAGTAGTGGGACAGAGGCTACTATGAGTGCTTTGCGTTTAGCTCGTGCCTATAGCAACAAAGATGATATTATAAAATTTGATGGCTGTTATCATGGGCATAGTGATTCTTTGCTTGTTAGTGCTGGAAGTGGATGTGCTACTTTTGGAAATCCAAGCTCACCTGGTGTGCCAAATGACTTTAGCAAACACACTTTGGTGGCTAGATATAATGATTTGGCTTCTTTGCAGGCTTGTTTTGAATCTAGCAATAATGTTGCCTGTGTGATTATAGAGCCAATAGCTGGGAATATGGGGCTCGTTCCTGCGGATAAAGACTTCATAAAGGGCGTTAGAGAATTATGTGATAAATTTAGTGCTTTGCTTATTTTTGATGAGGTGATGAGTGGCTTTAGAGCCTCACTACAAGGCTCATTAGCATATTATGATATAGTTCCTGATTTAGTTACTTTTGGTAAAGTTATCGGTGGCGGACTACCACTTGCTGCATTTGGTGGAAGAAGCGATATAATGGATTTGCTCTCACCACAAGGAAGCGTGTATCAAGCAGGCACATTAAGTGGAAATCCAATAGCTGTGGCAGCTGGATATGCAACACTAATAAAAATCAAACAAACAAAAAATATATACCAAAACCTAGAAAGACTCGCTATCAAGCTAACAGAGGGAATGAAGCAAAAAGCAAATGAATTTGGTTTTAGTATGCAAACTTGTGTGCGGGGAAGTATGTTTGGGTTTTTCTTTAATGACAATTATGTGAAAAACTTTGAAATCGCAAAGCAAAGTGATACTAAACTATTTGCTAGATTCCACCAAAAAATGCTTGAGAGAGGTGTGTATTTCGCACCATCAACATTTGAATGCGGATTTATCTGCACAGCGATGAATGAGGAGATTATAAATAAGGTTATAGAGGATTGTGAAGTTGTATTTAGCGAGCTAAAAAATGCCTAAAGATTTGGATTTTCAAATGGATTATAAAGATAAAAAAGAATCTAAAAGTTTGGATTTAAATGAAGCTAATGAAAATCTAGCTTCCACTCAATCTAGCAAAACTAAAGAAAATTTTAACAAAATAAATGCGGAATCTAGTAGCAATAAAGAAAACTCTAGTGCTAAAGAGCCAAAATTTAGGGCTGTGATTCTAGGGGCAAAGGGCTTATCACTTGGAATCTCAATCATTGCTGCTATTTTGCTTGGCATTGGTATTGGGATCTTACTACAAAAGATTTTTGATGTATTTTGGGTGCTTTGGATTGGCGTATTTTGGGGAGTAGCAGCTGCTGTGCTAAATGTATATAAAGCTTATAAAAGCGAATTGAGAGAATTTGATAAAATCTCTAATGATGCTAAATACAGCTATAAAAAAGACAAATAATGTCTATAATTATGCTAAATTTAATCTTTGCTATTATTTTATTGATAATTAATCCATTATATCTTTATAGCTTTGAAGTAGCATTCATCGGCACTTTATGCGTGATTTATAGCTCATACAAAGCAATCCTTAAAAAAGTAAATTTAATGGCAAGTTTAGGAGATTCTAAATACTTGCTAGATACTATAAATTCGATAGATTCTTGTAATTTAGGAGATTCTACAAATAAAAACACTTCTAAAGCTCCTAGCAATCATGCGGATTCCACAGACTTTACCATAAAATATTCTACTACAACAAATTTATCCACAGAAGTTTCTAAAAATTTAGATGATACAAAAAGTAGTGATTCACTCCCTAAAATGCAAAGATTTTTGCTAGGAAGTAGAATTTCATTTTCACTATTTAGAATCTTAAGCTATGGTTTTATAGCACTTGGCGTGGTAGCTTTGATTAACAATAAAATATTTTTTGTCATTCCATTTTTATTAGGAGTGCTTCTCTCTAGCCTAATATCAGGCTTTTATGTGGCTAAAAAATTAAAAACCTATTAATAATACCACATTAAGCCATATTTTACTTATATTAAATCGCTACACAATAGAATCTGTGAAATCTAAAGCAGTGCTAAAATTCTAATATTAAAGCCCTTCAAACAATATCTAATAGCAAATATGAAGAATTTAATTTATAGAAATTAATAGAATATAAAAGGCAACAATTTTAAAAAACTAATTTCTAGCTATACCTTTTAATGCTTCTTTTCTATAGTTTGGCAAGGCAAAAACTGCCTCGTGGATTTTAGCATTGTAATATTTTAAATCATTTAGCAAATCTATTTTTTGCAGGCAAATATCAGCAAGTGGGTGGAATCTATTTGATAGAAATAAATAATATTTATCTTCTATACGAAATGGCATTCGTATCTTAAAATCAGCTTCTTTGATAATATCTAGGGAACTAGATTCTAAATCTTTAAGATTTATGATTGCAATTCCGTTATCCTTTAGAAGCTCATTATATGGCTTTGTAGTCTTATTATCCAAATCAATAATCACATCAAATTTATTTACCCTTAAATTGATTGCAAAATCATAAACTTGTAGATTCCGCATCTCCATAGTCTTACTATTTGCTCTAATGCTTGCAGCCTTAATATCTGTGGATTTATTGCTATTGTTCTTGCTATCTATATTGTTATTTGCAAACCCATCACCATTAATTTTACTTGCGATTTCACCTATGTAATGTACCTCAACACCGCTAAAACTAGAAATAAATTCTAGCAAAACAGCATTTGTTATATTTGTGATTAAAACTTCTTTTTTGCCATAGTTAAAATCATTGATACATAGCGCTATACAGGAGACTACCTCAGCTTCTATTATATTTTTATCTATCATTATTGTTTTCCTTATATTAATTAAAAGTGGAATCTAACTACTACTTCTAAACCTAAATTGCCCTTTTCTAAGTACATTTACAAATCCACCAATGCTTAGAATCCATTTATTTTCTATTATATTTTTGAAAAATGCAGCCAGTTCCCCTACCACATTTATTTTAAAAACAAAGCCCACGCCATCAGTATGCCCAATTGAGCAAACAGTCCCTCTATGAATGAATTTAAAAGGTTCTGCAATAGGTTCATTTCTTAAAATTTTAATTAAATTAAGTGCAACATATTCACCCATTTGATTTGCAAGCTGTGCTGTTGGAGCGTGTATTATATCTCTTTGCGTTGCGATAGCACAATCTCCAACCACAAAGATATTCTCATACTTTGGAATCTGTAAGAATCTATTTACTCTTATGCGTGAATTTTCACTCTCAAAAATAGAATTTTTTACTACCTCATTTCCCATAACTCCAGCTGTCCAAATAGTCGTATTTGCCAAAAGACTAAAAATCTTATCATCATTTTTTACTACCACGCTATCTCTTTTGCATTCTATCACACTGCCACACACAAGATTTATGCCTAATTTTTTTAGTTTTTCTTCCGCCTTAGTCCTCAAAGTCATATCAAACATAGGCAGAACTTTTGGAGTTTTGCTTATTAGATTAATTTGAATTAAATTATCATCAATACCACAAATTAAAGCTAATTCCTTGCTTTGATTTGCGAGCTCTGCAGCAAACTCAACTCCAGTAAATCCGCTTCCACAAATATTAAAATTCAAATCATTTGTAGAATCTATATCTTGCCTAAATTTAAAATCCTTGAATTTATCCTCGATATGCTTTCTAATCTCTAGTGCAGAGTTAGCAGAATGAAGTGTGTAGGCAAATTCATCAACCCCTTTGATATTAAATGTATTTGGCTTGAAACCTAAGGCAATCACAAGATAATCAAAGCTATACTCCTCATATTTGCCCACCACCTTATTTTCATTAATTTTTATAATCGTATCTTTGATGAAGCTAATTTTATTTTTATCTAAAATTTTTCTAAAATAGATTCTAGCCTTTCTTGCACTATAAGTCCCGACAGCAACCTTATGCAACAAAGTTGATTGATAATGATAGTCGTGCTTACTAATTAGAGTGATTTCACAAGGTAAATTGGAGAGTTTTTTTTGCAAAGTGATAGCACATTTTAATCCGCCATATCCACCACCAAGAATAAGAATCTTCGTTTTTTTATCCATATAATGCCTTTAGATAACTATGCAAATTTGAAAAACTAAATATTGAAATTTGTATAACATTTCGATTTAGAATTATAGTTTGAAAAGCCACCAGATTTGATTATTTTTTATGATTTAGTAAATTTATTTTGTAGATTATAGAAATTTGTAACTTTTTAAACCCCTTTCCAGATAACTATGGCACACAAATATTTTAGGGGCTCTGCTGTGTTCCCACCCTGAAGCATTGCCTAAAATATCAATTGCACAGGTCTAAAAAGAGGCAAGTGGAATAGTAGTCAATATTTCCTTAAAATTTAATTTAGAAAAATAAAATATTTTGATTTTAGGCTTTTTTAAAATTAATAGATTTAAAACTTATAGAATCTAGTGTGGAATTAAAAAGCTTTATATAAATTATAAATATTCATAATAATATTTAAAACAGATTCTACTTATGTTAAATAATTTATAGAATCTAAATTCATTTATAGAAGTAAAGCTAAAATTTTATTTATTTGGATTATAAGTTAATATAATAAGCTTTTTAATTCCACACTAGATTTTACTTGATTCTACTTAAATTAAAAATTTTCATATTATTTAATTTACATATAATTTAAAAAACTAACTAACCTTACAGAATCTTAAAATTATTTCAAGCCTTTATAATCGAAGAAAGTCATCACCCCTTTGTTTATTTATACATTTATCACAAAGCACAAATAGCCTAAAATTATCACTCACCACTTGGCATTTTAGTGATTTTGCAATTTGCTCCTGTTTGCTTTTAATATCATCATCGATAAATTCCACGATAGAACCGCAACCTAGGCAGATTATATGATAGTGATGTTCTTTTGCGGCTATTTCATAACGTTTACCACTTCTATCCGCTTCTATCGAAGTTACAAAACCATAAGTTTCCAAAAATTGCAAGATTCTATAAACAGATGAAAGAGAGGAATCTTTGTTATCTTTTTTTAGGGCATTGGCTATCTCTTCTGGGCTTAAATGAGTTTTGCTTTTATAAATTAGTGATAAAATATATTCTCTCTGTTTGCTTGTTTTAAGCCTTTTTGCTAAAACCACTTTTTGTAACCTTATCATAATAGATTCAAGTGTTTCTAATTTTTTTATTTTTGCATTACTTGCTATCATAATACTCCCTATTCCTAAAAATAATTATTTCAAAATTATACTAGATTAAACAAAATATTACTTGTAATTATGATAGAATCCCTTGTAAATTTTTATGTTTAAGGAGAATATAGATGTTTGGTTCAAAAGCTAATGATAGTTACAATGGGCAGTTAGAGACTTATAAAAATGAAATTGAGTCATTAAAACAAGAATGTGAGATTTACAAAGCCATTGCAAATTTTTCACAAAATGAAGGAATTGTAGTTATAAAAAATAGTGAAATAATTTTTAAAAATGACAAAATCGCTTCATTAAAAAACTTTGAAGATATTAGAGTTCAGCTAAAAGAGGGGGTTGATAGGGTTATAACAAATGACTACGATGTAATGGTAAAATCAAGACGAGTTGGTGATGCCACAATCTACTCAATGGCAGAGGACAATCCACGACTACATAATGATAAAAAAGGTTTAGATATACTTCAAACTTATAATGATTGCGTAAAAGGTGGAATTATCTCATCTCAAGCGACATTAGTTGAGCTAGTTGATGAATTAAAAAATATTTATGAAAAAGCTGCAGCTTCTGATGAGGGAATGACAAAGGGATTGGATATTTCTGATAATTCATCTCAAAAAATCAATGTTTTATATGAAAAAATGCAAAATGCAATAAACCTTGTTAGCTCACTTACACAAAGAAGTAATGAAATTACAAATGTTATTTCACTAATTGATGATATTGCAGAACAAACAAACCTATTAGCACTTAATGCAGCTATTGAAGCAGCAAGAGCTGGCGAGCATGGGAGAGGATTTGCTGTTGTTGCAGATGAAGTAAGAAAATTAGCAGAAAAAACTCAAAAAGCTACTAAAGAAATCGCAATCGTTGTAAAATCAATGCAACAAGAAGCAAGCGATATTCAAACGAGTACAGAAGAGATTAATGAAGTAACAGAAAGCGTAAAAGAAAATGTAGATGAGCTAAACAATATGATAAGGAAATTTAGAGATATGGCGTTACTATCCAAACTACAAATTTCTTGCTCAAATGACAAAGTATTCTGCGGATTAGCCAAAATTGACCACTTATTATATAAACAATCTCTTTATTCATTAGTATTTGGTATGGCAAATGAATTCAAACAGGTTGATGGAACTATGTGTAGATTTGGTAAATGGTATTATGAAGGTGATGGCAAAAAGAATTTCTCTAATACCGCTGCTTATAAGAAAATTGAATTACCACACTTAACAATTCATAATGAGGCTAATGCACTTGCTTCAAGTCTATTAAATAGAGATAAAGTTGCACCAAAACATCTAATAGATGAAAAAATAAAAGTGGTTGAAGATGCTGGAGACCATATATTCTCTGCTATTGATGAAATGTTAAATGAAAAAATCTCTATAACAACAAATCAAATGCAACAAATCATTCAGTCAATGCATCCACAGGCTTCACAATCACAGCAGTAAATCTGTGTTTTATACAAAAGAGCTTCAAGCATTAGACAAAAAACAGCTTTTAAGAGTTAGAAAAATCTTTCCTAGCTCTTATCTAGACTTTGCTTCAAATGACTATCTAGGACTTTCATATAATAAAAAACAATTTAGCAAAGCCTATAAACTGCTAAGAAAAGAAAACTTAAATGCTCCTAGAGCTTCTGTGCTTGTAAATGGTTACTCAAAACTTCACAAAAAACTAGAATCTGAACTCTCTAAAATTAATAATTTTCAATCGTGTATTTTGGTTGGTAGTGGCTTTCTAGCAAATATTGCACTATTTGAATCTTTAGTTAGAAAAAATGATATTTTATTTATTGATGAAGAATATCACGCAAGCGGAATCCTAGCTACAAAACTGCTAAAAAATGTAATTATTTTCAAACATAATGACTATAAGGATCTGGAATCTAAAATCAAGCAAAGCCATATTCAAAGCAGAATCTTAATTGCAATAGAGGGAATCTACTCAATGAGTGGAGATATTGCAAAAAAAGAATTTATTAATATTGCAATAAAATACGATGCGATTTTAATAGTTGATGAAGCACATAGTAGTGGAACTTTGGGGAAAAATCTGCTAGGGTATTTTGACTATTATGATATAAAAATAAGAGATAATTTTATTAAACTTGGAACTCTTTCAAAAGCATATGGTAGCTATGGAGCCTACATTTTATCAAGCAAGCATATCACTAAATATTTACAAACTAGAGCAAAACCTATAATCTATTCTACCGCACTCTCTAGCTTTGATACAGCACTAGCTTTGGTAAATGTAAAATATATTCAAAAAAACAAAAATTCTCTAACAAAAAAAATCAAAACTCTAAAAAAACTAATTGTAGAAAATCTAAAAATTAAATTAGATTCTCAAGTTTTTTCTATAAAATTTCAAAATCAAAATAAAATGTTACAAAAAGCCAAATCTTTAAAGAAAAATAAAATATTGGTTGGAGCCATTAGAAAACCAACCGTGCAATACCCTGTTTTAAGGATTATTTTATCAACAAAACACAGAAAAAAGGATATTTTAAATTTATGCGATTTATTAAAAAAATAAATAAAAAAGTTATTTTTGCCCTACTTGCTTTGGGTGCAATCTTTATCGGTGGATTTATCATAGTATCTATATATGATACACAAAGCAGTGTCCCAAAAGTTGTAAATTATAAGCCAAACATAACTTTAAAAATACTAGATAGAAAAGATAGGCTTATTGCAAATGTATTTGACGAACAGTTTAGATACTATGCGACTTTTGATGAGATTCCACCAAAAGTGATAGAGACACTTTTAGCAGTTGAGGATACTATGTTTTTTGAGCATAATGGTGTGAATCTTGATGCAATTATTAGAGCTATGGTAAAAAATATCAAAAGTGGTGGATTGAATGAAGGCGGAAGCACAATAACACAGCAATTGGTTAAAAATGTTGCTCTCACTATGAATAGAACACTTGATAGAAAGCTAAAAGAAGCAATCATTACGCTTCAAGTTGAGCGATTTTTAAATAAAGAGGAAATTTTAGAAAAATATTTAAATCACATATTTTTTGGAAATGGATACTATGGTATTAAAACCGCTGCTTATGGGTATTTTGATAAAGATTTATCAAATTTAACTCTAAAAGAAATAGCTATGCTTATGGCGCTTCCAAAAGCTCCATCATATTATAATCCTGTTAAAAATCTTGATGTTTCTCTTACTCGTGCAAACACAATACTAGAAAGAATGTTTAATCTAGGCTGGATTGATAAAGATGAGTATGAGAATGCAATAAAAGAAATCCCAAAAGTCTATAACAAAACACTAACGCAGAATCTAGCTCCTTATGTTGTCGATGAAGTATTAAGACAATTATCTCATATAAAAGGCTTAAAAACAGAAGGCTATGTAGTTAAGCTAAATATTGATTTAGATTATCAAAAAGTAGCACAAGATGCACTTCTAAAAGGCTATAATAATATCATTGTAAGGCTAGAATCTAAACAACCCAAAAACTCACAAAATACAGAACAGCAAGAAAAAAATAAAGTTGACACTCTAAATGGTGCTATTATTGTTACTCAAAGTTATAGTGGAAATATATTGGCACTTGCTGGAGGAATTGATTACACAAAAAGCAATTTCAATCGTGCCACACAAGCAAAGAGACAATTTGGAAGCACATTCAAACCATTTATTTACCAAATCGCATTTGATATGGGATATTCTCAAGCCACGACAATATCAGATATTGCGAGAAGTTTTGAACAGCAAGAAGCAGATTTAAGCATAAGCCAAGATGGTATAAATGAAGAAAATAGTAAAAATGATGAAAATATCGAAGATGAAGAGACAAAAGCCTATCGACCAAAAAACTATACAGGCAATTACAATGGCATAGTGTCTTTAAAAGAAGCTCTAAGGCGCTCACTAAATCTAGCTACAATTAATTTGGTTGATTTAATAGGATTTAGAAACATCTACAATCAAATGGAAAAATATGGATTTAATAATATGCCACAAGATATGTCTATCATTTTAGGTAGCTTTGTTTTATCACCTATGGAGGCTACAAAATACTATTCTATGTTTGCAAACTATGGCAATAGAATAGAGCCTAGATTAATTAGAAGCATAATTAATCCAGAGGGTAAGGAAATATTCAATCAAGATTTAGTAGAGCCTAAAATAGAATCCATAACAGAGCCATCTCAAGCGTATTTAACAATTAATATTTTACAAGATGTTGTAAATAGAGGCACAGGATATATGGCTAAAACTCCTGGTATTGAAATAGCTGGGAAAACAGGCACTTCAAATAATAATAATGATGCGTGGTTTAGTGGATTCTCCCCTACACTTCAAGTTGTCGTTTGGTATGGAAGAGATGACAATACCCCTATTGGTAGTTCAGAAACAGGAGGGATTGTATCAGCACCAGTTGTAAAAGATTTTTTTACAAATATTTTAAAGATAGAACCAGGATTAAAAAGAGTTTTTGATACTCCTAATGGCGTTTCCAAGCGTGTAATAAATGGTGAGGAATTTTATTATACAAACATTTCTAAACTACCAAATAAAAGTAATATTGATAATATCAATGATGGCTTAATTTTTTAATGTTATTAGAATTATGCATAAGTTACACCTAGTTGAAATTGTTACCTTTAGAAAAATGCCTTTAATATTAGATTCAACTTTGCACTATAATATGCTAAAACAATATATACTTAAGGATTAAAATATGGGTTTTGAATTGTTTGGATATAAGTTTTTTGATTTAAGTTCAAAGGTTACATATAACGATGCTTTTATTACTATAGGCGTTGTATGTAGCATTTCTTGTGTATTATTCTTACTGGCTAGACATAAAGCCCCAAAATGAAGCTAAAAGGATATATATGGATATAACACCACTAACTCAAGCTATTGGCACACATTCACCAAAAAGGGCATTAATTATTATTGCAATAGACATTGTATTATTTTTAATTTTGTATTTTATATTGCCATATTTAACAAGCATTGGCATATTGCCTGATTTTATGATTATAGATAAAAAAGCAAGTGCTGGAATCTGTCTTTTAGTATTTATTGGGATCTTATGGCTAACAGAAGCTATACATGTAACAATTACAGCACTTTTAATACCTATTTTAGCAGTCGCATTAGGATTGATGAATGCTAATAATGCACTAAAATCATTTGCCGACCCGATAATATTTCTATTCTTTGGCGGTTTTGCATTAGCTACTGCACTTCATATACAAGGACTTGATAGATATATTGCAAATAAAATGGTGGCTCTGGCTAATGGAAGAGTATGGTTAGCTGTAATTATGTTATTTCTAACTACTGCGATACTATCAATGTGGATTAGCAATACAGCCACAGCTGCTATTATGTTACCACTTGCACTTGGAATCTTATCAAATTTAGATTCCCAAAAAGATAGAAAAACTTTTTTATTCGTTTTGCTAGGAATTGCATATAGTGCTAGCATAGGTGGATTTGGAACTTTGGTTGGTAGCCCACCAAATGCGATAGCTGCACAGGCATTGGGTATAAATTTCTTTGATTGGATGAAACTCGGAATCCCATTTATGCTAGTTACACTTCCTAGCTGTATTTTTTTAATGTTCATCGTGCTACGCCCTAACTTAAACAAAAAATTCAACATCCAGCTTGAAACAATGCAATGGGATATTCACAAAATAGTAGCTATCGTAATATTCCTACTAACTGCAATAACTTGGATTTTTAGCTCTAAAATTAGTGCATATTTTGGAGGAATTAAAGATTTAGATTCTCTAATTGCAATAGCTGCAGCAGTAGCCATTGGGTTTAGCGGTGTAGCCTCTTGGAATCAGATTCAAAAAAATACAGAATGGGGAGTCTTGTGGCTATTTGGAGGCGGTTTGGCATTAAGCGGAATCTTAAAAAATTCTGGTGCTAGTGAAGTTATGGCAAATGGTATGGCAAATTTATTCGGAAGTGGGACTAGTAGCTGGTTGGTTATAATCATTGCGGTTGCAACTTTTATCATATTCTTAACAGAATTTACAAGCAATACAGCAAGTGCCGCACTTTTAGTGCCTATATTTGCCACCGTTGGTGAAGCTATAGGAATGCCTACTGCACTTCTAACACTAATTATTGGTTTTGGAGCAAGCTGTGCATTTATGCTACCCGTTGCAACACCACCAAATGCGATTGTATTTGGCACAGGATATATAAAACAAATAGAGATGATAAAAGTAGGCATTTGGTTGAACCTGCTATGTATCGCTATTGTAAGCACATTTGCTTGGTTTATATGGCAATTTGTATAAAATATATTAGAAACAAAAGGCGAATATCTCTAAAGTCCATTTATTTAAAAATGATAGAATCTCTAAATGAGATTCTAAACAATAAATACAGCCTGATTTTTAACTACATAAAATTAAATTTGAGCAATATAAGAATGATTTTATGCATATTCATTTTTATTTCTTTAATAAATACAAAAAATGGATAATAAATCTCAATTAGCAAAGCAACAAACTTATTTAAAAAGACAATAACAAAATAAATAAACAATATTAAGACAGCAATAAATACAAAGGGGAATATAAAAATACAAAATAAAACAAGAAGCAAAAAAGCAAATAAAAATTATTAGATACAAATTATATTATTATTTTTTTTTACAATAAATTTTATAAAATCACTCAGATAGATTCTACAAAATAGGCTCATTTTATCTTGCAGAAATTAAAAAAATAAAGATTTTCTAGTATATCCAAGCTCTTATCAAAATATGAGATTAAACCATTCACTTTTTACCCTCTTTGAGCGCATTTTTCTTTGCTAAAGGGCATATATAAATTTAGATAGTATATGCCTCTATAAAAAGAACATCTTTGCCTCTATAAGTATTCTGGTAGGTTTTAGCTGACTCTTTTGGGTCTATATAGTATGTTGCGCTAATATTTGGATATTTCTTTTACACTTTTGTTGTATGCATTAAATCTGCAATAAAAATTAGTTCTCTATCATCTTTCTTAATGCTAATTATATTATTATGCCCAGAGTATGCCCATAAGCATTGATGTTTCTAATTTCAGATAAACTAAAGATACAATCCTATCCATTAAAAAATACTTTCTGTTTATCATATTTTTATAAAATTATTTTCGTATTTTGATTATTAGAATCTAGCAAATAATCCAATTCTTTTTTATCAAACACTAATTTTGCTTTAGGAAAATTTATTTATCATCGCTAACTAGCCCACTGATATGGTAAATGGTAAAATGTGCGTGAGTTAGGATAATATGCAAATCTCTTCAAAGCTTAAACCACACTTTTAAGAGATGTTTTTAGATTATCTATCATATCAGGATAGTCGTATATAAAAGAGCTATTATTCATTGCCCTTAATTAATATTATAATTGTATTATTTGCAGAGAATTTATCCTTAAAACTAGCAATTATCTCTCTATTAATCATCATTTGAGATTAGAATATTTGTATTGGAAGGAGAACTTTTAAGCGAAAAGACACATATTCCTACATCTCTTTTTTTATATACTTTGGTAGCATTGAAGTTGAAGATTAAACATCTTTTTGCTGGTTCTATATATAAATTTTTGCTACCAAATAATTAAATGCAAAACTACATAAAAGTAGTTTATATTTTATATAGTGATATTTTAATTCTACTTAACTATAGTTTTATTTATTAAAAAAGTTTTTTGTGAAATGTTTAAAATAAATTTTATAATTTAATCTTTTTTAAATTATTTAGAAATTTAATTTTTAGAATCAATGATAGTAAGAACAACAAGAGAGCTATTCTCCCTTGTTTTATAAATTTTAAAATATTTAAGAAATTTTCTTGAATATTTAGAACTTAACTGCACCTGTTGTAGCAAGAGGAATAATTCTATTTGAACCACTAGGGTAAGATTCTTTTAGATTATTACACAAAGTTGCACCACTAACTCCAGTTGCTGGAGGAGTTATTTTGCTGGGGTCAAATTTAAGATCGCCTGTTGCCGTTTCAATCTTAATATAGTCCCCAGAGCAGAACATATCTCTGCCCATATTATCCTTACCAATTACAACTTTTAATGTATCGTCAAAATCACCTTTCCATCTACCCCTATCCATTCCACCTGTATCTATCATCCACTCACCCCAGTTGCT
>CAMWQM010000026.1 GCA_947176375.1 uncultured Helicobacteraceae bacterium
TTTGATTTAGAACCTAAATTTATTCCATACAAAATCCACAAAGTCGCCTAAATTAAAATTTCAAATGATATTTTTATTATCAAAATATAAACTTGGTTTTAGATTCCATCTAAAAATACAAAAAACTAAAGCCAAATAGAATCTAAAAAAATAAATAATTAAGCATTTATTCTATTTTAAAAAATTGCAAAGGTAAGAAAAGTTTATTATTTGATAGTTTGCAAATTCAAAATTTTTAATATTTTCAAAGAATTGTCACTTCTTTAAAATATAAAATGATAGCAATACTTATGTAAATTTAAAAGTTTTATAGCAAAATAAGGAATATAGCCAAGTGTAAAAACTATGCTTACATTAGATATTTTTTGAAAATTTGCAATAATAAATTTGGCAATAAATCTAAAAAGTTAAGTCTTAAAAATCTCTTCTAATTTTCCCTTAATCTCATTAAAATCTAGCAATGCAGTGGAATCTTGCTCTAAAAATTCCTCTAGTTTTTCTTTTTTGTTTATCGCATAATCAAGCTCCCTATCACTACCTTTTTGATATGAGCCTATGCGAATTAGAATCTCATTTTCCTTTAAGAGTGAATAAACCTTACGAAACCTGATCACATTTTCTAAATGTTTTTTATCAATAACATCATTGATAGTCCTCGATGCAGACGCTAAAATGCTTATAGGAGGATAGATTCCAAATTCACTCATTTCTCGACTTAAAACGATATGCCCATCTAAAATACTCCTGCTTTGGTCTGCTATCGGGTCATTTAAATCATCTCCTTCCACAAGCACAGTAAAAAAAGCAGTAATCGAACCTTTATTCTCCTCTTTACCCGCTCTCTCCATTAATTGTGGCAATAGACTTAAAACCGATGGAGGATAACCCTTGCTTGTAGGCGGCTCACCAAGACTTAAGCCAATCTCTCTTTGCGCCATTGCAAAGCGAGTTATAGAATCCATTATAAAAAGCACATCCTTACCTTGATTTTTAAAATATTCTGCTATTGACATTGCGCTAAATGCACCATATTTCCGCATAAGCGGGGAATCATCACTCGTGGCTACGACTATTATTGTATTTGTTAAATCACCACCCAAATTTTTAGCTACAAACTCAGGAACCTCTCTGCCTCGCTCTCCAATTAATGCAACGACTTTCACACTAGCTTTTGAACCACGAACGATCATTCCCATAAGCGTAGATTTTCCAACACCACTTCCAGCAAAGATTCCCATTTTTTGCCCTTTGCCACAAGTCAGAAGTCCATCAATGCTTTTTATCCCTACACTAAAAACTTCATCTATAAGTCCACGATTCATCGCTTTTATCGGAGTGTTTATTATAGGGACAAACTCATCTTTTTTTATCTCACCTTTATTGTCAATAGGATTTGCAAATGGGTCTATAATTCTTCCCAATAATGCCTCACCAACACCAATTTTCAAACCTTTTTGACTAATAAAAACCTTATCACCAATTTTATATCCGTGAGTTGAACCAAATGGAATCACACTAAAAGAATCCATATCAATCGCACTAACAATACCCGAAGTATCCACATCTGCACCTATAATGCTAACTATATCACCTATTGAAGTTTTAAGTCCATTTGCTTTAATTTTATTATCATAAATTTGGATTATTTCGCCAAAATGGGGTGAAAGCTCAATTTTTGTCTCCAATTTTGTCCGTATTTTGTCTAAATACATTCACAACCTTAAAAAATATTTTTGAAATTATTAAATATAATTGCTTATGCTAATATATTTTTTGATAAAATAACGACTTATTTTTAAGCTTTTAAGGATAATAAATGGTAAAACTACTAAATAATGCAAATGTATTAATAGAAGACAAACTACAAGGTGCTTTAATTGAGACAAAAAAAGCAAAAATAGCACAAAATATAAGCAAAAATATAAAAATTGATGGTTTCAGAAAAGGTAAAGTGCCACTTAGTATTGTGGAAAACAGATTCAAAGATAAGATTCTGCAAGATAGTGAGCAAGAGTTGCTAAATGAAACTATAACTGCGTCCCTAAAAGCAAATAATATAGAGCCAAACCAAATAATAGGCAATCCAATATTCCTAAAATATGATAAAAATGATAAAGAAATAAACTTTGAAGTGAAATTAGGAATCTTCCCAAAACTTGATATAAAAGACTATGAAAAGTTTATCCCTGAAGTAAAAGTGCCAGAAATTTCAAAAAAAGATATAGAAAATAGAATCAATGATATAGCTAAAAATTATGGCGATTTAATACAAGTTGAAAGAGCATTAGAATCTAAAGATATAGCAAATATTGATTTTTGCGGATTCATAGATGGGGCAGAATTTGATGGCGGAAAGGCAGAAAACTATGATTTAGAAATAGGTTCAAAAAGCTTTATTGATGGCTTTGAAGACAAGCTAATAGGTATGAAAAATGGTGAAAGCAGAAATATAGAACTAAAATTTCCGCAAAATTATGCACAACATTTGGCAAATAAGGATGTAACTTTTAAAGTAAAACTAAATAAGATTCAAGAAAGACAAATTGCAAAAATAGATGATACTTTGGCTCAAAAAGTGCTAAATAAAGAGGATTCCACCCTTGCAGATTTAGAAAGCCAAATCAAACTAGAGCTAGAAAATGAAGCTAAAAATAAGGCGATAAATGAGCTAAAACCAGCATTAACAGATAGTTTGATTGCAAATATAAACTTTGACTTGCCAGATAATATTGTAGAACAAGAGCTTGATATAATCTTTAGAAATAGCTTGCGTGGCATTAGCGAAGATGAGTTAAAAGAACTTCAAAATGATTCCAATAAGGCAAAAGAAAAGAGAGAGGAAAAGCGAGATGAAGCCGCAAAAAGTGTTAAACTAACTTTCATCATTGATTTTATCGCAAAACAAGACAATATAGCAGTTAGTGATAATGAGGTATACCAAATGCTTTATTATGAGTCGATGATGATGGGAACAAATCCAAAAGACTTACTAGAAAATTATCAAAAGAATAATATGCTTCCAGCAATCAAAATGACTATTTTAGAAAATAAAGTGCTAAATAAATTGCTTGAATCTAAGGTAAATTCTAAAACAGAATCTAATAAAAAGGTAGCACCTAAAGATAAAAGTAAAGATTCCCAAACAGAATCTAGCAAAACTTTAGAATCTAATAGACAAGCAAAAGCGGAATCTAAAAAAGGAGAATAATTTGAATTATATACCTTATGTGATAGAGAAGACTAGCAGGGGTGAAAGAAGTTATGATATTTATTCACGACTATTAAAAGATAGAGTTATAATCTTAAGTGGTGAGATTGAAGATAGCCTAGCTTCCTCGATAATCGCACAATTATTATTCCTAGAGGCTGAAGACCCACAAAAAGATATTTATCTTTATATAAATTCGCCTGGTGGAGTTGTAACAAGTGGACTTAGCATTTATGATACGATGAATTATATAAAGCCAGATATTGCAACTATGTGCATAGGGCAAGCAGCTTCTATGGGAGCATTTCTTTTAAGTAGTGGCACAAAAGGTAAAAGATATGCCTTGCCAAATGCTAGAATTATGATTCACCAGCCACTTGGCGGAACAAAAGGACAAGCAAGCGATATTGCAATTCAAGCAAGAGAAATTTTAAATACAAAAAAACAGCTCAATGAAATTATGGCAAAAAATACTTCCCAAAGCCTAAAAAAGATAGAAGCAGACACTGATAGAGATTTTTTTATGAGTGCAAAAGAAGCTAAAGAATATGGAATAATAGACGACATATTAGGAAAAAGTTTAAAATAGAAATTTAAAGAGAAATTATGATAAGACTTCAAAAGGATGATTTAGAATCTAATGACACAGAATTAGATTTAAATCTCACAAATAATAATGAAATAAGAGATTTATCCATAGATGAAAATGATACAAATATAGAAGCTGTAGAAAATGAGAGTTTAGAATCTTTTTCACAGAAAGTTTTTGATACATTGCTAGATAAGAATATCCCACTTCTTCCACTAAATTATCAAGTATATTTTGAACAAATGCTAAATGATACTTCGCAAGAATTTCAAAAAAAAGTTCATAGTTTAATCGAATCTAACACAAATAATGATGATAGAAATATTAATTTTGAAAAAAACATCCATTCAGCGTTTGCAAACACGAGAGATATTTTAAAATGCACTTCATCGATTTATAAAAATTTAGTTTTGATGAATGAAACAGAAAAAAAATGGCACTCAAACTTACTTACAAACAATACAAATTCACAAAGATTTATAAATGATACAGAAATCTTGCAAAATGATATTGACGAACAGATAAATCAGCTAAAAATTCTATACCAAAAATGCACAAAAATTTTAGAAAATATAAATACAAATACTATGTATGATTCAAAGTTTGATACCTACAATAAGCGATATTTTATATATTTAGTGCAAAATGAGCAAAAAATGATAGAAAAATTTGGACATACTTCCACAATCATTATGCTAACTTTGACAAATCAAGTTATACAATACATTAAAAATGACCAAGTAGCCGCATTAATCATAATGAAAACTATTGCAAAACTATTGCTTAAAACTTCAAGACGAAGCGATATTATCGGCTATGTTGGCAATGGAATCTTTAGTATGCTCTTAAAACATTCAGATATTATCGCATCACAAAGGGCTAGTGAGCGTTTAATAGAGTTGATAAAAAGCACTAATGTATTTCTAGGCAAACGAGAAATCAATCTAGATTTAAATGTAGGGATAGCTAAAATGAATACTAATAGAAGCGCGGAAAATTCTCTAAACTTTGCTATTAACGCATTAAGATTAGCACAGCAAAGCAAAACCCCATATATTGTTTATAAAGATGATGTGGAATCTAATTAGCTAAAAAGGAGGTTTGAATGATTGAAAAAATCGTAAAATACCCAGATTCTATGTTAAGGGAAACTTCTAAAGAAGTAGTGGAATTTGGTAGCTATCTAAATGAAACTTTAGATAATATGTATGAGACTATGATGGATAAAAATGGAGTTGGACTAGCGGGCGTTCAGATTGGGAAATTACAGCGAATATTGATTGTAAATATTCCACGCGATGATAAGATTCAATATAAAGAGGATCTAATCGAAGTGATAAATCCAAAAATTTTAGAGCAAAGTGGTGAGATTCTATTTCAAGAGGGCTGTCTTAGTATTCCAAATTTTTATGAATATGTAAAAAGATTTAGCTATATAAAAGTGCAGTTTCAAAATAGAGAAGGAAAAGAAAAAATAATAGAAGCAAGGGATTATCTAGCAGTAGCATTGCAACATGAAATAGACCATTTAAATGGAATCCTTTTTATAGATAAACTACCCATTCTAAAAAAGAAAAAATTTGAAAAAGAATATAAAAAGACCAATAAAGCCTCATAATTACGCTAAAATATTACAATATGCTTTGCAAAATTGCGATAATTAGGGCTTTTTATGGTTAAAAAACTTTTATGTGCAACGAGATTTGGCATTAGTGCAAAAATCGTTCAAGTTGAAGCGACATTCTCAAGGGGACTTCCTAGTTTTATTATAACAGGACTAGCAGGAAATTCAATACAAGAGGCAAAACAGCGAATTAGCGGAGCATTGGCAAATAATAATTTTGAATCTTTAAATTTCAAAATCACAATTAATCTCTCTCCTTCAGATTTGCACAAAAATGGAAGCCATTTTGACCTACCAATAGCACTTTTAATCGCATTGCAAAAACAAGATGTGAATTTAGAACACTGGTTTGCATTCGGTGAGCTCGGACTTGATGGATACATTAAAGATTCTAATTTGATTTATCCGCTTTTGCTTGAGATTGCAAAGATAAATCCAAATAGTAATATTTTACTTCCTAAAGAAGGTGAAAAACTCTACTCAAATATCCCTAATCTAAATATTTATTATGCCTCTAACTTGCTTGAAGCAATAGAAATGCTAAAAAATCCACAGAATAAAGCCAAATCCTATGAATTTAATTTCAAAAATATAGAAATAGATTCTAAAAAATATTATTATGATGATAATTTTGGGCTTGATTTTAGTGATATTAAAGGGCAAATGGTGGCAAAAAGAGCAGCATTAATCGCAGCTGCTGGAATGCACAATATAATATTTGAAGGCAGCCCAGGCTGTGGCAAAAGTATGATTGCAAAGAGAATGCGCTATATTATGCCACCCATTAGCTTTGAGGAGATGTGTGAGTGTGCTAGTATCAACACACTAAATAATAATGAAGGAAGATATTTGGCTTTGCGTCCATTTAGAAACCCTCATCAAAGTAGTTCTAAAGCATCAATTTTAGGCTCTGTTATGCAAAGTGAGGCAAAGCCAGGTGAGATAAGCTTAAGCCACAATGGAATCTTATTTTTTGATGAATTGCTAAATTTTCATAAAAATATTTTAGAATCTCTTCGCGAACCGCTAGAAAATAATGAATTAAGCATATCTCGCGTTAGTATTAAAGTAAATTATCCTGCTTGTGTGCTATTCATTGGGGCGATGAATCCTTGCCCTTGTGGGAATCTATACAGCACACAAAAAGAATGCAGATGTAGTGACATCGAGAGACGAAAATATCAAAATAATCTATCAGAGCCGCTTAGAGATAGAATTGATATTTTTGTAAAAATGGAGGAGAATAAAAATAATCAAATAATAAGCTCAAAGGAGCTATTTAGTAAGGTTTTGGAAGCTTTCATTATGCAGAAGAAAAGATTACAAACAAAGTTAAATGGCAAGCTAGACGAGAGTGATATTGAAAAATTTTGTATTTTAAATGATGAAAATAAAAACTTGTTAGATATGGCTATACAAAGATATGCATTAAGCTTTAGGGGAAGGCAAAAGATATTAAAAGTTGCAAGAACAATAGCAGATTTAGATAAAAGCACCGATATTAAAAAAGAGCATTTATTAGAAGCATTGTCATATAGAGCAATTTAGGATAATATTACATAAATACTTAAAAAGGAAATTTAATGGAATTCGAAGTAAAATCACCAATTTTGGGATTTGAAAATGTTACAAAAGTAAAGCTAGAAAAAATAGATGATATTTTTATGAAGCTAACAAATTCTAACGCCCAAACTCCATCATTTACGCTAGTAAATCCATTTGCACTTAGAGAGTATAGTTTTGAGATTCCAACTGCATTGCAAGTTTTGCTTGAGCTTGATGAAAATAAAAGCAATAATATACTAATTGCAAATATTATGGTGGTTTATAAGGATATTAAAGATTCTACTATAAACTTTAGAGCGCCACTTGTCTTTAACTTTGATAATCAAACTATGGCACAAGTCGTGCTAGATATTATGCAATACCAAGAATATGGCATTGCAGAGCCAATTTCCAGCTTTCTAAAAGAAGAAAAATGAAAAAAATAACAATAATAGGCTATGGCAAAATGGCAAAAGCCATTGCCTGCGGACTAAACAATAAATTTGAGTTAGAAATCATAGGAAGAAATAAGCAAAAATTAGAATCTTTTATCAAAGATAATAACCTTGCTAATACCATAATTCACGCAACAAATAAGATTAATTTGCAAGATAAGATAGTAATTTTGGCAATCAAGCCCTATGCATTCGATTCTTTTAAATATAAAAACAAAGCAAATACGATTTATAGTATAATGGCTGGAATTAGCATAGAGAGGCTAAAAAATGTGCTGGATTCAGAATACTATTGTCGTGTAATGCCAAATATTGCTTCATTAGTTGGTGAGGGAACAAATATCATTTATACACAGAATCTAGAAGTAGAAAAAAATGCCAGTGAGATTTTTAGCGCTCTTGGAAAATGTATTTTTGTAGAAAAAGAGCAGCTTATTAATTCAGCAGGTGCGGTATCGGGTAGTGGAACTGCATATCTTGGGATAGTAGCAGAAGCAATGATCGATGCAGGAGTAAGAGAGGGTTTAAGTTTAGATTCCTCAAAAGAGATTGTTAGAAGTTTGTTTAGTGGATTTGCTAAATTGTTTGAAATAAAAGAGGCAAGCGAGATTAGACTGGATACTACAAGCCCAAATGGCACGACAGCAGAGGCAATTTGTGTGCTAGAAAATAGAGCCATTAGAAGCGCATTTATTGATGCAATCCACAATGCAAATAAAAAAGCAAATTCCATTTGAATGCGATAATTGGCACAACTGCGAGTGGCAAAAGCAAACTTGCAATCAATCTTGCTAGAAAATTCAAACTCTCTATTTTTTCAATCGATAGCTTAAGCATTTATAAACATATTGATATTGCCTCTGCAAAGCCTAGCAAGACAGAATTAAGCGAAATCAAACATTATGGAATAGATTTACTAAACCCATATGAAAAATGCAATGCAAAAGTGTTTTTCGACCTATTAAAGCAAGTGGTAAATGATAGAATCCTAATAGTTGGCGGAAGCAGCTTTTACCTAAAAGCAATGATAGATGGCTTATCACCTATCCCACAAATGACACCATTTATAGAACAGAAACTAGCCCAAATGTTAAAAGACAAAGTTAAAAGTTATGAGTTTTTAAAAAAACTAGATTCCACTTTTGCAAATAAAATCAATCCAAATGATGGTTATAGAATAAATAAAGCACTAGAAATATTTTTTCTAACAAACACGCCTCCTAGTATCTTTTTTACAAATAATCCACGAGAGAAACTTGACTTTGAAATTAATATTTTTGAACTCACAAAACCAAAAGAGATTCTAAAAAATGACATTATCACAAGGACAAATATAATGTTTGAAAGCGGACTTATAACTGAAGTGCAGAATCTTAAAGATAATTTTAGTGAAATACAGCCTTTTAAAGCCATTGGGATAAAAGAGATTCTAATGTTTTTGGATAATAAAATTACTATTAATGAGGCAAGAGAGCTAATTATTAAAAATACATTGTCTCTTGCAAAAAGACAAAGAACATTTAATAAAACTCAATTTCGAAATGTAATTAGCGGAGATTTTAAAACCATTAATAATGCATTAGAATATGAATATCAAAAGATTTTTTAAATAAATTTTGCTTTAGAAAATTCGTTATGTCAAGCTTTAAAAATATAAAAATTAATTAAACTTTAATTAATTTAGTAATTATTTAATACAAATAAAACTAGAAACGCAATCTAGCAGATAAAGCCTAATTTATCTAAGATTCTAGTCTTTTAAAATCAAATACTAAAAAGCAAAACTATTAAAACAAACACATAAAGCTAGAAATAAATTTTTACAATCTACTTGCTTTTGCTACAATTCCCATAAACTCTTTGCGATACAAGTCATTGCTTACTTTTAGATTTTCTACTATTTTTAAAATATTTTGATAATCTATATTTCACGATATTGAAAATCTAAAAGTATCATACCAAAAGCTGCAACACTCTGTGCAAATTGCATATAACATCTTCCATCTACATTAAAATCACTATCAATAACAACTTTTTATTAATTTACTCTCTTCGTTGTTATTTAACTAACCGCTAAGTTCTTTATAGTGAATCTTCACATTAGCCTACTCATTATCAAAATTATCATTTGATATATTTTTGCTATATTTAAGAAGGATGATATATTGTGTGTATTTTGAAAACTCTATCTTTTTAGATTCCACGACAGGTAGGACAATCTCATTAAGTGTGATAACTATATGCCCAGCACCTATTTAACTAGCATCTTTATTATCATCATTGAAATCTTCATTATTTAATAACCACTTATAATAAGATTCCACTTTTGCTAGATTAAATTCTACTTGAATCTTTACATCTTTTGCAATTGCAATCAAGGCAGTTCCAACCTTCTCAAATAAGCCTTTTTCACATAAACCAAGTTATAAATATATTAATAATTCCAATTTCTAGAATCTACTAGCTCATCTTCGCTTGCCGCTCCCAATATAAAACCTCCATCAGTAGTGAGTATTTGCGATTAATCCCGCCCTTAATAAAATGATTTTATGCTAATTCATAGGCTGTATTTATGTGTCCTACCATAAGCACCCATTTTAATAGCATTTAAATAGCTTCTTTATCATTTGTTGGCTTCAAACACACATTAATCTCCTACATTAAGTTACAATGCCAACCAAATCACTAGAATCTAAATTATCAACAAGAAATTTTAAAAATTTTTACACTAAAGGAAATTTATTAGCCACATTCATCAAACCTGAAGTATCAATCAAGAAAATCAAATTTGATGGCTTTCTATCATTCCACTATCCATTAATTTAATGCCTATATATGTATAAATTGGTAATAGGCTCATCTTTTAGAAATAAAATTTAAAAATTATTAATTATCTCTTCAATCTGCACTGCCCCTTTATTTGGAAATTTTGCAGATTCTATTGATTCTCTAACCGACGCATAGGAGGCAGTATCAACATCTACAAAAAAGCAGAAAGTTCAGAAGTAGCAGTTTGCCTAAAAGGAAAAGAATCTATCCTAAACTCACTTTGAATATTTTGTGCAATATAGGACACCTACTTTTGCATACTAGCACTTATATAAGCAATATTAGCAGTATCCCATTTGACTTAGATTCTATTCTCTATCCACCACCATAATTTACAAATAAAAATAGCACCAATACGACCTAAACTAAATCTCATATTATTTCTCTTTCCTTGTAACAAGTCAATTGTATTTCAATTTTGCCTAAAATTTCTTTTTTCGCACATCTTCTAAAATATTATTGGCAATATCATTTACGCTGTTAGAAATTTTTAGAGAATCGTTTGCTATTTTTGCATTATCCTGTGTAACCTCATCAATTTTAGCCACCACTTCGTTAATCTCTGTAATACCCTTGGTTTGCTCTTTTATAGATTCTGCCATATCATTAATCGACTGCATTAACAAATTAGCACTTGCATCGATTTCTGAAAGCGACTTTTGAGTTCGCTCTGCTAGTTTCCTTACCTCATCTGCAACGACTGCAAAACCCCTTCCATGCTCACCAGCTCTAGCCGCCTCAATAGCTGCATTTAGTGCCAAAAGACTAGTTTGGTCAGCTATATCACCTATAATTTCTGTTACATTTTTAATCTCTTCAGATTGTATTATTACTTCGGAAGTCTTTTGAGATACGCTTTGCATTGAAGCTGTGATTTGATCTAGTGTTCCAGCTGTTTTTTCTAAAGAAATAGCTTGAGAATTTGTACTTTGGCTTAAAGCATTTACAGCTGCTTGAAGTTGCGTGCTTTCTTCGGATAATAAATGTGCAAATCTTGAGGACTGCTGAAGCATTTTTACAATTTCCTTGCCTAGTAAATTAGTTGTTACTTCCACATCACCATTTGCATTTTGTATCTCTGTCGTAAAATCTAGCGATGTATAACTATGGAAAACCTTTTCTATCTCATTCATATTAGAGCCAATTTTTTGCTCTAGCACACCAAGGAGGCGGTTAAGAACATTTTTTAGCTCTATTAATTGTGGATTATTTGGATTTGCCGTAATTCTTGCAGATAAATTGCCTTTTTCTACGATATGTACAGTTTCAACGGACTGCTTGACTGCATCATTATCCTGTTCTAAATTATTTTTAGTATTTTTTATATTCTCATTGATAGCATTTGCCATTGAACCGAATTCATCTCTATTTTTTATATCTAATAAAGTGGCATTGTCACTTTTATGATTAATAAAATCAAAAAATGCAATTAAACTTCGCTCTATGGTTTTTAATGGCTTCATAATAGAAGATATTGTGAGTTTTATCAAAATCAAAGATAGAATAATCGCAATAAGCCCTGCTATACTTTGTTTTTTTAATACTAAATTAACTGCACTTTTATAAACAATTTCTTTGGTTATGCTACATACTATAAAAAGTGGATTATTAGTTGGCATACACATTACAGCTTGAGACTCGTGCTTATCATCTTTTACATAGAAAATTTCGTGATTTTTTTGATTAAGAAGAGTTGGATCTGCCTTAAGTGCCTTTGCTATATTCGTGCTTAAAGTGTTTGAGTTTAGAATCTTTTCTGAATCTTTGTGAAACATAATCACGCCATTTGGATTGTAGATTCCAGTATATGAATTTTGAGAATACCCCAAAGCAAGAACATCTTTTGAAAATTTCTCCAAATCATAGTCTCCACCTACAACGCCTATAAATTTATTTTGATAAAATATTGGTGCAGCATAAGTTAAACCAACTTTATTCGTAGAATTTGAACGATAAATATCTGTAGCAATAAGAGTTTTTGCCTCTTTGGCTTGTTTATACCAACCTCGATTTTTAGTATCATAGCCTGTTGATAAATCCCTTATTCTGCCATCCGCATAATAATTCCTCCCATTAGATTCAAAGCCCATATAAAGCAAATCAAAGTTACTAGCTTCTTCTGTTGTCCTAAGCAAAGCAAAAAGCTGAGCTTCACTCATATATGGATTTTTAGCAATTTCATTAGCAAGAGCTTGAATCGCAGAACGTTTTGAATTAGCATAAGTATTAAAAGTTGATGTAACATCACTCATCGTCTTATATTGAATCTCTTTTAAATATTTATAACTATCATCTTTAGCAGAAAAATAACTCACCCCATTTACAATAGAAAGAACAATAATAATTAATATACCAACTATTAAAACCAACTTAGAAACCACACTTCTCCCACCTATAAATTTCATATCTATCAATTTATCCTGTGTTTCCACACTCTACTCCTTAAAGATCTTCTAAAGGCTTTATTTGATTAAAGCATATTATAACAAAACTAGTGCAGAATGTAGTTAAACAAGCTTATAAAACTTATCAATTCAATATCATGCTAGAAAATTTATATTTAACTTGTAGACAATGCAAGACTAAGATTAGGTAAAAATTATTTAAAAAATAAAGATAAATAGAATATTTAAATAGTGTGAATAGTTTAAAATTGTAATAAGTCTCTCAAAAAGAGACAAAAAAGAGGTTAAAATAAGTATAAATACCTAATCATAAAATCAACATTACTAGTTATATCAAATTTAGCATTATTAGCAGCAGTGCCATTAGTTGGATTTTTCACAAATGGATAAACTCTAGCAAATAATTCTACCTTATTATTATTGTTTATTATTGTATGTAAACCTAAATTAATCAAAAGTGCAAACTCGTGGAATCCTTTATAATCATCACTTCCTCTATAATGTATATATCCACCACCAAGTCCTAGGAATGCGCCTAAAGTTTCAGTATTATTTCTACCCATACTTCCTTCAAGATAAAAGTCAATATCAATATGTGCCTTAAAAATATTAGCTTTTGCTGTTTCAGTTTTTCCATCAGAAGACGCAACAAAAACACCATTTCCTAAATTATACCCAACACCAGCATAGAATCTTGTTCCAGAATATTCATTAAATGCTCTTTGGTAGCCTGTTACTAACTCTGCTCCTATGCCATTTACATTTAATAAACCTTTTCCTTCAAAGATATTATCACTACCAGCCTTTGCATATCCTAATCCACCACCTAGGAAATATCCACTTCTTTTTCGTGTGATGCTCATATTGTATTCTTCTTGCACTTTGGCTTTATATGCTTCTCTTTTTTCTTGCATTTCTAAATCTTGCTCACTATATTCCCATCTTGTAATATCATTTGTATTTGTAGCATTATTCTCCATAGTATCATTTGTAAATGCTAAATTTATCCCAAACAATGCCAAAACTAACACTATTTTTTTCATACTTCAGGCTCCTAATCCATATATAATATTTGTGAAACGATTTAATAATATCGAAACAATAAGATAAAATTTTAACAATTTTTTTACCTTTTTGCATAAAAATCTAAAATTTTTATTTAAATTATTATTTTTACAAATTTTTTAATTGTGTTACAATCCGCTTTTCAAAAAACTAATTTTTAAGGAAACTAATTTAATGAAAAAAATAGCATTATTAATGAGTGGTGGAATAGATAGCTCTTATAGTGCATATATTTTAAAAAAAGATTATGAAGTAAGCGGAATCTATCTCAAACTCCACAACAAAGAAGAAAAACATAAATTTTTTATTGAAAAATGCAATATTGTCTCTAAAAATTTAAATATAAATTTTGAGATACTAGACTTGCAAAATGAATTTAGAGAAATAGTTTATAAATATTTTGTAGATTCTTATAAAAATGCAAAGACACCGAATCCATGTGCAATGTGCAATCCGAATATCAAATTCGGTTTAGCCTTAGAAGCAGCTTTGAAAAGAGGCTTTGATTATATCGCAAGCGGGCATTATGCTAGGATTAAAAATATTAATGGGATAAACTATATTCAAGAAGCACTTGATAAAAGCAAAGACCAAAGCTATTTTTTATTTGGAATCTCGAAAGTCGCAAAAGATAGGCTTCTTTTTCCACTTGGGGACAAGCTAAAAAGTGAGGTCAAAAAAGAAGCATTTAGCGCTATGAGCTGGTTTGGTGAGCTTGAAGAGTATAAAGATTCGCAAGAAATTTGCTTTGTGGATAAAGACTATATAAGCACAATTAACAAGGATATAAATGTGGAGGAGAAAGGCTTTATCAAAGATAAATTAGGCAATATCATAGGTGAACATAAAGGCTATATGCAATACACAATAGGCAAAAGAAAGGGGCTAAATATTCCTCTCTCTCAAACTCCAAAGTATGTAATTGATATTAATGCCAATGATAATGTCGTAGTAGTGGGCGATAAAAATGATTTGATAAAAAAAGAAATCATAGCAAATATAATCTCGCTAGATAATTTTAAAAATGGAATCTACAATATCAAGATTCGCTATAAAAGCAAGTCTATAAGGGCAGAAATTAAAATCATTGATAATAAAATTTTTGCATACCCACTAGAATCTGTCTATGGCGTGGCAAACGGACAAGCACTTGTGATTTATAAAGATGATATTGTGCTTGGAGGTGGATTTATTCTAGATTCTAAATAAGAATCTAGAATATATAGAATCTTTTTAATTTTTAACATAAATTTAGTGTTAAAATCACACTAAAATAATATAGAATCTTAAACTATTTTTTAGATTCCTTAAATATTTAAGCAATAAATTTATGCTAATTTGACTTTTAGAAATGCTTTAAATCTCATAATAAGCCCACTAAGTTCCCATATAAATAGAATCCAAAAAATATTAAAGAGTATTTTTAAGCCATTTATTATAGTTTTTGGTAGCCTTGCATTTTATAATAATAAATTCAAAAACCTCATAGCTATGCCTTTTATCAAATAATTTTTTAATTTTTTGAATATATTTTTTGCGTGTTTTAATACTTAATTTCCACTCATCGTGGGAACAAATTTTGCCTCCCCAAATGTAGCAACTTTTGATTTTATTAATCTGCACACAAGAGGCAAACTTCCTCTCAACCAAAACTTTTGCTAAATACTTTGCCTCTTTTTTCCTATGCGTAGTGCTTAATATAATAATCATTTGAAAACCTAATTTTAAATTTTAGATTCTGTCTTTTTAACAAAAGAAGTTTTAGACTTTATAAATTTAGATTCTACTCGAAAGCCCAAATCCTATAAAAGCAAGAATCTAGCTTTTATTTTCTAATAAATTTTGCATTTCCATTGCTTTATATATCTCATTATAGCCATTTAACTCATTTGAAGAGACTTTTACCCATTTATTTAGTCCCTCCATTTTCATCATTTTATTGATGATAGGGTCATTTTTCTTATCATTTTGGCTAAGTAGCATTTCACAGAATCTATTTGCTAGACTATTTTCAAGGCTCACTAGCACAGAAAAATTACAATGACAATATGAAGGGCTACTCCAAAAACTCTCAATCTCTGGATAACTTCCTTCCTCCAATATTCTAATCCAAGTGCTAGAGCCAATACTTCCAGCATCTAGTTCACCTTTTTTAATTCCCTCAAGTATATCAAACTCACTTCTACCTGTATCCCCGTATTTGCCTACATCGCTATTATGGCGGATAAGTGAGATATTTTTAAGCTTATCTCTCTTGCCCCTACCACATTCATCAGGGGAATTAAACTCTATAATTTCTAAGTTAGCCTTTTCCTTATTTAGATAATATAGCCCCATAATTGCAGCTTGAGCAGAATCCATACTCCCAAGCCCAAATCTTTTACCCTTTAAATCTTCTATACTTTTTATGCCACTTCCTTTTTTTGGTGATAAATTTTGTTGTAAAATCAATATCTGTATCACGCATAATAATGGCTTTGGCAGTGTGATTTGTCGCATACAAAGTGCGTATCCACGCCACATTAGTATTCCAAGCAATATCAATATAGCCTTTTAGTAAATGCTCTACTTGCCTTTCATAGTTGCTAAAAAGCACATAGTCAAGCTTGTAGCCATAAGCATTTGAATAATCCCTTATTATATCCCAAATCGGCACGACTTTAGCATCATAAGCCTCTTTTGGGAATCTTCCCTCTCTATCGACTAATTTGGTGATAGGGGCAACATATTTTTTCCCAAATTCATTTGTTTTTTGCTCTATCGTTTCTAACATTAAAAGTCTCCTTAAATTGATTAATCCTTAAAAAAGATTTTAAAATATTCAAAGAAACACAAAAAATTGAGATTATAGTAGTGCTAATACAGTGTGAAGAATCTGTATTTTGTGTAATCTAACCTAGATTTTTAAGCAAAAATCTTACTTTTTAAAACTTTAATAAAATCTTAAAGACAAAAGAAATAGCCTAGTATCTAATGTTTGAGGCGATTAATACACAATTATTAAAAATTAGATTCTACTTTTGGGCTTGTAATGGATTAGATTCTATAAATAATAATTTTGTAATTTGTTTGAAAAACTGAAATCTAAACTTAAAAGATTTTTCCTATTTTTTATTTGATTTAAAAATTAGAATCTAGGCTTAAATTTTAAAAATAGCTTGTTTTGTATTCTATAAAATCTAATTTATGGTAGCTATTTGTGTCAAAGACTTAAAAGAAAAAATAAATTTTTACTAGATTCCTTAAAAACACGCTTTCAAGGTAGAATTTAAACCATCTAAAAATATTTTTTGAAAGCTTTTATATTCTGCAATTCTCTAAAACAAGGCTAGAGAATCCTTAATAATTCGTCCAAGAAAATTGACTTTTATTTGTATCAAGAGCTAGGAGAACAGCCATATCCTCGCCATTTAAGCTAAAATCAAAGACAGAGATATTTTCTTTCAAACGATTTATTTTAGAAGTTTTAGGAATAACAATAATACCCCTTTGAATAAGATAGCGTAAAATCATTTGAGCAGGAGTTTTGCTGTATTTTTTAGTAATATTTTGTAAAGTCTTATTTTCAAAGATATTGTCTCTTCCTCCTACAAATAGACTCCACGATTGTAAAATCGTGCCATATTTTTGCATCAATTTTTGTAATTTTACTTGCTGGAAAAGTAGGTGAGTTTCGCATTGATTTATCGCTGGTATCACCTCAACGCTCTTTATAAAATCGCTATAAGCGCTCACTCCAAAATTTGAGATTCCAATAGCTTTTAAAATTCCTTGCTTATAAAAATCCTCCATCACCCTATACATCGCCTTTGCATTAGGGTAATTATTATGAAGTAAAAGTAAATCAATATAATCCACCTTAAGAGCTTTTAGAGAGCTTTCTATCGATTTTTTAGTTTTGCTTTCATTTGCACAATCCAAAAGTTTAGTTTCGATAAATAACTCCTTTCGTTTTACTCCGCTCCCTCTTACTACATCTCCTAACTCAGCTTCATTGCGATACATTTGAGCAGAATCAAAAAGGCGATATCCTATCTCTATCGCATCACTCATCACTCTCTGTCCATCTTTGCCTGTGAGTGTGTATGTGCCAAGTCCAAGAAGTGGCATTTCTATGCCATTATTTAGCTTTATAAATTCCATTTTACTCCTTTATTTTCTTGTGCAAATAGTGTGTTTATCCTAAACAAACCTACTCCAGTAATAATCCCAGCACTTTTAAGGCTAGATTCTAAAAATTATCTTTTTGTATATTTTGCACTTTTAATATTCCTTTTAGAATTTTAGCATTATATTATCTTATATTTTTAAGAGGTAAAAAAGACTTAAAAAATACCTCATAGCAAAATAAAGATAAATTTTTAAAGTTTTAATATACAGGATAAGTCTAAGCTCCTCCCTATTTTTTCTATCAATAACTTAAAGTTAAGATAGCTTGAGGGGGGGGGTGCAATGATTTATTATAAAAAATCAATTATGCACTATGCATAAAGATATAATATTTTAAACTCATTTACTTAAAAAATATTGAATACTCTAAGTTAAGATTTTAGACATATTAGAAATCAATGTGAAATAATTGCTGATTTTGGATTCATAAAAGTTCTCTATATTTTATATAAAGTAAGGCTTTATATCTCTTTTGTTAATATCTTTAATGCTAACATCTTACTTCGTGTTTAAAAGACTTTTTTATTTATAGTTATACTTAATCTCAATATTAAGCACTACCATAAGTATATGCCTATTTGTAACAAATATTTGGCTTTAATTTACCCAATATTTACCCAATAAGGTAGTTTTGTCTATATTAAACTCCATTTATAGAAATTGAATTACAAATTTTAAAATATTAAATCTCTATTTCCCTTAATATTTTAGCAGGGTTACCGCCAACTATTACATTTTTTGGTACATCTTTGGTTACCACAGCTCCTGCTGCTATGATTGAATTTTCTCCTATTCTTACTCCTGGGCAAATTGTAGCACCTACACCTATCCATATTCTTTTTTCTAAAACAATCTTTTTGCAGTAGGTTGTAGTGCGATTATGTGGGTTTATATCGTGATTTATCGTTACTAGATTTACTTTTGGAGCGATGAAGCACTCATCACCTATTTCAATACCCCCTCTATCCATAAAAGTGCAGCAGTGATTGATAAAAACATTTTTACCTAGCATTATATTGCGTCCAAAATCTGTGTAAAAAGGCGTCATTATCCAGCAGCTACTATCGACTTCCTTGCCAATAAGCTCACTAAAGATTTTTCTAATCTCATCTGCATCGCTGCACGCATTCATCTTAAGCGTAAGTCTTTGGGCATTTTGTATCACTTCTAAAATCTCTTTAAAGTCCTTTTCTTTTGTGCTTACGCCAAGTCCTGATAAGTCCCTCTCAAAGATATTTAGCTTATTGTTATTATTTGAAGTTTGCATTTAGATTCCTTTAGTTTGCAATTTTAAAAACGAAATTATAAAGTTTTGCACCAAGTGTTTGTCAAGAGCAATGTATCTAGAAACTTATTTAGTAAAATTTTATAAATCTAAAAATAAATTTCACATAATCTTAAGCAATTATCATATGGAATTCACTTTACTCCAAGATTTTTTATTAAAGATTTTATATAAATAAATGCAAAGTAATAGATGAAAATTATAAAAATTCTATTTTGTTGTAGTTTTTTTGTTTCACAAATGAAACACAAAATACTTTTTAAAAACATTCACAAATATAATCGATGCTAAATGCAGGTAAAAACCTTGTTTTTGAGGATAAATATTAAGTGGTGGGATGCTAGATTTTAAAAGTAAAACCTATTTTAGTGATAAAAAATGATATTGTTTATACACTTGAAGACAATAACTTTGAAAATCAATTCTGTGTTCTAAAATGAGCCTTAAAATTAGCAATTTTAGCAAATCCAAATAAAATAAACATACTAAAAGATTCTGTATTTTCACGCAAACAATATTTAGATGAGCTAAATACAGAATCTACTTTGCTTATAGAATCTCTAGCAATATTTGCAGGAAGAGGAGATAGCCCAAATGCTTATAAAAGAGGTTTTGAGCTAGTAGAGGAATTGAAAGAAAAAATGCACATAAATCGCACAGCGAGGCTAGTGTATTGCGGGATTGATGAGGAACTCGCAGTAGAAATTAGCAAAAGCCATACGCCTAATTTTATGTAAGCTTTGCTTTCTTTAGCATTTTATATTTGTAGATAGATTCTATTTGTTACAAATTACAATATTTTTTAAGACTCTTTAAAAT
>CAMWQM010000027.1 GCA_947176375.1 uncultured Helicobacteraceae bacterium
TTGTACTGCCCATCTACCTCTATCTAATCCACCTGTGTCAATTATCCATTCACCCCACGAGCTATATCCTGGAGGTGTTGATTGTGTAGGGTCAAGATTCTCTGCAAAAACTCTTGCTGGAATTGCTTTTAAAACTGAAGCTATATCACTCCTTAACATTGCAACTTGTGCATCTGTCCTTGTAGTTACGAATCTAGGAACAGCAACTGCAGCTAATACTCCTAAAATAACGATTACGAATACTAACTCTATCATACTAAAACCATTTCTTTTCATAAAATTCCTTTGTCAAAATAAATTTACTTTTAATAAGATTATTTAATAATCAAATCATAAAGTAAACGAATTCTAAACTTTTTTTTTTTAATTTTTTCTTAAAAATGGGGGGGGGATATAAAAATATGTTAATAATTATAAAAAAGTATTAATAAATGTTAAGTATAATGATATTTATAGTGTTTTGTTGTGCTATTTTTAAAATTCAAGAATTTTAAATCAGTAGATTCTATTATTACATTTTATTCTAGCTAAATGTATAGGAAACTTTTGTTTTAGAATTAAATATTTATTTTTTTAAGATTCCTCTGCTAATTGCTCAACTTCTTGCAAAAATACATCTAAGATTTTATCTTCTGGGAGTTTGCAGAGTATCTCACCTTTTTTTATAATTAGTCCGCTTTTATTTCCGAAAGCTATTGCTATATCTGCGTGTTTTGCCTCACCTATTGCATTTACAGCACAGCCCATTACAGAGATTTGCAGAGGCTTTTTGATATGCTTTAGCCTCTCTTCTACTATTTTTATTGCACTGCTTAAATCTGCTTCAATTCTACCACAAGTAGGGCAGGATATGATTGTAATGCCCTCTTTTTGTCTTCCTGAATATTTTAAAATTGCCTTTGCTACTTTTATTTCCTCTTCTAGCTCTCCTGTGATAGATACTCTCATAGTGTCGCCTATTCCATCAAGTAGGAGATTTCCTAGTGCCATAGAGCTTTTAATCATTGAGTGGTATAGGCTTCCAGCTTCGGTTACACCGATATGAAATGGATAATCAACTAATGGACGAAGTATTCTATAAGCTTTAATTGTGCGTTCTACATCACTAGCTTTAAGTGAGATTTTAATATTGTCAAATCCACAATCCTCTAGCAACTTAATATTATACAAAGCAGATTCCACCATTCCCTCTGGAGTAGCACCATATTTTTGTTCAAATTGTTTTTCTAAACTCCCAGCATTTACACCTATTCTTATTGGAATTTTTCTTTCATTGCAACCCTTTGCAATTTGTGCTATTCTATCTTTAGAGCCGATATTTCCGGGATTTATACGAATGCAATCTACGCTTTCTAGCGCAATTAACGCTAATTTATAGCGAAAGTGTATATCTGCTACAAGTGGGAGCGAAATTTGAGATTTTAGCATCTTTAGAGCTTTTGCATCTTCCTCGTCGCTAACAGCCACACGCACTATATCACAGCCTACAAATGTAAGTCTATCAATTTGTTCTTTTGTAGCTTTAATATCCTTTGTTTTGCTAAAGGTCATACTCTGAACGCTAATTGGTGCATCACCACCAACAGCGATGTTTCCTACAAAAATTTGTTTAGTTTTAAATCTTTTCATTACAAACCTTAAATTAAAGTTCGATATATTACTTAACGATAAACTAAAAATCAAGGGTTAAAATGCTACCTTTAATCACAAAGTTTAAGCTTAATGCAAGTGTATTATCAATAGGTTATAGCGATAAAAGCACTATTATTTTAGATAGTGCGTATCATTTGTATGAGTTAAAGGATAATGAATTTATTTTTGCTAAAAAGATTTTTGATTTTCCGCCTCAACATCAATTTAGCAAGGCTTGTGCACTTTCTATGAATGGCTATGTGGCTATTGGAGAGCCAAAGAGTGAGAATTGCCATATTCTGCATATAAATAATGGGAAACTAGTGCATATCAAAACACTCTCTTGGCACAAAGCTGATATTTATAATATTAGATTCTCACGCGATGGCAAGTTTTTAATCACAGGAGGTGAAGATGGCAAGGTTTTTATATTTTCTTTGCCTGATTTTAATATGGTAAATATCTTACCGCCGCGTCCTGATTATATTTCTAATGTGCATTTTGGTAAGTTTTCTCCACTAGTTGTTTATAGCTCCTATGATATGCAAAACTGCGTATTTGATTTATATTTAAATAAAGTTATAGGCGAGTTTGAGACAAGTAGTGTGGCAGAAGATATGACTTTTTTTGATAATGATAGATTGCTATTTTTTATCTGTGCAAATGGTGAGAGCGGAATCTATAATATAGAAACAAAAAAGCTAGAAGTTAAACAAAATTACGAATCTTGGCTAACGCGTGTGGGGCTTACCAAAGATAATAATTTTGCTTATATCGGTGCTAGGGATGGGAATCTATCTTATTTGGAGCTAAATAAAAACTATCCTAGTTTTCAAGTTAAGCTAGATTATGAAGATGGAATCTCCTCTATGCGTGTGATTAATGGAAGGCTTTATATCGGGTATAGTAATAGCTATTTGCAGATTTTTGATTTATCTAAATATGAAGAGGAATTTATCAAAGCGCTAGAGGAAAATAACTTTAAATTAGCAAATGAGGTTAGCTCCAAAAATGTTTCATTAAAAACATATAAGCTTTATATTGAATGTAGGGATAAAATGTGGAAAGAGGATTTTAGCAAGGTTAGTGAAATATTGTCTAAAGATTCTTCGCAAAATGCATTCAAAGAGGCTCTAAAGGTGCTAAATATATATTTTGAAGATGAAAGCAAGAAAAATGAATTTGAGGAATTTATTAATAATTTAGGCTGTGTAGAGGAATTTATTAAAGCAATAGAAAATAAAAATTATGCACTTGCATATAAACTTGCAGAGGAAAACTCATATTTAAAACAAACTAGTGACTTTGAGAGGTTAGAGGAAATTTATTATGAAACTTTTGAGAACGCAAAGGAATTGCTTATAAATAGCCATTTGGGAGATTTAGATAATGGAATAAATATGCTAAAGCCTTTTATGCAAGTTCCTAGTAAAAAGGATACTATAAGTATTCTAATTAGAAATGCCCATAAGTTTAGCGAAGCGGATAAAATGCTAAAAAATAAGAAGTTTAGCGAATATTTCAAGCTATCAGAGAGTTTTAGAGCAATAAAATCTACAATAAATTATAAAAAAGCATTGTCTTTTGGTGAGCAGATTCTAGCCACGATAAATGAGTTGGAGGCAAAAGGAGATAATTCCAAAGCTTTGGAATTATTAGATATTTTATTGCAGTTTGTGCCATTTCAAAAAATAGCACTAAATAGAAAGAATGACTTGCATTTGAAGCTAGAATTTTTAGATTTATACAATAACAAGGAATATCTAAGTATATTTAAGTCAATTCAAAAATATGATTCTATTAATGGAATCGTGCAATATATACAGCTTAAAGAGTATTTTAGAAATATTTTTGATAGAGCATTAGATATTGCCTCTAAAGGAAATACTAAATTAGTATATGAAAATCTTAGTCAATACTTTACAATAGAATATTATAGAAATAAAATGGAGAGCATTTTTAATATTAGTTATTTAAATGAGATTGCTTTGCATTTAGCAAAACAAAATTTATCTAACTCTAATGATTCTACAAATCCTAAAAATATGTCAAGTCAAGTGGATTCTAAAGATTCTAGACAAATGACTGATAATAATCATCGAGAAACTAATGAAGAAATTGATTGGAGGCAAACTCTACAATCTTATATCCAAATGTTTGGTAAAAGTGATGAGTTAGTCAAAATTTGCTCAAAATATCAGCAAGTTACCAAAATTTTAGATTCGATAGAATTAGCAAAAAAAGATGTTGAATATCTCCCTAGTATTTTGATTATTAAGCAATAAAGTAAAAAACTATAATTTTTAATCTAATTTTTGATTTGTCATATAAGTGTGGTTTGCACAAGATCTACATATAATATTATAGAATTTAAATTGGAAATATTTAAGGATTGCATTTATTGACATAGTCTTTTTTATTAAAAGCACAGCTTTTAGATTCCACATTATTATCTAAAATTAGATTCTACTTTGTTTGCAAAATTGGCAGAATCTAAATTCAATTTAGATTCTAAAATAGAAACTCTATTTTTGATTTTTTGATAGATTTAAAATTCAAAAGTTATTTTTAGCAAAATTTGATAAATAAATGTGTTAAAAAGCATTATTTAAGTTTTTAGATTATAGAATGCGAGTTTTAGAGTTTAAAAAGCTCTAAAAACCAAATTTATTCCAAGGGAGAAGGAGAATAAGATGAAAAAACTAATTTTTGTTGCATTATTTAGTGCTGTTGGTTTATTTGCAGCTGACGGAGCGACTCTATATAAAACTTGTGTAGTTTGCCATGGTGCAAATGGTGATAAAGTTCCTCCAGGTTCTAAAGCTACTTTTACAATTAATACTTTAGATAAAGCAAAAATTGTAGAAGATTTAAAGGGCTATAAAGCTGGAACTTTAAATCAATATGGCTTAGGTGCTCAAATGAAAATCTATGCAGGAAAATTAAGTGATGAAGATATGGGTGCTTTAGCAGACTATATCGTAACTCTTAATAAATAAGCAATAGAGAGGATTTCCTCTCTATTTTAAAAGCTCTAGTATGGCAGAAGTAATAATCCACAAATCAAAACTATTTTCAAATCTCAATATTTTAAAAAATACTATTAAGGCGCAAATCGCTGCTGTTATTAAAGACAATGCTTATGGACACGGAATAGTCGAGATTAGCAATCTTTTAGTGGAATTTGGTATTAGTAGTGTTTTTGTTAAAAATAATTTTGAAGCAAATCTAGTTAGAGATAAATTTGAACATATAACGATTTTATATCCTGATAGCTTTGAAAATATTAGTGATAATATCTATTTGAGTATTTCAAGTATTGAGGCGCTAGAAAAATTAGAGAAAAATGTTGGTATTGAACTAAAAGTAAATACTGGAATGAATAGAAATGGGATAGAATCTAGCCAGCTAGAATTAGCACTAAATATCATTAAATCACGCAATATTAGGCTCATTGGTGTATTTAGCCATAATGCTTATGGTGATAGTGGAGAAAATGGCACTTTAGTTAGTGATTTTATCAAACAGCAAGAGCTTTTTAGCAAGATTAAAAGTCAGGTTATAGAATTTACTTTAAATAATAATTTGCCAAAACCTAGATTCCATTCTTTAAGCTCCTCTGGTGCAATAAAGCTAAAAGATATTGATGATGATTTGGTTAGGATTGGAATTGCAATGTATGGATATTTGGGTTATAAATGTGAAATAGAAACTGCTCTCAAACCAATAGCGGAAGTTTGGAGTGAAAAAATATCAAGTAGATTTCTAGCAAAAGGTAGTAAAATTGGCTATGAGGGAAAATATATTTTAGAAAATGACTGCATAGTTTCAAGCTATGATATAGGTTATGGAGATGGATTTTTTAGATTAAAAGAAGGGCAGGATTTGCACACAAAAGAGGGCTTTAAGATTCTGCCTAGAATGTCTATGGATTCCACTTCTATTATTTCAAATGAGAATAAAGTCTGCGTGTTGTATGACGCAAATAAAATGGCTAACGTCTTTGGGACGATTTCTTATGAAATTCTATGCAGAATCTCACCATTTATAAAACGAATTATTAAAGATTAAAGATTGGTTTTGAAAAAAATTATTTTATTGATATTTTTTGCAATCTCAATATTAAATGCGGAGCTAATAGAAGAGATTATCCTAAAAAAAGATGAAGTAAAATCACTAGATTTATTTGTGGAAAATGTTAAAAAAACGCTAACTTTTCGCTGGACTTTATATAAAGACAGAGGACTTGTTATGCACTTAAATTATGATAGAACACCACATCAATTTATCCTTTATAAAGAATCTTTAGCTAAAAATTCATATAAAATTTATTTGAGCTCTATAAACTCCACACAAAGCGAAAATCCATATATAAGAATCTATTTTATAGATTTTGATGATAATAAAAAAGAAGCAAAATTTAGATATTATCTTTTTAATTTTAATAATAATATTGGGGTAATGTAATTTTGGAGAAGCAAATACAAGAAGTAAAAGATATAATAAATTGCTATTTTGATTCGATAAATAGCGAGTTATTTGAGCATTTTAGAGATGATTTTTCATTTGGCAAAATGTTAAGAAGCAAGCTATTTTTAACAATAGCACCAAATGAGTCTTTAAGCACAAAAATTTGTGCGATTATTGAGATGATACATTTTGCTTCTTTGCTTCACGATGATGTAATTGATAATTCATTAATGCGAAGAGGAAAAGTTAGCATAAATGCCAAATATGGCGATAAAAATGCCATTATGCTAGGCGATATAATGTATTCTAAAGCTTTTTATGAAATTTCTTGCATAGATGCAAAATTGGCTCAAATAATTTCTAATGCAGTTTTAAGATTAAGTGTTGGTGAGCTTGAAGATGTGGCTTTGGGAGAGAGTTTTAATACAGATTCAACTAAATATATAAGAATGATAGCAAATAAAACTGCCGCTCTAATAGAAGCTACCGCTGTATGTGCTGGGATTTTGAGCAATCAAAATGAGGAAAAATACAGAATCTATGGAGAATCTTTAGGAATTGCATTTCAAATTATTGATGATTTGCTAGATATTACACAAGATGATACCACACTTGGCAAAAGCACATTTAGCGACTTTAAAGAGGGCAAAAGCACACTGCCTTATATTTATTTATATGAAAAAATGCCACTAAATGAACGGAATAAACTTTTAAGATTTTTTAAAAAAGAGCTAGATTCAAAAGATAGGCTTTGGATAAAAAATCAAATGGATAAATATAATATAATAGAGCAGACCAAACAACAAGCAATTTTTTATGGTACTAAAGCGCTAAATGTGCTAGGAGGGGATGAGATAAAATTGCAAATAATAGTAAAAGATATGATTTACAGGGAGTTTTGATGAAGTATTTGATTTTAAGTTTTTCGCATAAAAATGCACCTTTGGAGTTAAGAGAGAAATTATCTTTTAGCAAAGATGTGAGTAAGGTATTTTTAGATTATTTAGTAGATTTCACCTTAATATATGAGGCAATTTTGCTATCTACTTGCAATAGAATGGAGATTATAATGCTTTGTGAGGATAATTATAATGCTTTGCAAAAATGTTTTTTGAAACTCCCTGAAATTTCTGGCATAAAAAAAGAGGTATTGGAGGGATATGCTAATACATTTGAGGGATATAGTGCGATTCATCATGTTTTTTTAGTAGCAAGTAGTCTTGATAGCCTAGTTGTTGGCGAAACGCAAATTAGTGGGCAGTTAAAAAAAGATTATAGATATGCTTTACATAATAATTATTGCACAAATAAGGGGCTAGGAAATGTTATTGATTTTGCTTTTAAATGTGCTGCAAGTGTGCGAAATAAAACAGGAATCTCAAAAAAACAAATTTCTATTGCCTCCGTTGCAGTGGCTAAAGCTAGTAAAATTGAGCTAAAAAATAAAACAGCTTTAGTAGTGGGGCTTGGTGAAATGGGACAGATTGCCACCAAACATCTGCTAAATGCGAATTATAAAGTAATTTTAATAAATAGAAATAAGCAAAAAGCCCTTGAGTTTAGAGCCGAGATTTGTAGTAAGAATTTAGAAGTAGGTGAGTTTGAGCAATTAGAGCATTTTATAAATTCTTATGAGTTGCTCTTTAGTGCTACTGCTTCGGAGAATCCCATAATCTTAAAGTCAATGATAAAGCCAACTTCATTTAAGAGACATTTTTTTGATTTAGCAATTCCTAGAGATATTGAGAATTTGCAAAATAATGATATAAATATTATTACAATTGATGATTTAAAAGGTATAGTAGAGGAAAATAAGGAATTTAGAAAGGAAAATATTGATATAGCCTATGAAATTGTAGGAAATGAAGTAAATGAATTTTTTAAATATCTAAATATTTTATCTGTTGAACCTATTATTAAAACTCTGCGACAGCTTGCTAAAGACGCATCATTAAAAGAAATTGATAAGGCAATAGCAAAAGGATTCTTGCCAGAATCTTGCAAAGCAAATATCCAAAAAATAATTCATAATGTATTTAATATTTTCTTACACACACCGACCAAAAATTTAAAAGAGGTCTCATCATCTTCCCAATTAGGAGAGATTGAGCGAACATTGAAGCTACTTTTTGATATTAGTGATGAAAATGTTAAAAATGCAGAAATAAAGCACGATAGATTTGCCACAAAGGAGATTAGATGAGATTTTCTAAACTTTTTATTCCCACGACAAAAGAAGTGCCAAAAGATTGTGTGCTAAAAAGTCATAATTATCTCTTACGAGGTGGATTTATCAAGCAAATAGGAAGCGGGATTTATAGCTTTTTGCCTCTTGGGAAAATAGTTTTAGAAAAAGTAAAAAAAATCATAAAAGAAGAGATGGATAAAAGTGGCTCAAATGAATTAGCACTAGGTTTTATCACGCCCGCAAGCCTTTGGGTGAAATCAAAGCGATATAATAAATATGGCAAAGAATTGCTAAAATTCAAAGATAGGAAAAATAATGATTTTGTGCTTGGACCAACACACGAGGAAGCTATTTTAGAGTGCGTAAAAGGCGTGGTAAATAGCTACAAGCAACTTCCGCTAAATCTCTATCAAATAAATCTCAAGTTTAGAGATGAGATTCGACCTCGCTTTGGGCTTATGAGAGCAAGAGAATTTATAATGAAAGATGCATATAGCTTTCACTCAAGCAAAGAGGATCTGGATAGAGAATTTAATCTAATGGAGCAAACTTATAGAAATATTTTTACAAGACTTGGAGTTGATTTTAGAATCGTAGAGGCAGATAGCGGTGCAATTGGTGGAAGTGGGAGCAAGGAGTTTATGATTTTAGCGCAAAGCGGAGAAGATGATATTGTGATTTGCAAAAATTGTGACTATGCCTCAAATATTGAGATTGCAACAAGATTCCCTAATACTCCGCCACTTCCAGCACCACATGCTGAATTCAACAAATTCTACACGCCAAATATTAAAAGTATTAAGGATTTAAGTGAGTTTTTTAAGGTAGATTCTTTTTATTTGCTAAAATGTGTCGCAAAAAAGGCTATCTTTGATGATGGTAGTTCTAAAATTTGCTTCTTTTTTGTGAGAGGAAGTGATGAGCTTTCGCCTACAAAAGCGCTAAATGCAGTTACAAATGCAAATAGTTTAGAGGATTTAAGTATAGATGATTTAGAGAAAGCAGGGTTAAAGACTGGATTTATAGGACCTTATGGGCTAAAAAACATAGTAGATACAGAATTTATTTTCTTTGATAATGAATTGCTAGATTCTAATAATTTGATCTGTGGAGCGAATGAGAGGGATTATCATTTCATTGGCGTTAATTTAGGGAGTTTTGAAAATCTAAATTATAAAGATTTAATAGAGATTAAAAAAGGTGATTTATGCCCTAAATGCAAAGGCAAACTAGATATTACAAAAGGAATTGAGATAGGACATATTTTCAAACTTGGCACGAGATATTCAAAAGAGCTAGAAGCCACATTTTTAGATGAAAATGGAAAAGCCAAATTCTTTGAAATGGGCTGCTATGGTATAGGAGTAAGTAGAATCTTGCCTGCAATTTTAGAACAAAAAGCCGATAACAAGGGTGCTATTTGGGGAAATATGGCTCCATTTAGCGTGGTTGTTATCATTTCAAATGTTAAGAATAATCCTGAAGTGGAGTTTGCAAATAGCCTCTATGAAAGCTTAAAATCTCATCATATAGAGGTGCTACTAGATGATAGAGATTTGAGATTTGGTGCGAAAATGGCGGACTTTGAGCTTATTGGTTTTAAAAATGCAATTATCATTGGCAAAGAATTTAAAAATAATAAATTTGAGTTAGTTAAGAGGGAGAAACTCCAAAAGCAAGTTTTAGATTCTAATATTTTGGTTAGTGAGTTAATTAAATTACTTTAAAACATATGCATAGAGGACAATATTTTATAAAGGAACCTTATAATGAGATTTGTATTTTTTATAATTTATTTTTTTATTGAGATTTATTTAATTAGCCTTTTTATCGATGAATTTGGCTTTTTTTATATGGTTTTAGAGATTATCATCTCTGCTCTACTTGGCTTTGGAATCCTAGTTACGCAAGGAGATGCGATGTTTTCATCTTATGAAAAATTATTTAAGAATGAGATGAAAGTTGAATATTTATTTACAAAAAACCTCTTTAGGCTAATTTCTGGAAGTGTTTTTAGGCTAATTTGTGGAATCTTGCTTATAGTTCCTGGAATCTTAAGCGATGTATTTGGAGTGATCTGTTTTATCATTTCTTTGCTTTTTACAGCTTCAACTAGGCTTAAAAATAATGATAGTGAGCAACCTAGCGAATCTAATTATAGCTACTTTAGATATGAATTTAGAGATAGTAAAAATTATAAAGATGAAGATATTATTGATGTTGAAATTATTGAGGATAATAAAAAATTAGAAAAATAATTTTAAAATTATTTACCACATTTTATTGCAGAATCTAGCTCACTTTTTAAATATTTATTGTTTAAAAGTAAATAAAGTATCAATATAAACAAAAATTAAAATATTTAAAATTATAACACTAAGTTTGGTAACTTTAATTTGATTTTTAGGTATGAGTGCGTTAAGAATAGTAATACTTAATGATAAAAATAAGCATATTTATAGTTTTATAAATTTATTTTTGTATTAAAAAATGTTTGCAATCTTTTTATTATTTATTCTATGTTCTGGTGAGATTCTAAGCGTTGAATGGGATCAATAATGAAAATGATATGGTAACAGAGACAGAATTCTTACAAAACTTCAAGTTCAAATAGCATTAGATTTATTGCAGATAAGATTCAAGACTTTAGCAAAGGCACAGATTTAATCATAGAGAAAATGTCAATCAAATATTGATATTAAATATTGCTTATAGCACGATTTTTTATCAATATGAACTTTAAAAAAACAAAATATACACTTGCCACAGCTATTAGCACATAAAGTGAAATAAAATTTGGAGTGATACATTTAGCCTCTTAATTTTAGGCTGTATAAAATATAATCTATTGCATAATCAAACATATACTACAAGTATCGCAGGTGCTAGTAAAGAAAATAAAATCTATAAGTGATATATAGCTTTGGAAGCGTTGGTGGAGGGGGATATGCTATATTTGATAATCAAAAAATTGCACTATATTATAATAGAATCTATTCTACTAAAAAATATCTCCACAGCCGCCTCTTTGAAATATTATATTTGATTTTAGGAAATTTAGTATTAAATTTTTAATAAATACATTAACAATTTTTGTTTTAAAAAAGTTTATAAATAATATAAATTTTAATGCATAAAGTTAAACAATACAATTAAATCAAATTGGAGCTATTTTAAATAGAATCTAATGTTTTTATTTAAATTTATTGTTTTTAAAAAATAACAATTTGGATATATTTTATTAAATTTTTAGATTCTAAATATAAACTAAATAAAACCTGATATTGTAATTTTACTTAAGTAAATAGTATTAAAACTATTTAGAATCTTACAATTTGTGTAATATTAGCTCTTTATTGGAGTAACCAAAATATTGACATATCTTCCATCTAGCGTTGGTTCGCCATCGACATTTGCACAATCTTGTAGCATTTCTATTATCTTATATAGCACGCTAAAACCTTGCTTTGGATCTGCCATTTCCCTTCCACGCAAGAAAACTCTAAATTTCACATGTTTGCCACTGCTTAAGAATTCTTTAGCGTGTTTGACTTTATAGTTTATATCATTCTGTGCGATTTGTGGTGATAGTTTTATTTCTTTTATCTCAATTTGTTTTTGTTTTTTCTTTGCTTCTTTTATCTTTTTTTCTTTTTGATAACAAAATTTTCCATAATCCATAATCTTGCATACTGGCGGCTTTGCATCAGGTGAGATTAATACCAAGTCAAATCCTTCTTCTTCTGCTAAATTTAACGCCTCTCTAGATGACATTATCCCTAGCTGTGAGCCATCAGAGCCTATACATCTTACCTCATTAAATGTTATTTCATCATTTAGTAATGTGCTATCTTTCAAAAATGTCCCTCACTCATTTCATTATTAAGTTTATTCAAAAATTCCTCCTGTTTTAGTGTATATTGGCTTTTATTTCTTCTATCTCTAATTGCAATACTTCCTTCTTCTAATTCCTTTTGTCCAATGATTGCGATATATGGGACTTTTTGCTTTTCAGAATTTCTTATTTTTTTATTAAAGCTGTCATTTTTGGTATTAATTTCTGCGTAGATACCACACTCTCTTAAACTTTGTTGCAAAGATTTTGCATATACAGCCTCTTTTTCACCCATAGGAATTAGTATAGCTTGCGTAGGTGCGATGAAAATTGGTAATTCACCATTAAAATGCTCTATTAAAATCGCAATAAATCGCTCAAATGAACCCAAAATCGCCCTATGAATCATAACAGGTCTTTGTGGTGTGTTAGATTCATCAATATATTCTATATTAAATCGCTCAGGCAAATTCATATCAATCTGCACTGTGCCACATTGCCACTTTCTACCTATCGCATCAGTTATTTTTATATCAATTTTTGGTCCATAGAATGCTCCACCGCCCTCATCGATACTAAAAGAAATATTATTTGAAGTTAGTGCGTCTTTTAGGGCGTTTGTAGATTCCTCCCAGATTCTATCATCGCCTATGTATTTGCTAGGTTTGGTTGAAATTTCCATTTCATATTTAAAGCCAAAGATATTCATAATCTTACTTGCAAAATTTATGATTTTTACAATCTCATCTTTTATTTGATTTGGACGACAGAAAATATGTGCGTCATCTTGTGTGAATTCCCTAACTCTAAGAAGTCCATGCAGAACTCCGCTTTTTTCGTGGCGATGGACTACGCCATACTCGTAGAATCTAAGCGGTAAATCTCTATAACTCCTTATATCATTTTTATAGACTTTAATGTGCCCTAGGCAGTTCATAGGCTTTATACCATACTCTACATTATCGATAGTTGTAAAATACATATTTTCTTTGTAGTTATCGTAATGTCCGCTTATTTTCCACGATTCGCTCTTTAGTATCTCAGGGCATCTAACAGGCTCATATTCTTGATTAATTAATGCTTTGGTTAGGATGTTTTCAATATTTCGCCTAATTCTAGCTCCCCTTGGTAGCCATATAGGAAGCCCAGCACCAATATCCTCATCAAAGCTAAAGATTCCTAGCTCATTTCCTAGCTTTCTATGGTCTCTTTTTGCTGCTTCTTCAAGCATAAATAAATGCTCTTTTAGTGCTTCTTTTGTAGCGAAAGCTATGCCATAGATTCTAGTTAGCATTTCGGAGTTTTCATCACCTCCTAGGTAAGCTCCTGCTAGTTTTATTAGCTTAAAATATCTTAAAAGTTTTACATTTGGGATATGAGGACCTCTACATAAATCCTCAAAATTCCCCTGTTTATAGAGGCTAAAACTATCACCTTTAATATTTTTTATAACAGCAATTTTTAGCTCATCATTGCTAAATTTCTTTAATACCTCATCTCTACTCATATAAGTTTTTTCTATCTCACAAGGGCTTTTTGCAATGCGTAGCATTTCAGATTCTATCTTTGCTAAATCATCTTGTGAGATTTTCTCATCTACTTTAAAATCATAATAAAATCCTTCATCTACAACAGGACCGACAAAAAACTTTGCATTTGAATATAGATTCTTAATTGCTTGTGCCATTAAGTGAGCACAAGAATGCCGTAAAATCTCTAATGAATGTTTGGAATTATCGAGGTGGATTGTTTCAAAGCTTTGTGTATCTAGCCCTAGCTCATTTGCAGTTTGTAAATCAATTATTTCATTATCTTTTATATAGCCTATTAATTCGCTCAACATTTTCCTTTTATTTTATATAAGTGGTGGCCACGATTGGACTTGAACCAACGACCACTACCATGTCAAGGTAGTGCTCTACCAGCTGAGCTACGCGACCAAAATCTATTCTATCTTTTTTATAATCTTAATTTTGCAAAAAATGAAGCAGAAATTATATCTTTTTTAAATGCAAAATAAACTTAAAAATTCATTTTTAGCTTATTTTTAAGAGGTAATGGTGTTAATGGCATTCTGCTTATTTCAACAAATAAAGATTCTGCTATAATTTTGCCTTATTTTTAAGATTTAGTATGCTAATTAAAATATGAGGGCAAGAATGTCTAGTGAAAAAATTTCTGTTTTTATACCAGGAGAATATGACAAAGGCTTTATTCAAAGCTTTATTAAACGACAATCTCCAAATAATGATGGAATCTTTAGCTACCCTTTGAGTAAAAATAGTGCAGATGAAAATGGGGGGCAGATTCTAGTTTGCTTTCAAGTGGAGAATCCAAAATGCGATTATGTCGTGCAATTTAATCGCATTAAGCAAGATGTAGAATTTGAATGCTATGATGATAAGATTTTTTCCCTCCAGCAAGAGCCATATATAAATTCCTGTGCTAAATATCACCTTCCTTTTAAAAATGAATGGTTTAAGGAAGAATCTACTTATAGGCATTGTGGGAGAGTTTTTACATTTGTTGAGGAGATTTTAAATTCAGATTCAGCATATTTGGCAGATTCCGCAGATTTAAATTTAATAGATTCTATAAGAGATTTAAGCGAATCTACAAAATTAATAAACTCCACAGATTCTAGAGATTCCACAAAATCAAAATTTATTCCACACCATCCTATGATGTATTATATGTATGATAATGATTTAAACTTTAATCAAATGAGAGATTTACAAATCCCAGAAAAGTCTAAAACCCTCTCTTGTATTTCCTCGATGGATAAATTCGCATTTGAAGGGCATTACAAACGCATAGAATTTGTTTTAGGACTTAAAAAATTAATAGAGAAAAATAAAGATTATGAATGCGATTTTTATGGTAGTGGAATACAAGTTATTAGTAAAAAGTCGCAAGGAATTGCACCTTATAAATACAGCATTGCGATTGAAAACTCGCAAACGCCACATTATTTTTCAGAAAAAATAATGGATTGTTTTTTGGGATATTGTATGCCTATTTATTGCGGTGCGCCTAATATTTATGAGTATTTTCCTAAAGATTCATTTATTCTTATAGATATAAATAATGTAAAGGAAGCTTATGAAATTATAAAAGAAGCAATAGAAAATAATTTTTATGAAAAGCATCTTGATGCATTGCTAGAGGCAAGAAAGAGATGTTTGTATGAGTATAATTTTATTTTCGGTATGGGCAAAATTATTGCAGAGGATTATTTAGAGATGAAAAAACTTGGTTTAAAAAATAAAAAGACTTATCATATTAAAGCGACTAAACGCACTTTTCTTTCACATTTAAAGCGCAATCTTTGGAGGATTGGAAGTTATTTTGGGTTGAGTGGTGGAATAAGAAAGAGATTGTCTTATTGATATACAAATAAGGAAATTTGTAAATAACCATATTTTAGGACAGCAAAAGAAATATAATATCACTAATAGCGATTTTTGAAATAAATTTTTTAGTGTTAATATGGCTAGACTTTCTATGTTAAATATATTTTATATATTTTCAAAAGTATTTTAAATTGGCTTTAGAGAGGTGGAATTTAATATTTAGGAATTTCATAAGTTTATTCTATGTTATTATAATTTATTACAGATTTTAGCGCTATTTTTGGCTCATAATTATTATCAAATTAATGCAAATTAAGGGTAGTGCAATTTTAAATTTTTGTTTGGAATTTGTGATTTTGTGAGGTGTTGCAAGAATTTTGCATATAGTTTATATTTCTAAATTTGTTTAATAAAGATTCTGCTATAATTTTGCCTTATTTTAGAGTTTTGGAAAATATTTTTGAAGATACAAATTACTGCCACAATACTTGTTAAAAATGCACAAGATACGCTTGAAGAGTGCTTAGAATCTTTAAGTTGTTTTGATGAGATTATTTTGCTTGATAATAACAGCACGGATTCCACGCTTGAAATCGCCAAAACTTTTAATAAAAATTTTAAAAATCTAAAAATTTATTCAAGCAAATTTATCGGCTTTGGGTCGTTAAAAAACCTAGCTATTTCAAAGGCTAGTAATGAGTGGATTTTAAGTATCGATAGTGATGAGGTGCTAGAACCTACAACAATAGAAGAGATAAAGAATTTAAAGCTAGAAAAGAATGTAATCTATGCCCTCTCTCGCAAAAATCTCTACAATGGCGAGTGGATAAAGGCGTGTGGGTGGTATCCAGATTATGTGAATAGAATCTTTAATAAAAATTTCACAAAATTTAATGATAATTTTGTCCATGAAAGCGTGATAATTCCGCAAAAATCTAAAATCATAAAACTAAAAAATCCCCTCAAGCACTACACTACAAATAACATAGAATCTATTATCAACAAAATGAATTACTACACAAGCTTTTCGGCAAAAGAAAAATTTAAAAATGGCAAAAAAGCAAATATATTAGGAGCTATTATGCGATTTTTTCTTACATTTTTGAAAGATTATTTTTTACGAAAAGGTTTTTTATATGGTTATAAAGGTTTTATAATTGCTCTTCTTAATGCTAGTGGAGCATTTTTTCGTTATGCAAAATTATATGAATTAAATAAAAGAGAAAAATAATTAATGCTTTATATTATAGTTCCAATTTATAATGTTGAAAAATATTTAAAAGAATGTTTAGATTCTATTAAAAATCAATCTTATAAAAACTTTAGTGCAATTTTAATAAATGATGGAAGCACAGATTCTAGTAAAAGTATTGCAGAAGAATATATAAGAGGTGATAGTAGATTTTATCTAATAAATCAAGAAAATAAGGGTATAGGTGAGGCTAGAAATACAGGTATAGAATATGTATTTAATAATATGTATATAGAACAAAATAAAGATGGGCGTGATTACATTGGTTTTGTAGATTCTGATGATGTAATATCTAGTAGCTATTTTGAAAATTTAATTTATTGTTTAGAAAAAACTAAATCTAAAATTGCAAAAACAAAGAATATTTATAAGTTTTATGATGAAAAGTATGATAAATATATATTTTCTTATACATCTATTAATAAAAGAGGCTTTGTTAAAGATTTAAGTAAAAATTTATCATATAAAACCGAACCTTGGAGATGTGTGATATCTATGGATATAATGAAATATCTAAGATTTCCTAATATGAGAAATGGAGAAGATGTTCCATTTGGGATTTGTGCTAATGTTTTAGTAAAAAATGTTGCATTTTGTAAAACTGCAAGATATTTTTATAGAAGATATAGAGGTTCCCTTAGTAATCAAACTAATAATTTATGTATTAAGCAAAATTTTAATATAAATGATTTTTATGGATATAATTTTATATATGAGTTTTTTAAAAGACATAATCTATTAGATAAATATACTATTCCGACAGATATGATTCGCCCAAATTTAAGATTTTTATTAGATAATGAAAGTTATTTCATAGCATTAAAAGAGCTTATAATTTCATTTAATTTAACGCCAATGGAGTTAAAAGTTAATCCAATTTTTAAAATTATATTAGATTCTAATAATGCTAAAGAATACTATTATAGAACTATGAGTTTTAATGAGTGGTATAAAAATAATTTTAGAGTAAAGCTTAATAGAGAAGAAAAGACAATTAAGTTTTTTGGCAAAACCTTATTTCAAAGTAAATATAATAAAAATAATAAATGGATATAAATGGCAACAATACTAATCACTCTTAAAGATATAACAGAATCTGGTGGTGGAGAACGAGTATGCGTAAATTTAGCTAATGCTTTTGTATCTATGGGGCATA
>CAMWQM010000028.1 GCA_947176375.1 uncultured Helicobacteraceae bacterium
TATGCCCCATAGATACAAAAGCATTAGCTAAATTTACGCATACTCGTTCTCCACCTTTGAGAGAGATATCACCGATAGTTAGGAGGATTTTTCTATTAATCAAACTATTCCTTATATAAATTAAATAATAAATTTTAAAATTTAATTTTAATATAATATTCCTAATAACTTTTAACATAATGGAGATATAATGAAAAAAATCATTTTTGTATGCCTTGGCAATATCTGTCGCTCTCCTCTTGCAGAAGGAATTGCAAGAGAAATCATCAACAAAAATAATCTAAGTATTAGTGTAGATAGTGCTGGGATTGGTGACTGGCATATAGATGAGCCTCCTCACCACTACTCAAGGCAGGTGGCAAAAGATAATGGCTTTAGCATTGATGATTTACGCGGAAGAAAAATTAGTATTTATGGTGATAGTGATTTTGATATGATAATTGCTATGGATAGTAGCAATTATGAGGATTTACGAGCACTTGGATTTGATAAAGACAGAATTTTTAAAATAGGAGATTTTGGGCTAAATGGAGAAGATATACCAGATCCATATTATCAAGGTAAAGATGGCTTTATCAAGGTTTATAATATGTTAAAAATCACAATAGAAAATCTACTTTTAAAAAAATAATTATCATAAAAATTGCAATACAGCATCAATATATTCAAACTTTGGCTATTGAATTTTGGATTATAAAGTCTAAACTCTTGTCTATCTTTATTCTATTTTTCTTGCTTGATTAAGAGCCTCCATAAATATTTTTATAAAAGCAAATCAAGAGAAAGTATTTGTGTGGTAAAGTTTTAAGCCGCTAGCAAATTGGTGGTAAGGTGTATCCTTAAAATAAGTAAGTTCTATTCAGAATTTCTTTGTTTTGTTGAAAAGATTAGGAAAGTGGTAGAGGGAGTTTTAGATTCTATTGTGAAATATAGCTTGGAGTTTAAAATTATCTTTTATTATGTTTAATAATAGAATCTTTTTAATTTATAAAATCTAAATTTTTAGATTCTAGTAAATTTATGATTCTGCAAAATATATAATCTTGTGTAATTCTAGCTTTAGAATCTAGTAAAAAGCAAATCTTACCAACATTAAATTTTACTTTAATGATAAAAAAATCCGTGGCACGATAACTAAACATAGAGGAGTTTAACACAAATCTAAACTATAAATTTTATTGCTTTATTGCTACCTTCTGCCTCTTCGTTTATTTTCCTTTTTTAGCTCCTCTACTAATAGTTCAAAAGGTGAAAAAACTCTCCTTAGTATATCAATAGGCGCTTTTGCAGTGTCTTCTAGCAAAGAAAGCTCAGTTTGTGGATCGCTAATCGTGCCTTTTATCGTTAGTTCTGTTGTTATTTTCCCATCATCGCCTAGCAGAATATAGCCAACAATTGGAATTTTATTTATTATAGAGCTTAAGCTTTTCATTGTGGAAAGGCTTAAGTTGATATTTAAATCCTGTGAATTTAAATCTACCATTCCCTTACCTGTTATATCAACAGAGCTCCCATTAATATTAATATTTTCTAAAACTAAATAATTGCTATCGATCCCTATTCTAATATTAGCTTCATCTATTTCATATCCACTTGCACTAAAGCCTGGAAGTTTAAACATCACGAGAGATGGAATCGCATCAATTAGTGCTAATATATTTTGCAAGGACGCCATATTTTGAATACTAGTATCAAACATACTAATATCACCTACAAATTTATTGTCTCTATAAATTCCAAAAATTCCAAATGTCCCGCCATAAACAATCTGCTTATTAAATATCTTATTTATAAAATCTGCATTAAAATTATTTGCTTCAATGCTAATTGTGCCATTATCAAGGATAATATTTGCTATTCCATTTTTATTTTTACCATTTCCTATAAAACCATTTGCAGTTGTCTTTAGCATAGATTCTTCAAATTCAACATCATAGCCAAACAAACCTAAAGTGCTATTTTTTCCCTCAATCAAAATATTTAGCGAATTAGCAGAATCCCCTTTAGTATCGTTTTTTAAATCAGCAAAAAGTGGAATCTTTGAATCTAAGATCTCATCAATATTTACATACATATCACCAAAATTTAAGTCTATATCATTGCTCTCAAGCATTATTTCCAAATCAAATTCATTTAATTTATCATATAAATGTATCCTATTTTTAGCAATCTCCCCACTAATATGCAAAGTTTCAATTCTCTCTTTATTTAGCCTATAAATTGGATATTTTAGATTCCTAATCGTAGAATCTAGCGAGATATTTTTATTTTCATCGATATGCAAAGTCGCAAAGCCATTTTTAATATCAAGCATTGTTAAGATTGGCATATAAGGAAGTAGCTTATTAAAACTATTAATATTTACATCTATGTTTTGCCCTATTAGCACATTTACATCAAATTCCAAAATATCTATCAAAAAATCATCCCCACTAAAGTCAATATTTGCCCTCAAATCTTTATTATTAAAATTAATTATTTCAAGCTCACCACTCTTTAGCTCTAATTTACTTGGCTTTAGTTCTAAATCCATAGTTTTATTATCCAAATTTACATTTAGATTTAGTTTTGAATCTAAAATATCTTTTAGACTAACTTTGGAATCTAAAATATTGACATTGCTTTCATTTATTTTAATATTTGCCTCTTTTACAAATAGATTCACACCATTAATATCAATATTTGAATCTTTTATGTCAAATTCACCACTTGGGCTTACTTTTATCTCATATTTTTGTGTAGGAAGCAGGATATTTAGGTTTAGTGAGCTTTTTGTCTTCCCATCTATCTGCTTGATTGGCAAACTAATATCATAATAATTTAAGATTCCTAAAATATTATCATCTAGTAATGTTTTTTGCGAATTGATATTAATATTTAGCAAAGTTTGTGGAGCTAAAAAGTCGCTAATTTCAACTCTACCTTTATCAATCATTGTGCCATTATATGAGGCATTTTGTGTCCAAAAGCTAAGCTTGCCTTTATCAAATAACACTATAACCTCATCTGTACTAATTGGATAGAGGTTATCTTCTAATCTCACACTAGCATTTTGCAAAATTCCACTCACATATAAATTATCAACAATAACTTTATCAATATTTTTAGAATCCAAATCTTTGGTATAAAGATAGGCACGATTTATAGTAATATTACTAAAATTTGATTTTTCAAATATCCATTCATACACATCTTTATCAAACATTTTAATATAAGGAGCAAGAATATCAATAGAATTAAGACTTGTAGAATCTAGCACAATATTTAGATATTTAAAATTACTCTCACCTTGATAGCTAATGATATTATCCTTCCTATTATTAATATAGCTCTCCAAATCAAAGGCAAAAATATTACCATCTTCTAAATACAGGATTCTTCCACTTATCACTAAATCTTCTTGCTTAATCTTTAGTGCTTCAATATCTAGCAGTAAATCATCGCCATCATTTGTAAGCTTAAAAGAAGCCAAAACATAAGGAACATCTATTTTATATTGACTTCCATCATAATAAATTGATGAAGTTTGATTAGCATATTGAATACTAGGGATATTTAAAAGCTCAAAAAATGAAGCCACATCAATGGCTCTTTTTATAATATTTGAAATATTCTCAATATTAGGAGTGCTACTCTCCTCATCTGATTTAAAACCTCTTAGATCAATATTATTAATTTCTAATATAAGTTTTTTGTCTAATTTTAGATATAATCCGTCAATTTTAATATTGGCAATAGAAATACTATTTATTTTTATACCATCACTAACAACTTTAAAAATTAAAATACAGAGTAGAACGATAATGAGTAAAAAGGCGATTTTGCTATATATTTTTTTCAATCTTATATTATTTTGTTTCATTTCTATTTTCTATTATTTGAGTTTAAATGCTTCATATCCTAGCGTTATCAATGTGCCAAAGGGAAGTATAGATGAAATTATAACACATTTTAAACAAAATAAGTTAGATATAAATAAGCTAGATTCCTTTTTGATTAGATTCCTAGGTTCCCCACAAAGTGGCTGGATAGAAATAAAGCCAACAGACAAAATCTCACAAAATACTTCCAAAGGCAGCTTTCTGTATCAGCTTACAAATTCAAAAGCCGCACTAAAAGAGCTAAAGCTAATTCCGGGCGAGACAATGCACTTTTTTATAGAAGATATTAGCAATACTCTTGGGCTCGATAAAAAGGATTTATGGGATTCATATAATGAATTTGCAAAATATCCTGATGGCGTGATTTTGCCTAATACTTACAAAGTCCCGCTTGATATTGGTCCTAGGTATTTGATGAGCCATTTAATAAGCCTCTCAATAAAAGAGCATAAAAAAAATGCAATTAAGATTCTAGGAAGATATGATGAAAAGCAGTGGTTTAACTATGTAACTATTGCTTCAATTGTGCAAAAAGAATCTGCCTCAAAAGATGAGATGCCACTTGTTGCTGCTGTAATCTACAATCGCTTAAAAGCCAAAATGCCACTTCAAATGGATGGCTCACTAAATTATGGTGAATATTCTCATCAAAAGGTTACTCCACAACGAATTAGAAATGATAAAAGCGTATATAATACTTATCTCAACAAAGGGATTCCTCCTTACCCTGTGGGAAGTGCGAGTATGGACGCAATAATTGCTACAATTCGCCCTGCAAATGTGGATTATCTATATTTTGTAAAAAATAGTTCTGGGAAACATAGCTTTTCAAATAGCTATGATGAACATTTAAAAAATATCAGGTAAGCTAAAGTCACCAAAATATCTTAAATTCAACACTCAATCTTTGCAATAAATATCTACAAATAACTTCGGTTTAGTATTCTTTAAGCATTATTTATCACTCTTTATTTCTTAATTATTTTAGTGATTTATAAATTTCTATTTATCACATAGAATATTTACTTCACAAAAATTACCCTACTCGCCTATTTCTCATTCCTAAAAATTAAATAAATTTTATGTAATCGTTAGTCTCTACAAAAGCACAATTGTGGAATCTAACTTCTATAAAATATAATAAGTATTTTTCTTGCAAAACAAATATTTAAAATATACCATATTGAAATATTCTATTTTTCTACCCAAAAAAGATAAAAAAATAATAAAATTACAGATCCATCAACCCATCTAGCGGTGAAGAAGCAGTTGCATAAGGCTTCTTTGGAATTCTACCTGCAAGATAGCTCTGCCTACCAGAAAGGACAGCATTTTTCATAGCTTCCGCCATAAGAATAGGATTTTTAGCTAAAGCTATTGCGGAATTACTCAAAACTCCATCAGCCCCTAGCTCCATCGCCATACTTGCATCACTAGCACAGCCCACCCCTGCATCGACGATCACAGGCACACTAATAGCTTCTTTGATAAAAATAATATTATATTTATTTTGGATTCCAAGTCCGCTTCCAATGGGAGCAGCAAGCGGCATAACTGCACTTGCTCCTGCATTTTCTAGCTTTTTTGCCATAATCGGGTCATCATTTGTGTATGCAAAAACTATGAAACCCTCTTTTGCTAGAATCTCACAAGCCTGTAATGTTTCTACAACATCAGGATATAGCGTTTTAGCACTATCACCTATTATTTCTAGTTTAATCGTTTTTATTCCCGTTGCCTCTCTAACTATCCTAAAAAGACTAATAGCCTCATTTGCATTCACACAACCAGCAGAATTTGGCAAAAATTTAATATCGCTATCTTTAAAATAATCAAGCAGATTTTCTGAATTCTTATCAGTGATATTCACCCTCCTAACTGCAATAGTTATCATATCTGCGCCACTTGCAAGTGTCGCCTTTCTTGTAGTAGCAAAGTCGCTATATTTTCCACTCCCCACAATAAGCCTTGATTTGAACTCAATCCCACCTATTATTAATTTATCTTCCATAAAAATCCTAAGTTTTGATTTAATTAAGCCTAAATTATAGCAGGTTTCTACAAATATTATTAAAAGCTTGTAAGCACTTTTAAAAAAGCAAGGCTAAATTTACTTGATTTTTAGAAAATTTTTTAATCAATTTTTAACTTTTTTAAAAAGTGGTTAAAATAGCAAAAAGGTGTATAATATAAATAAAATAGTAAAGTTGAGATTCCTTACTAATGCAAATAAAATATTTATTAATCACAAAATTAAAATTTTGATATTTTAAATTCCACAAATTTATAAAAATAAAAGTCAAGTTATTAATATTGTAGGCTTGTAGAAAAGATTTAGATTCTATTTAATTTACATTTTTAATGATTTTTTACTCACATAAAAATCTTAAAAATTATAATGCTAGTAAGCCTCTATTAAGGTTAAAGCTATAATTTCTCTAATTATTGCAATTTATGGCAGAAATTCTATATACTTACACTTATATTCATTGGTTTTTGGCTGTCGGTTATAGCATTTTATCAATAATTATGGAGATTATAAAAATGGAAAAAACACAAAATTTAGATGTAGCTTTTTACGTTAAGTTAATTTCACCGATTGTTGTAGGATTAATTATCTATATCTGCCCTACACCAGATGGATTAAGCAATAATGCGTGGCTTTATTGTAGCATTTTTGCAGCTTTAATTATCGCACTTATTTTAGAGCCTATCCCTGCTGCGTTGATTGGTGTTATTGCGATTACTATCGCTGTGGTGTTTAAAGTCGGGGCTGTTGGCTCTGGGGAGACAAATGCAAATATTAGCTCAAGTGTAGCGATTAATTGGGGTTTGAGTGGTTTTTCAAATGCGGTAGTTTGGTTAATATTTATCGCATTTAACATTGGGCTTGGATTTAGCAAAACAGGACTTGGAGAACGAATAGCACTCTATTTGGTAAAAAGTCTTGGAAAATCTACCCTTGGAATTGGTTATGCAATTACAATAGTAGATTTTATCCTAGCACCATTTATCCCTAGTAATGCCGCACGAAGCGGGGGAACAATTTATCCTGTGGTGAATTCAATAGCAAAAATTTTTGAAAGCACCCCAGAATCTAATCCTAAAAAAATTGGCTCATATTTAGTTTATACCGGGCTTGCTGCAAGTTGCGTTACTAGTTCAATATTTCTAACAGGACAAGCGCCAAATCCACTTGCACTCTCTTTACTAAATAAGCAAGGTGTGAGTGTGGTAGATTGGTTAAGCTGGTTTATAGCATTTGCTCCTGTGGGTGTAATTTTGCTAATAATTACACCTTTATTAATCTATTATATTTATCCGCCTGAAATCAAAGGTAGTATACAAATAGCAAAATGGGCGGATGAGGAGTATCAAAAGCTAGGCAAAATCACAAAATCACAAATCTATATGGCTATAATATGCCTAATTGGGCTTATACTTTGGATTGGTTCTAGCTTCTTTAAGATTAATGCTACCACTACAGCTTTAATTCTGGTGATTTTAATGTGTGCTACAAAAGTTATAACTTGGCAAGATTTTTTAAGCAATAAGAGTGCTTGGAATACGTTGGTTTGGTTTGCCACACTCGTAGCTATGGCAACTGGGCTTAAAAATGTAGGATATTTGGACTGGGCAGGAGATATTCTAGGAGTGTATCTTACAGATTTTTCTCCTTTTTGGGCGATGATTTTACTGCTTTTAAGCTTTAGCTTTTTTCGCTATCTTTTTGCTTCCGGCACTGCTTATGTAACTGCTATGATAGCGATTTTTGCAACTATTGCAAGCTCGATTCCAAACTTAGATGTAAAAGAAACTATGCTTATTTTATGTCTTCCTATGGGCTTTATGGGGATAATCACTCCTTATGGGACAGGTTGTAGTCCGCTGTGGTATGGAAGTAGATATATTAAAAGTGGAGAATTTTTCAAACTAGGAGCAATCTTTGCAATTTTATATCTAGGAATCTACATAGTTATTGGGATTCCATACATTAAACTTGTAATGCCATATCTTAATTTTCATTGATTTTAAAACCTCTAACTATGTGATGAGCTTTAAATAAAGTTAAGTTATTAAAGTAATTTTCATAGTGATTTTAAGCACATAGAAAATAATATTTGAGGTGTTTTTCACATAGAAAGCTCTTGTATTTTATTTCTTGAATTAAATTATGCACAAAAATTAAGAGCTAAATATTCTATCTCAAGGATATTTGGCTGCTTTCTTTAATCTTTTATCAAGGGATTGGATTTTTTATTTGATTGATTAACTCTTTTATTCACACATACAAAAGATGGCTTTTAATATGATGAAATATTTTTCCATATAAAAGATAATTTTTAAAAGAATTCTTAATGCCACACGCTCATATAATTTAAAAGTTTGAAATTTTTAAATTAATTTTAGTTTTTGAAATTATGGCTGGGCACTTACTTAGGCTTTATTGATTTTAATTTTATTAGATGTTTTATCATAAAATTTGGATTTTATATTTTAAGATTCTTAATTTTTGAATAATAATCTATATTTCATTTTTTTAATTAAAAAGTTTAAAAAATGTTTTTTAATTTTATAACAAATAATTTTTTAAGTATCGTAAAGATATTTATTTAGTTTTATGATTTAAATCTTAAAATGTTCTTTGAAATAATTCGATAAATACAATCTTTAATATGAATATAATTTGTAGATTCTTTAGAGTTTAGGTTTGGAGTTTGATTTAAATTTAGATTCGAGATTTAAAAAGAGTTTTTTTAAAGAATTTGACACAAAAAACAATCTTTACATACAGGACAAATAAATTATTAATAAAGTTTTACATATTTTGTAACTCTGTGACTGATTAAGGCTAGATTCTACTTTATAAAATTAATTAATTTAATCCTAGAATCTAGCCTAAAAATAAAGCTTCTAAAATATAAAAAATTAATTTTCTAAGTTTTAAATCTAGTAGTTTTAGAATCTAAAATCTTAAATTATTACCAATGATTATATATTGTATTAAAATCATAAATATAGCCGAAATAGAATTTTAGCATTACTTCCAAATAATTTAAATTTTAAAATATCTTTTAAATAGCTTCTCTTTAGGATTAGACTTCACTCAAATAAACTAATATTTTAAGTCTTAAAATGAATATCCCATTGAAACATTTGCAAGCACGAGGAAACCTCTGCCACCAGGCGATTGATATATGCTTTTAGAGCTATCTTTTATGTAAAGCGTTGCAGAAGCTCCAAGCCCTAGATTTTCTGTTATAGGAATATTGATTCCACCACCTACAACATATGATGTGCTATCAGGTATGCCGATTTGATCTTGTGGCACTGGGCTTTCATCATAAGCAAAGCTGCCCATAAGTATAGTTCCACCTTTAAATCGATAAGTAAATCCTATTCTATACGCGGTCGTATCTTTCCAGCCATTTCCCATAGCTACTGCATCATAATTTGCTAGATTCATCATAGATTCAATTTGCTCTTTGCTAAATCCTGCTATAAGACTATCTGCATTCAATGCACTAAAAGTAGGATTGCTAAAAGTAAAGGCGAATTTCTGTCCACCACTCCACCAAATTTTCTCATAGACTAATTCTATTGTAAGATTAAAAATCCTTTGCGCTAGCCCAATTTTTAGCTGTGCAGGGAGTTGTGTTTCTAGGTTTAAATCCGCTTTCATATTTATATCCCCGATACTTCCTCCTATGTAAGTATCAGCATCAAGCTTACCCTTAAAATTAAATTTCACAGGGCTATCATAAACCCCGCTAATTGTAAGTGAATAATTTTTAGATTTGACAGGGCGAATAGTAACTCCTGCCCGATAGCCAAAGGCTATATCGGTTCCATTGCTTTTTTGTTCCACCTTTGTGGAGCCTTTAAGCATAGTAGTAATATCCATATTCCCCATACCAAAGGCTTGTGCAATTCCTTTTGCATCTAAAATATGCATATAGCCTCGAGGTCGTCCATTTTCATCTGTTTCTGATGGACTAGGATAAGAGCAAGGTCCTGGGTTGCTAGTTTGTAAATTGCCATCAAAATCGTAAAATGTTCCTGTATAACAATTTACATAAGCATTATTATGTTTTTTAGATTCTTCCATTATGCTTCCCATATTTTGACAACCAAAAAAACCACTTGTAGTATGACCATTTTGAATACAATAATTTACACCATTGACAAATTTATATCCAGTAACCTCTTCTCCATTTGGCATTGTTACTTTATATGTATGATTTGGAACAGGATTAAAAACTGTTGGCAAACAAATATCTGTCTGATTGCCACAAGTTTTATTATTATACCTCCATTCTAAATCACCATTACTCCATTCATTTTGATACCAATCCCAATTTTTATACATTGCCGCATTTGCTTCATCTACTCTTTTATTATATTCTTCAATATTATTTACATCTCCTAGTTTATCATAGCTTACCAACCCAAACCATCTATCAGGATTAAATACAGTTGGTAACTCGTATCTCTTTGAGTTATTATAGTGTCCGCAGCCACCTGAAAAGCAGCCTGCTACTCCTGCCATACCATTTCCTGTATTTACTTGATAAATTAGCTCTTTCATAGCTTGTGGCACCATTTCCTCTGGTATCTTATCAAAATCTTTTAAGTTTGTTAGAACACTTCCATTTAGTGGAACATAAACGGTGTTATTAAAATTTCCCATTCCATAGAGCAATCTAGGGCTTACACCAATACCTATAATTTCTCTCCATTGATAACTAATTGAGGGGCTAAGCTCTAGCATTGCTATCATAACATCTTTTAGAAAGGCTCCAGCCTCACCATTCCAGGTCATAGCAAGTCCGCTAGGTGCAGTAAATGCAAGCCCAACATTAAATCCGCCACCAGCAGCATTTAAAAAACTCTTACTTTTATAAAAAAACTTTGGCACAGGGAAAACGGTAGTATCAGCTGAGCCATCTACGATAGCCCCCTCTTCTATGTAGCCATAAGTTCCGTGCTGATTCGTGTTGCCTATACTTCCATGTGGTAATATAATGGGGTCTTTTAGAGATGTTAAATCTACCCCAAAAGTTTTAGCTAGATCTAAAACAGTTTGACTCAAAGGAATATCCATAGTGGTAGTTGAGGTAAGTCCCCAATTTATACTTCCTTCACCTAACTTCTTTGTCTTCGTATCTGTGGTGAAATTAAATCCTGGAATATAAATTGCCGTAAGTGAGATTTCCAAATCATTTTTATCCTCTCTCACTCCGTCCAAAAATCCCATATTTGCAGGATTATAATAGCTAGAATCTGCACCATAAGCAGCAGCAACATACGCTGAACTAAGTGCAATTGAGCGGAGACTCTGCTCATTAATCTTAAAGCCAGAAGCATTAAGCACAAAAGGAAAAAATAAGCAAAAAAATAATGATAATTTAAAAGTAAAACCTAATCTTTTTTTTAACATTTTAGCCCTAAAAAATAAATTAACATCAATATTACTAAACTGCTAGTTTAAAAAAAAAATTCAACTTTGTCAATTAATTTGATTATTTTGCAAGTTTCTATTTGATTCTATTTAAGTTTAATTTAAGTGATAGATTGTAGATATTTTGATAGATAACTAGCTAAAAAACTTTATTATTATAAACTTTAAGATAAAGCTAAAAATAAATTTTTAATATAATTTATACATTTTATTTTTAGAATTAAAAAATTATAAATCTATTTTTACAAATTTTCAATTTCATATTATTTAATTTTTATAAAATTCCTTTACCTCGAGCCTATCATCAAATGGAAGTAATTGAGTGCCAATTATTTGATATGTCTCATCGCCCTTACCTAAAATTAGCAGAATCTCATCACTTTTTAGCTCTTTTAGGGCATTAGAAATAGCGATTTTACGATTAGATTCCACTTCTACTTTAGCCTTATTTGTGATACCGCCTAATATCTCATCAATGATAGAAGCTGGATTCTCACTTCGTGGATTATCACTTGTAAGATAAATTTTAGTAGCATATCGTTCCGAAATACTCCCCATAATAGGACGCTTCAGCCTATCCCTATCACCACCTGCCCCAAAAAGCACTTTTAATTTTCTACCTAAAAATGCCTCAAAAATATTCTTCATTCCATCTGGCGTGTGTGCAAAATCAACTATCACAAGTGGATTATTATTAACAACTTGCATTCGCCCCTCCACTCCACCAAACTCCTCTAATTTATCTGAAATATCTTGCAAGGAGATTGAACTCTCAAGCAATTTTACCGCACCAATAGAGGCTAAAATATTATATAAATTATGCTTCCCTGCAAGACAGGATTGCAGTGTAGTTTCCTCATTTATTTTGTTCCTAAAATCATTAAATGAAATGTGTGCGTTTATGCCATCTTTTAGGCTATAAGCATTTATTTTAAAATTTGCTCCAAGCTCAATGGCATAGGTATAGGCATTTTGCAGATTAAAAGCCGCTTCTTTGCATTCTTTATTTATCAACTTTAAAGAATCATCGCTAAAAAATGAGTTTTTCACTCTAATATACTCATCTCTAGTGTTATGAAAATCTAGGTGGTCGCTTGTAATATTGCTTAAAATTTTTAGAGCAAAGTTCAAACCCTCGATTCTATTTTGTGCGATTGCGTGTGAACTAACCTCCATTATAAAATATTTGCATTGCTCTTTTGAGACAATATCAATATTTTTATAAAGCTCTAGCAGAGTTGGCGTTGTAAGCCCTTTTGGTGAAATCTGTTTATCATTGACAAAAAAGCCTCTAGTGCCAAGCATAGCAGCCTTAAATCCAAGTGATAAAAGAAGTGAATAAATACAACTTGCAATCGTAGTCTTTCCGTTTGTGCCTGTAATGCCAATAATTTTGGGCTTTAGCTCTAAAAATTTTCCTAATTCAAGTGGCGAAATCATCTTTATATTTTTATTTTCCAACTCATTTATGTATTTGCAGTTTAATGCAGTTTTTACAAAGATTGAATCTTTTGGATTCTGCAGAGTTTCTTTAGTGTTATCTGTTAGGAATTTTGATTGAAAATCATTTTTTAACTCTATTTTCATTATATTCTCCATTCTTTAGCGCTCTATTTAGAATCTGCTGAATCTTAGCATCAAAAATAACTTCCTTGTTTAAAGATTCTATATATTTTATAGCAACATCTTCTAGGTTATTACTAATTAAAAGATTTAAAAACTCATAAAAATCATCTTTTTTTGTAAATATAATTTTCGTGCTAAACATAGCATATTCAAAGATTTTCTTAAAATCATCACTATCTTTATATATCTTTTTAAGATCACTATACAAGATTCCATCAATATCATTAATTTTGGATTCTTCAAAGTCATTTATCATTGCGACAAAATTATTTGCATTTTTATCCAAAATACTAATTAAATTTAGAATATTATCCTCTGCATTAGAAGTCTTTTGCGTCTTTAGAATCTGGTAGTATTCAAATAATTTTTGTGCTTGCTCTTCATTCTCACTTGCCACATCACAAAGCAAGATTCCAATCTTTGCCTCCTTGCTTTCAGGATATTTAATGATAATATCATTATAGAGATTGATTGCAATTCCATATTTTTTGCTTAAAAATGCCTTTTTTGCTTTGTTAAAACTGCCTTTAATGTTAGATTCCAAAAAATAGCCTTTTAATTTATACTTATAACTTCAAGCTCAGGGTGAATATCATTTTTAAGTGTTCGTTCCACTCCATTTTTAAGCGTAATATTGCTACTAGGGCAGCCTTTGCACGCACCTTGCAACTCCACAAAAACTTTGCCATTTTTAATCTCAACTAAAGTGATATTCCCACCATCAAGCATAATAGAAGGGCGAAGCTTGTTTAACACGCTTTCAACAGGCTCAATCAACTCCTCATCGCTAAAGGGTAACACAAAATCCTCCTTAAATTAAAATTTTGGTATTCTAGCATAAAAGCACTTTGTTATTAAAAATCAAACTATAAACTTAAATACGAGCCACCAAAATAGGCAAACTAATTTTATTTTAGATTCCATATAAGAATTTTGCTAAATAAAATTAGTTCTATTTATTCTGTTTTTGAAGTTATTATTATCAATAATTATTAATAACTTTTATCAAGTATCAATATTCCCCAATTTTTAAGTGAAAATTAAAAAAAAAAAGTTTAAAATTTATTTACTTTAATTTGATTACTAAATAATCTTATTA
>CAMWQM010000029.1 GCA_947176375.1 uncultured Helicobacteraceae bacterium
AAAAATATTGTAATTTTGTTATAAAAATTGTTTTGAGTGGGGTGGGTTGGTGAAATGTTAGAAATGATAACAAACTAATTAAAAAAAATAAATTTCATAAGATAGAATCTAAATATGATAAATACAGCAGGAATCTCTTAAGCTTTTTAAAAAGCTTTAAACGATAAGAGCCATTTATAATGTTAATGCTATGCTGGATAGATAAGTTTGGATAACCAAAAGATTGAATAGTAGTTTGTGAATTATATTTTTAGTGGGAATCTGAATGTGTATAATTTAGACATCTTTAATTGTAAGCGGCGTATTATAGCAATATTAATAATGTTGTTACAAATATGCCTTTTAGCACAATCTGCATTCTAGTCTATTTATAATGCAATTCTATTATTATGCCCCCTAGATTCTTATAAAATGGCTCTTTCTACAATTTTTATATATTTATTTTGAATATGAAATAAAATTATTAAGTGACTCATTAAATTATTTTGGATGGCATTTGGAGACTTTTTAGTGATAATTGGATTTTTAGGACAGATTCTTATGGTGGGCTTATTACTACTTGATAAAGCATCGCCACAAATAGCTTTTATACTTATTTCTAACGTGGTTAGTTTTTGGCTTGTGGGAATGAAATCTCTTAATTATTTTGGGTTAAATCTTGGTATTAACAAAGCTTTAGAGCTTTAAAAGTGGTATTTTGGCATTTCTGAATTAAGCTTTTTTATCAAAAATGATATTGCGAGTGTTACTCATACCGCAGCTTTATTTGTATTCTAATATTAATCTTTAACTGCGAGTATGATGATTATAAATTTCCTTTCTTGGAAAGAAACTACATTTAGGGTTGCAAGTATTATGAATATGAATTCCACACAATTATATCTTAAGTTTATGCCTATTTAGATTGTTGGACTGATATTGACTAGTCCTTGCATATAGATTTGTAGAAAAATAGCTTTGGTGAGGGGCAGTGAAGTATTGCAAATATGCAAAATGATTTAAAAGATCAACATCTAAAAAGAAATAACATATAATAATATTTTAATCTCATTTGGCATTTTAGCCTTTTTTATTATCAAAAATCTAGCTATTTTCCCTTTGCCTAGGGTTACCACTTTTATTACCACTAAATTTATTCAAAGATTAAAAATCAAAATATAGTCATCAAAGAAAGCGCACAAGCAGCGATAATAATGGCTACCACACTGCTTACAGCAGAAGTGTCAATAGATGTATTTGATAAATAAGGATTATGAAGCTTATGGCAAAATTAGTTTTAGATGTGATACCAGACTTTGTAGGAAGCTATTTAATTCTAATTGTTGACATTTTAGCCATGCCTATGGCACTTATTTTTGAAACAAATTCATATTATTATGGAATTTACATATTGTAGTGAGTATTGGAGTAAATTTTTGGTGTAGATGTGCTTATACTTGGGATTTTGATGATAGTATTTAAAAATTGTGTAACATTTAGTCCAGTTTTTTAGCGCTTCTTGGATATAGATTAGCTAATTAGCATTAAAGAATATATAAAAACATCATTTTCTTTGTATAAGGAATTAGTGTAATATTTTTGGCTTGTGGTATTGTATTTGGAATTATTAAGATTTAATAGTTGATAGCCTTAAAGATTCTTTAAAGAGAATCTTTAAAGAATTATTTGAAAGCTTGAGCTACCATTTTTCTTCTTAAGTAGGCAATTTTGCTTTGAAGTGGCAACTCTTTAGGACAGAAATCTTGGCAAGCCATTAGTGACATACAGCCAAAGATTCCATCATCGTTTCCTATTAGTTCATAATAGTCTGCATCGCTTCTTTTATCGTGTGGGTCTAGCATAAATCTAGCAACTCTATTTAGTCCAGCAGGTCCGACAAAATCATTTCTCATAACTTTCGTAGCACAGCCTGCAATACAGCAACCACATTCAATACATCTATCCAAATCAAAAACTTCATCAGCTACATCAGGCTCTATTTTATCCTCTAGTGTAGCAATACTTTTTTCACTTGCAGAGTGAATCCAGCCTTCAACCCGCTTTGTCATACCATCAAACCAAACTCCTGTATTTACAGATAAATCTTTAATTAGCTTGAAAGCTGGTAGTGGCGCTAATGTAATCACTCCATCAGGATAATCTTTTGTTAAAGTTCTGCAAGCAAGTTTTGGCACTCCATTTATCATCATAGCACAACTTCCGCAGATTCCTGCTCTGCACACAAAATCAAAACTTAGATTTGCATCTTCTGTCTCTCTAATCACATTTAGCGCTATAAAAATAGTCATAGAATCTGTTTCTTTTATCTTATATTCTTTAAAATGTGGTTTGGAAACAGCGCTCTGTGGGTCGTATTTCAATGCTCTTATTGTTATTACTCTTTCACTCATTTTAGTCTCCTAATCTTTGGTTTCTTGCTTTATATTGCGGTTGCAAATCAAAGTTCATTAAGGCCTCTTGAATCGCACATCTATCCTTGCCATTTTCTTTCATTTCTGCTGTGATTTTATCTACTTCAGCCTGTCTAATAGCACTTTTTGGATTTTCTATAATATTACTTTTTGCACCATAACCTCTGTAACCAGGTGGAATTTCCATAGAATCTATATCTAAACTTTCATATTCTAATGTAGGAGAAGTGGAATCTGGATTTTCCCAGCTACTTAATGTCCTATTTAGCCACTTTTCATCGTCTCTTTTTGGATAATCCTCTCTAGTGTGCGCTCCTCTGCTTTCAGTTCTATTTAATGCACCTTTAGCAACACATAAGGCAATTTTTAGCATTTTTGGAACACGATAAGCTTCCTCTAGCTCTGGATTATTATGTAGATGTTTATTTGCTACGCTAATATTTTTACTTCGTTTATATAGCTTTTCAAGTTTATCTACAGCCTCTTGCAAGTGTTTTCCATCTCTAAAGATTCCAACTTTATCATCCATAATTTTTGTCATTTCATTTTTTATGGCAAAGATATTTTCGTTACCACTTGAATTGATAAGTTTTCCTAAATATTCCACTTCTTTATTGATAAATTTTTCTATCGTGCTAGTCTTGATATTAGATTTTTTCTTTTCGCAATAATCACGGAAATAATCACCTATTATCATACCAGCTACAACTGCTTCGCTAACAGAGTTTCCACCTAGTCTATTAAATCCGTGTAAATCCCAGCAGCTTGCTTCACCTGCAGCAAATAGCCCTTTTAGATGAGATTCGCCTTTGTAGTTTGTCCTAATACCGCCCATTGAATAATGCTGCATTGGTCTAACAGGCGCCCATTGCTTCGCTACATCAATTCCTGCAAAAACTTTACAAATATCCCAAACATCTCTCAAATTTTTATGAATATGAGCTTCGCCAAGTATCGAAATATCTAGCCAAATGTGGTCGCCATAAGGGGATTTTGCACCCTTGCCTTTTCTAATATGCTCCATCATTCTCCTACTTACAACATCTCTACTTGCTAATTCTTTTTTCTCTGGCTCATAGTCTGGCATAAATCTATATCCATCTACATCTCTTAAGATTCCGCCATCACCTCTGCAACCTTCTGTTAGCAAGATTCCGCTTGGCACTAATGGAGTTGGGTGAAACTGCACTGCTTCCATATTTCCTAATTTTGCAATACCTGTCTCTAGCGCAATCGCAGCCCCTACACCATTACAAATAACAGCATTTGTGGTATTTTGATAGATTCTACCATATCCACCTGTGGCAATTAATGTGCCTTTTGAGATATAAGCACTTATTTCTCCTGTAACCAAATCTCTAACTACAGCTCCATAACATACACCATCTTCGTGGATAATAGAGATTGCTTCTTTTCTATCTTCTATATTTACATTATGTTTGATTGCCTCATTTGCGACAGCATAAAGCATTGTATGTCCTGTTGCATCTGAAGTATAACAAGTTCTCCACTTTTTAGTTCCACCAAAATCCCTTGAGTGAATATATCCATGTCTAAAGCTTTCTTCTTCTATTATTGTTTTTTGTGCATTTATAATAGCTTCTCTTTTTCCTTCTCTAATTCTTGTCCAAGGCACTCCCCATTGAGCTAATTCTCTAATTGCTTTTGGAGCTGTGGTAACAAACATTCTTGCTACATTTTGGTCGCAACCCCAATCGCTTCCCTTAACTGTGTCCATAAAGTGTAAATCTTCATTATCACCATCACTCATTTTAGAATTACCAAGACTTGCTTGCATACCACCTTGAGCAGCAGCAGAGTGACTTCTCTTTACAGGGATTAGGCTTAAAATAGTTGTGCTTAAGCCATTTTTTTGACATTCAATAGATGCTCTAAGTCCAGCTAACCCGCCACCTATGATTAATGCATCACAATATTTAACTTTCATATTTTCCTCCCTTACTTTTTATATTCAGTATATTCATAGTGCATATAATCGGTGTTCGAATCTAAACTAAGGCCTTTTTTAACATATGCAGCATAAGTTAATAATCCTAATGCGATAAAAAATACACTTAAAAACCATTTAAACCCTCTAAGTCGCTTTAATGTTTGCTGTGGAGTTTTAGCCTCAAACCAGCCCCATTTTACAGCAAGTCTATACAATCCTATTGAGCCATGTAATTCAACAGCAAATAATAATACTATATAAAGAAGCCAAAAATGTTGATGAACAAATCTAAATGATGAGCCAACTGGTCCTATTGTCTGTGGCTGTGTCATCATAATATATAAATGCACACTTCCTAAAAAGAATAATGCAAAACCTGTGCAAGCCTGAAGTCCCCAATATGTAGTATCTCCATGTCTTAACATATTTTTATGGGTTTTAAACCTTAAAAATTGCCTATAATTTATAGGAAATTTTCTCATAGCAAGAAATGCGTGTAGAATAAAAATAGCAAATACTACAAATGCTATTACTGAAACGACTAGCGGACAACCGCCTTCAAAAATAAAGTCAAGCTCAAACATTTTTGTAACTCTATACATAACATAGCCATCACCGATTAAAATAGTAGATACAAAAAACATATGAGCTATCATAAATAAAGCTAGAAATAATCCTGTTGCACTTTGTAAATAATCTAGCACAGCAGGCATTCTACTAGCTCTATTATCTTTTGCTAATCCTGTATAGCTTTCAATAATTTTATCATCCAAGTTCTTATCCATAATTCCTCCCTCTTAAAAATTGGATTTAGAATTTTAGCATTAAAATTAAAAAATTAAGTCTATTTTGTAAGATTATTAATAATTGAAGTTGTTTTAGATAATCTTGAAGTATCAAAATGTGTATAAATTCTAGAAGTTGCAATACTTGAATGACCCAAAGCCTCCTGCACAAGCACTAAATCAAGACTTTTCCTATAAAGCAAAGTAGCAAATGAGTGCCTTAACATATGAGCGCCATTTTTTTCTTTTCTAATACCTGCGTAGGCTAGAATCTTCTCTACATTTCTGCTAACATAGGCTTGAGTTAGGGGTTTGTCTTTGAGATTGCAGAATATATATTCACTTTTTAAGCCAAATTTATTTCTTTGCAAATTCCAGCCTTCTAGTAAATATTCTATATGTCGCTTTAAAATCATTACTATTCTAGGCTTATTCCCTTTGCCTTTGACTTGAATTATGAAATTATCCCCATCACTACTAATATCTTTATATTTTAGATTCAAAGCCTCGCTAACGCGAATCCCTGTGTATAAAATTAGCTTAATTACTAATTGATTACGACAAATTGTCTTTTCTGAAAATGGAAAAAGATTTATTCCATTTATAAATTTATTTAGCTCATTTTCATTCATAAATGAGGGGAGCTTCTCTCCACTCTTGCCCCTAATATCACCGATATTTTTTAGCTCGATATTAAAGATATAGGATTTATTCTCATCATCTTCATTTTGTTTGTCAATGTAGCCAAAAAAGCCAATGATTGCGATTCGATGATTTCTCTTACTAGCAGGACTTAACTGACTGCAAGAAATTGCAATAAAATCCTTTAAAATCTCCTCATCAATCTCTTTCATACTTGCAAATCCAAAGCCTTTCAAATAATAAAATAGCTTTATTAGCGGATTTGCATAAGTATTTATACCAATCAATCCATCATTTCGGACTTTTTTAGATAATACTTTTAGCTGTTCAATTGACTTAATCCCACCTCTAAGCTCCCTCATAGCAGAGTTTAAAATCTCCTTATTTTTAACATTTCTTGAAGAAAGAGTAGTTATTTTACTATGCAAAAATCGCTCTATCCAAAATAGCAAAGTCTCATCAAATGTATTTTTAAAATCAAGGTTATATCGCATAAAAGCCCTTAAAAATTATTTCTTAAAAACCATAGGATTAAAAGCCTTTGAAGCTACCAAAATCTCATCACCAACCTTATAATTTAGTGCTTCCTTATCCATAGTGATTACAGAAATATTATTATTTATCAAAATTTTTACAATAAAAATTATACCATTTTGCTCTATATCGATGATTTTAGCACTAAAACTAAATTTTGGGCTGATGTTTTGTGTATTAAAAATGCTATTTATATCGCCATCTTTTATGATTTTGCCAGATTCTAGATGTAGAATTCTATTTGAGAGTTTAAAAATCTCACTAATATCGTGGCTTACCAAAATCGTAGTTAGATTAAAATGCTTATGAAGTCTAATAATTTCATCTTGCAAAATGGCTCTCATAGCAGCATCTAGTGCACTTAAAGGCTCATCAAGTAATAGAATCTTACTATTATAAACTAATGCTCTAGCAAGTGCCACTCTCTGCTTTTGCCCACCACTAAGATTTTGAGGCTTTTTATTTTTTAAATTTTCTAACTTCATTAGCTCTAAAATTTCATTAACGCGATAGATTTCACTTTTATTTTTTAGCCCAAAAGTTAGATTCTTATAGACGCTTAAGTGTGGGAAAAGTGCGTAGTCTTGAAATACAAAGCCTATATTTCGATTTTGTATGGGGAGATTTATTTTTTTAACGCTATCAAAGTAAATTTGATTATTTACGATAATTTTGCCACTATCAGGACTTTCAAGCCCACTTAAGATTCGAAGTATGGTAGTTTTTCCAGCTCCGCTTTTGCCAAGAATGCTGATGAAAGAATTGTTTTCTATTTTTGTGTTGATTTCTAAAAGAATATCACCATCTCCGCCATTTAGAGTTTTTTTAAAATCTAGCTCTATCACTTTTGCTCCTTAAAATACCGCTTATTGATATAAAAAATCACAAGAAGCAAGATAAAAGTAACTAGAAATAAGCTAAAAGAATATTTGTGTGCTAGACTAAAATTGAGGCTATCAACTTCCTCATAGATTGCAATACTTGCTACCCTTGTCTCATTTTTAATATTTCCTCCAATCATCATTACAACGCCAAACTCCCCGATAGTATGCACAAAAGTAGTGATTATCCCAAGCAAAATACTTGATTTCATATTTGGCAAAAGAACAAAAAGCATTGTGTAAAATTTCCCTTTGCCAAGCAAATAGCTGGCTTCTTGCAGTGATTTTGGCAGATTCCTATACCCTTCCTTTAGAGGATTTACCATAAAAGGAAGTGAAAAAATTATGCTAGCTAAAATTAGCCCCTCAAAGCTAAAAACAAACTTCAAATCAAAGCGTTCTAGTAAGAATCTTCCTAGAAAATTATTTGGTGAAAATGCTATTAAAAGGTAAAATCCAAGCACTGATGGAGGTAGCACAAGTGGAAGCCAAACTAAAACCTCCAAAATCAAAGTTTTTTTGCAATATGCGATTATATACCCAAGCAAGATTCCAAGTGGAAGCAGTATTAAGGTGGTGATAGTAGCGATTTCAAAAGTTAAAAGCATTGTTTGTAAAAATTCAAAATCTAGCATTTCTATTATTTCTCTTATTTTCCTTAGATATTTTTTGTGCTTCTTTACTTACTATGTTCTAAATTTATAGCCCAAATTAGCTCTAAAATAGCAATTTATTTAAATTCTAAAGCCACTTCATTTGATTTTACAAACCAAACAAATTCTTCTCCCACTTTGATATTAAGCGCCTTGCTCGCTTCTTTTGTGATTAATGAAGTGATTTCTGTGCCACTAAATTCAAAAGTGATTCTAGCAAAAATATTATCCGTCTCAATTTGCTTAACCTTACTTACAAATCTATTTCTAGCACTAATTAAAGTATAATTTTTGTGTGCTACCATCACTTCATTTTCTTTAAAAAGAACATTGCATTCTGCACCGATACTCGCCTTTTTATGCAAATTTAAAATCAAAGCACTAAAAATATTAGAGGCAGTTTCTAATCTCACTAAAGAAATGTTATTTTGACTCTCTATGCTAATGATTGTTGCTTGTATTTTATTCATTTTTTCTCTTAATTTGCAAATTATTTAATGTAGATTATTTAGATTTACGCAAGATTCTAAAATTTTATTAATATCTCAAGGCTTATCATAGCCATAAGATTTAAAAATCTCTTGAGCTTTTTTACTCAAAATAAAATCTCTAAAATCTTTTGTGAGTTTAGAATCTTTGCCATAATTTGTAATAATCATAGTTTGAAGTATAGGATTATAACTTTTAGAATCTATTATTAGATAATTTGCATCTTTATCTTTTATTACCATAGACAATGCATTAAAACCAACTTCACTTGAGCCAGATTTTACATACTGCATAGCTTGTCCTATACTTTCTCCCAGAGCAATTTTAGATTCTACTATTTTGGCTATATTTGCATTTTCTAGTGCTTCATAAGCTGCCACTCCATAAGGTGCTAGTTTTGGATTTGGCAGGGCGATATGCTTTATTTTAGAATCTTTTAAAATATTTAGTGAATCTAATTTTAGATTTTTATCGATACCAAAAAGCACTAATTTCCCTTTTGCATAATTGATTGGTGTTTCATCTGTAAATTTAGAATCATATAATTTTTTTGGATAGCTTGTATCTGCTGCGATGAAAAGATGAGCTGGGATTCCATTTGCTATTTGATTATAAGCTTTGCCTGATGCGATATAGCTTATTTCTATTTTGTTATTAATTCTCTCTTTTAGAAATTCACTTTTTATATCCTCTAAAACATACTTTAGGCTTGCTGCTGCTAAAACCATAATCTCTTCTGCGCTCAAAAATACGCTAAAAAACAATATTAATAGTATTTTTTTCATTTTTACCTCCTATTTTGCACTTGATGTTTGTATTTTTTTAGATTTAAAATATATTTTTTAGTATAACGCAATTAATATAAAATTATCTTAAAAAAATAGCTCTACAATATCTAAAATTATGCTTGTTAAATGCACTTAAACACTATTATACTTCACATTTTAACATTAACTTATATTTGTATAAGATACAGGTTTATGGTAATTAATTTTATAGATTCTATGTAACCTAAATTTAAGCAAGCTAAGAGTAATTTGGCTATAATTGCTAGATTTTAATTTAAGGAGAAGTGAATGAAAAGAGCTTTGGTTATTATTTATTTGGTTTTTTTGGTTACAAATGCTACTGATATTAGCATTCTTGATGCGACAATTAAAGATAAGAGTATAGAAAATGTGGAAGTTATTTTTCAAAAAAATGGAGAAAGTTCAATCAAGGCAAATAGCGATAGCAGTGGTAAAGTTTCAATTTCCACGCCATTTAATGATGATAGCTCAAATGTAGTTATGATTCTTAAGAAAGATGGCTATTCTACAATGGCGATAAAATGCCCTTGCGATGGATTTGTATATGCGATGAGTCCAGTGCTAGAAAATCTTGATAGTTTTAGAGTTGTGCTTTCTTGGGATAAAGACCCTTATGATATGGATTTGCACCTTGCTTATGGTAATAAACATATCTTTTGGGATAATAAAATGCAAATAAGTGATAATGCCTACCTTGATGTAGACGATAGGGATGGCTATGGACCAGAAACGATTACGATACAAAATAGGATGGACGGCGAAAAATACATTTTCTTTGTGCATGATTTTACAGGTTATGATAAACAAAAATTTAATAAAATAAAAAATCTAAAAGTCTATGTTTATGCAGGTAAATCGCTTCTTAGAACATATAATATTCCCCCAAATATAGGAAATAATAGAATCTGGATTCCATTCTACATCGATGAAGAGGGCAAAATTGTGGATAAAAATATTATAACTTCTGATAAAAATACAGAGACTAGATATTTAGTTTCTATCGTAAAAGAGAGCCTAAACTTGGAGTCTGCAATCACTATAAGCAATAATGATAAAAAAATGGCAAAAACACTAAATGCTCAAGGTGAAAAAGCCTACCATGAAAAAAAATACAATGATGCACTAATGTTTTATAATGACTCTATATTTTTAAATCCAAATGATGGGCAAACTTATTCAAATCTTGGGCTTTTATATCAAAAAATGGGCAATCATTCAGAAGCACTCTGGGCAAATAGGAAGGCAATAGACCTTGCAAGCGGAAGCAAGGCTAACACCATAAAAGCTAGTTCATACTACAATATTGCTAGAATCTATGAGAGTGAAGGAGATTTGCAAAAGGCGCTAGATAACTATACTAAAGCCCTAAATAACAGAAATAGTAAGGCTTATAAAGATGCGATAGAGAAAATTAAAGCAAAAATGAAATGAGAATTTTAGTAGCCCTGTTTTTTAGCCTCTGCATTGTTTTTGGATTAGAAGCTTCTAAGATAGCAAAGAGCGATAGAAGCCTTTGGAGCTATCCTATAAATTCGCCCTCTAGCTTTGATTTTGCTTCTAAAATGGAAATGCTAGTTTTTGTAGAATGGATAAATAAAATTGAAGCGCTAAATGAGGCGAATCTGAAAGCATTTTTAAAAATTGATAGTATTTCTTTAGAAACTATAAATAAATTTTTAAAGAATAGCAAGGAAAAAATTGCACTAAATTTTAAAAACGCTTCTTTAGTGGATAAAAATGACTTTTTACCACAATTTGAGAGCTATGAGTGGGAAGATATTACAAACTTAAGCAAATATGCAAAAGAAAACCTCCCTAAAGAACTCTCACAATGGAGGGAAAATGCAGATATTTTTTATCAACACTATATATATGAGCAGTTGCGTTTGGCTGCCATTTTTCCACGTATTACAAGCGAGATTCTAACTTTAGATGAAAATGAAATAAAAGGTGATAGGATAAAAGATAAAAATTTTATCCTAACTTTTGATGATGGTCCCACAAAAATTGGTGGCAACACTGATAAGTTAATAAAGCTTTTAAGAGATTTGAATGTAAAAGCTATCTTTTTTGTGCTAGATTCCAGCTTAAAAAATCGAGGTAATGATTCATCTAAAATTTATGATGGTTTCATAGTTGGCTCTCACGGGGAGTTTCACAAACCTCACATAAAAAAAGAAATCTATCAAAATGCACCCAAACTAGCAAATAAAGTAAAAAATCTAGGAATTAATAAAGATGAATGCTTTTTTAGACCGCCTTATGGGCAAAGAAATATTGATATCGTCTTAGCCCTAAAAAAATCGGATTGCAAAATAGTGCTCTGGAATATAGATTCGCAAGATTGGGTTAAGAATCTAAATCAAAATGAAATGCTAGATAGGATAATTACTCTGTCGCTTTTGTGGCGCTCTGGGATTATCCTATTTCACGATACGAATTCAAAATCATATAATATACTGCAAAAATATATTAAACAAATGCAAGATTCTAATGTAACATTCAATACAAATTTTTAATTAGGATTTTATTTGAAATTAATGTATTTTCTCAAGTGGAGATTAAAAAGCCTCTCATTAAGAATTTTATGGGTTTTAGTTTGTCATTATATAATAGATTCCTTTTATGTTTAAAAAATTAATTTAAAATATTTAAGATATAAATTCACTAGCAAACCTATAAAAATTAGCCAAATCTTAAAAAATGAAGATATTTGAATAAGCTAAAAATATAGAATCCATTTTTAAAGTATATCTAGCAGATTTAGATTCTAAAGATTTGTAGATTAAATGAATTTTGCTAATTTTAAATCTAATTTTAATATATGGTAAATTAAAGTTAGTCTATTAGATTCTAATTTTAAATTCTATCTTTAGTAATAAAAAGATTAATTTTCAAATGTAATTAGAATCTCTACATAAATACAAAACAGCATCTTTTTTGACAAATCTTGTATTCTTTAAGAACACCATTAATATGGTGTTTTATGCAATTTAATTTTTAAAATTAGAACTAAAAATATTTTAATAATCCAATAAATAGCAGTCTAAAAACATAAAAAATATAATTTTGTTTTTAGATTAGTTATAAAAACATAGAAATTAAATTCAAATACAAGCTGTATAGACTTAGGGATTTAGAATCTATTAGAATTCTTTAATTTTGTTTGGAATTTAGATTATTTATAGATTCCACACTTTTGGTGTCTTTATTAAACTCATTTTTCTAAATTTTCAATTTTTAACATAGCATCTCTTTAAATCTCTGTTATAAAAATAAGTGAATTTATGTGGTGCGATAGGATTCTGCTAAATCAATATAAGCTACACAAACCTAAAGAAAACTATATTTAAAGGAGAATTTATTTTCCAATCTTTCTTTGCTTATATTCGATTTAAGAGGACATAAAAATTCTAAAATTTAAATTTAGTGTTTTGTTGCAAAAGCCAAATAAAATTTTTGATAATATAGAAATATTAATGTGATAAATTTGATTTTATAAATTTTATTAAATATATTGAAATACATTATTTTTTTAGATACAATCCAAATCTCTATTTTTTGCGGGAATAGCTCAGTGGTAGAGCACAACCTTGCCAAGGTTGGGGCCGCGGGTTCGATCCCCGTTTCCCGCTCCATTATATATTTATTTCATATTTTTTAAAGCCCGGGTGGTGGAATTGGTAGACACAAGGGACTTAAAATCCCTCGGATATTGCTTCCGTGCCGGTTCAAGTCCGGCTTCGGGCACCATTTATTTAGGCGACATAGCCAAGTGGTAAGGCATGGGCCTGCAAAGCCTTGATTCCTCGGTTCGAATCCGAGTGTCGCCTCCAGTTTTAAAATATTTGAGCTAAACTAGTTATAATTCGGGAGATGGCTGAGTGGTTGAAAGCGGCGGTCTTGAAAACCGTTGAGGGTAACACCTCCGGGGGTTCGAATCCCTCTCTCCCGGCCACACAAATTTAATCCAAATCTTAAACTTTCATTTATAATAATTTTAAATCATAAGTAAAATTTACACTTTTATAACATTAATAGATCCGTCATAGCTAATTTATAAAGATAAACATAATAGGAATATATAATTTTCAAAACTAAAAATGGTAGCTAATTGTAAATTTAACTATTAGAATCTTAAAAAAGATTCTAATAAATGCTACACCATATTAATTATTATTGATGATTATTTGGTTTAAAGTCTTGTGAGAGTAAAGATTTTATGGCATTTTTATCTGTTATTGCTATTATCCTTTTATTGATATTTATAATATTTATATCTCTTGGTTTTCTAATTATGTGTGATAGTAATTGTAGAATTATGTTTAGGTTTTCTACTATGCTATTTTGTGTAATATTTGTAAGATTGCTTTCATTATTTAGCAAATATAGCAAAATCTTTTTGGTTAAACTTTGAGCATTTTTTGTTGTGATGTATTTTTATAATATATGAATTTTTTTGGCACAATAAGTCCATAAAAAGCATACAAAAATCATTATCCAAACTTATTCTTAAAAGTTTCCAAAGGCACTTCTAAAATCTCGCTATCCTCTTTACACTCTGCTGTGGCAAGATATGCAATATTCATAAAAAAAGGCATTTCTGCAAACAGACTAGTGAGATTTTAACATCTGGTAATTTTCTTATATTTAAAAAGTGTTAAAATATTTAAAATTTCAACAAGGATTGCAATAATGGATATTATTTCATAGAATTTTATATTTAAAGATTTAAAAAATATAAAAATAGAAACACTAATTCAAAATAATTCTACAAAATAAATACAAATTCTTATGCTAAAAAAGTATA
>CAMWQM010000030.1 GCA_947176375.1 uncultured Helicobacteraceae bacterium
TAGTGGTTCAAATAGAATTATTCCTCTTGCTACAACTGGTGCAGTTAAGTTTTAAAACCTCAAAAATAAGCTTAAAGAAAAGCTTTAAGCTTATGATAATGTTAAGAAAAAATTAAATTCAGAAATTTAAACTTCAGAATCTAACAAATTTTTTAAATCAACATTAATATAGCTTTTTAGATTTGCGATAGCAGGCTTGCAACTACCTGTATAGTTAAATTATAAAATATTTTGGAAAGAGAGGAGTAAATGCTTTTTAGATTCTAAATTTTAGATTCCACTTTGAAATTTAAAATTAACAAAACAAATTTAGAATTTGTTTTAGCTTCTACTTCTTTAGAATCTAAAATAGATTCCATAAATATAGATTCTACCCCCCCCCTTTTTTTTCTCCCACTTTCCTAAAATCTTTTTATACAATCAAGGAAGTATTTGTATAGTGAAATGTAAAAGCCACTAGCAAATATAAATCTCCTTTATATCTTGCTAAAAAGTTTTAGAGAAGTGTTGAAATTAAGCAAAAGAAATAAAATAAATAAACGAATCTCAAAGTTTGAATAAACTTAACAAAGAAACAAAATTAGATTCCACAATAGCATCTAAAGATACTACTTTATATATTAAAAAGTAGTATCTAATAAATTTATCTTATTATTCCATTTAAAACTTTTAAAAATGCTTTACTCTAATTCCATTCTTTTAGAGATTCTTTTATGCAAAATAACACAGAATCTATACAACCTGCTAGATAAAAGAGCCATTCTTTGTGAGCTAAAAGCCACTCGATTTTTTTTGCCTTAATCTCTTCATCACTTTTTGTAATCTTTACTATAATCTTTGCAATCTCCATTTCTTGATGAAAGATAAAAGCCTGTGTGGCTTCATTAAACATATCAATAAATTTTTTGCTATTAAAAAGCCCTTTGATTTTTTCAATCTCGTCATTTAGTTCATCAATTTTTTGAAAATCTATCAAATCTAGTTTATTTTCTTTATTTAGTTTTAGTAGATTTTCGCTCTGTGCTGCTATTTTTAAAAACAGCTCTTCGATTTTCTTTTTCTTTCCTTCTCCATATTTTATAAATTCATTTGCCTTTTTTTGTGCTTTTTTATAATTAGTTTGCATTATTTCTTTGCTAGGATAATCTAGCGTAATTAATGGCTTTTTAACAGAATCTATATTATTTAAAGCTTCTACAAAAGACATTTCAATAGTATATGGAATCCTAGCCCCACCCTCTGTGGCATTTATGACTTTTATTCTATCTTTCGTATCAAAAATATCTTTTACAAAAAAGTTCCAAAATAGCTTCCAAACCTGTGTAGATTCCACAAATCCATCACCTCCATATTTAGGAAGTAAAACTTGCTCTTTTTTTGCTATTTCTCTCTCGCCATACACCGCATCTTTACTATGACTACTCCCATCCTCGCCAAAGGATAAATCCTGCCCGATCAAAACACAAGTCTCAAATCCGCTATGCACAACAAGCTCATACGCCATATTCGCAGCACTCATTCCAATGCCAATATAGCCATATTCATTTAGCTCAAAATAACTTGTATAACCAAATGGACGCTGACTAATCTGCAAGATTCCACCCTTTTGCTTGATTGTATCAACTAGCTTTTTATGCGCAATAGAAGTAACTTCAAAAATCACATCTTTAAAATACTTGCTATCCACCACTTCGTAAAATTTCGCACTCTCCTCCACCCTCTCTAAAGATAACACAATATCTGGTTTAATATCATATTTTGAAAGTATAGGAAATGAGGCGTCAATGCAAAATATACTAATATAATCCTCGTATTTTTTAAGCAAAGAGAGCTGTTTATAAAGCGATGGTCCTGTTGAAACAATCACTGCGATATTTGTATTTTTAGCTTTTTTTGCAAGTTCCACTAAACTAGGAGTAACAAGCATTAAAGGAATATTTGCTATGTGATGTTTTATGCCTGTGATTGCATCTTTTAAATCATTGCCAATGCTAACAACCCCATGCTCAATGATATCAATGAAAAGTTTATTAACCCTAAATAATTCGTCTCTATAAATCTCATAATAGCTATTAAAAATATGCAAATCATAGAGCTTTGAGTAAATTAGCGCATTTTTATTCATATAAAAATATGGCGATAGATTCTCCAATCCCAAATCTTTAGAATAAAACAAAACTAACCTTCTCTTTTCTATATCCTTGCTAAAATCAAATAAATTTAATACACTAAAAATAATCTCAGCATTTGGCTCAACAATAATTAGACGCTTTAAATTCGTATTGTTTAGTAGCAATTCATAAAAAACTCCATTCCCAAGACCAAAAAAATATAAATATGGATAGAGGCTAAAGGCGTTGAAGTCTTGCAATTTTTGAAAATTAAATTCAAGACTCTTATCCAAAAATAAAAATTTATTATTAGTTTTATCAAGAAAATTAATATCAAGCGGGTCTCTCCCTATGAAAACCTCTAGATTCTCATTTGGAGTGATATTTTGAAGCGTATCAAAAAGAGGACTATTGATACTTTTTAAAGATTGAAGATTCTTCTTAAAATTATCCATTATTGAAGTAGTCTTAAGACATTTTGCTGAACTAAATTTGCCTGTGCCATAGCAAAGCTTCCACTTTGTGCTAAAACATTATGCTTACTAAAGGTCGCACTCTCCGATGCAAAATCCACATCTCTAATCAAAGATTCCGCTGCTTTTACATTAACTTGCGTTACAGAGACATTGTTAATTGTTGCAACGAGTTGAATTTGCACTGAACCAATATCTGCTCTTAATTTATCAAGCTGCGCCCTTGCAGATTCTGCCATATCCATAACCACCATTGCACCTTTTAGGCTTGTAACACCAGCGCCAATTCCATTAATATTTAGCTGTGCTTGAGCAACATTAGCATTTGCCCCAGAAGCCGAAGCGATATTTGCATCAAATACTCCTCTAACTGCTCTTAAATTTGTCGTATATTCCGCTGTGCCTTGAGCTGAGTGAAATCCTATGTGGCTATAATTCACTCCAGAGACTAGAATATCTCTTGCATCTGTTCTAATTAGCGTTAATCGCCCGACTATCGCGTGATTATCACCATCTATTCCAGTAAAATTTCCACCACCAAAAACTTCGTGCCCCTCTGTTGTATGTATGCTAATGGCTCTACCATCTGTGCTTCTTAAATTTAACCTACCTGTAATATCTGTAAAAGCCTCAACGCCTGTTCTCTCCTTGATAGAGTTGATTGCATTTATTAGTCTACCATCGGAATCATTTTTTCTAACATCATTAACAGTTCCAATCTGTGAGCCATTAATCACAAGTCCTTTGATTGTTCCAGAGAGAATCGCGCTGCTTCCTGTCGCCATAACATTATAAGATGCACGCACACCTAGCTTGTCTGCATTTTTATTGATCACTTCAGCTAATACACCAATCCCTGTTCCAGCGGAGTGAGAAATTTTAACGGTTTCTAACTCAAAACTATTTACACCATCGACTTCTAGCATATTTAATGCAACTTCTGTTAGATTCTCTTTGCCGTTTTCAGATTCCATTCCAGCGCCAGAAAATGATGAGCTCTCCATTCTAATATGCCCAATTTTATCACTACTTGTTGGACCAATAGAAGATTTAACAGTGGTATTTGAATAAGCCCCAATTTGAAATTCTTTATTTGAAAATGCACCAGAGAGCATTTGCTGTCCGTTAAAACTAGTGGTATTAGCAATATTATCAAGCTCTTCCAAAAGTCTTAAAATATCACTTTGCAACGCTCTTCTAGATTCTGTTGTTTGCCCATCTTGTGCTGCTTGAACGGCTTTCACTTTAATTGTATCTAGAATTTTTAATTGCTCATCCATCGCTTTATCGGCAACTTGAATCATACCTATTGCATCGTTTGCATTTCTAACCGCTTGACCTAATGCCTCACTTTGAGAACGTAGACTATCTGCAATAGCCATACCAGAAGCATCATCAGCAGCTTTATTAAGTCTAAGACCTGAACTAAGTTTTTCTAGTGAATTATGAATGCTTCTATTATTTTGAACACCAATGGTGTGAGCATTTAACGCCGAGATGTTAGTATTTATTCTAAAGCTCATATATTTTCCTTCTGTAAATTTAAAGAAATTTGAACTTGATAGAAGCAATTTGCATTCCATATTTATAAAATCTACAAAAATTATTTTTATAAATTTTATAGAAAGCATACATATAAATTTGTGTTAAAATGGCAAATTTTATATTTTAAAATTTAGGAATAGCTTTGAAATTAATAATAGTAGAATCCCCAGCAAAAGCAAAGACAATTAAAAATTTTTTAAGTAATGATTATAAAGTGATAGCTTCAAAAGGACATATTAGAGATTTGCCTAAATTTACTTTTGGCATCAAAATAGAAGGAGAGAGTTTTATCCCAGAATATGAAAGTAGCAAAGAACATAAAGATATTATCAAAGAGATTAAAACTCTAGCAAAAGAAGCAGAAAAAGTTTATATCGCAACCGATGAGGACAGAGAGGGCGAAGCGATAGGCTACCACATCACACAGCTAATTGATAAAAAAACTAGCTCTTATCCTAGAATCGTATTTCACGAGATTACAAAACAAGCAATATTAGATTCGCTAAAAAATCCTAGAAATATCAATATGGATATGGTAAATGCACAGCAAGCAAGGCGCTTGCTTGATAGGATAGTAGGATTTAAGCTAAGCCCACTTTTGAATCAAAAGATTCAAAAAGGACTTAGTGCAGGTAGAGTTCAAAGTTCTGCATTAAAGCTAGTTGTAGATAGAGAAAAAGAGATTAGGGATTTTAAGCCAATTTTTTACTTTAGTATTGATGCAATTTTTAGTAAAAATAAAGAATTGATAGAAGCCCATTTAGTCGAGTGGAGGGGTAAAAAAATTGCAAAAATGGATTTGAGAGATGAGAGTGATGCAAAGTCTATGTTAGAGGTGATTTTAAAATCAATCTTTAGCGTTAAAAACATAGAAGTAAAAAATAAAAAAGTCTCTCCTCCACCTCCATTTATGACTTCAACATTGCAGCAAAGTGCCTCTAGCATTCTTGGCTATTCGCCTAGCAGGACTATGCAAATAGCCCAAAGGCTCTATGAAGGGGTTGCAACACCAAATGGAAGTATGGGAGTTATCACTTATATGAGGACAGATAGCCTAAATATCGCTAAAGTTGCACAAAATTCTGCAAGAAAACTACTAGAAACTACTTTTGGCAAAAACTATATCCCAAAAACTCCTAGAATCTTTAGCACAAAGCAAAAAAATGCACAAGAAGCACACGAGGCGATTCGCCCTACGAATTTGAACTTTAGCCCAGAAATCGCACAAAATTACCTAAAAAGCGATGAGTTAAAACTATATAAATTAATATACAATCGCTTTCTGGCTTCTCAAAGCTCTGATGCAGAATTTCAATCTCAAAATATTTTTATAAACTCTAATGATACGGTTTTTAAGGCTAGTGGTTCGAAGCTAGTTTTTGATGGATTTTATAAGATTCTAGGAAATGATGATAAAGATAAAATACTACCAAATATAGCAATAAATGAGAAATTAGATCTAAAAGAGGGTAAGCTAAATCCTCATCAAACGGAGCCACCAGCAAGATTTTCTGAAGCCTCTTTGATAAAAACACTAGAGGGTCTTGGTATTGGACGTCCTAGCACCTATGCACCAACAATTTCCTTGCTACAAAATAGGGATTATATAAAAGTAGAAAAAAAGCAAATTCTACCAAATGAAATTTCCTTTATCGTAATTGATATGCTAGAGAAATATTTTTTAGAAATTGTAGATTCTGGTTTTAGCGCAAAGCTAGAGGAAAAACTAGATGATATAGCTATTTCTAAACTCGATTGGCAAAAGGTTTTGTGGGAATTTTATGAGCCATTTTCGCAAAAAGTAAATGATGGTAAAAACACAATCACTTCACTAAAAGAAATAAAGCCAACAGGACAATCCTGTCCTAAATGTGGAAAAGAGCTAGTTGTGCGTAAAGGCAAATTTGGTGAATTTGTGGGTTGCAGTGGCTATCCAAAATGTAAATACATAAAACAAGAAGAAAACAAGGAAGAGGAAAGTGATGAGAAGTGCCCTAAATGTGGAAAGGCTATGATTAAGAAATTTGGTAGAAATGGTGAGTTTCTTGCTTGTAGTGGCTATCCAAAATGCAAAAGCACAAAATCTCTAGCTAAAAATGCACCAAAAACACTAAATGTAAAATGCCCTAAATGTGGCGGTGATATAGTCGAGAGAATGGGTAGAAGAGGAAAATTTTATGGATGTGGAAATTATCCAAAATGTGATTTTATAAGCAATGCCAAACCAACAAACTCAAAATGCCCCAAATGTCAATCTATGATGGTAACAAAAGAGAGTAAAACAAAAAAATATTTAGAATGCCTTGAGTGCAAACACAAGGAGAATCTAGGAGAATAAATGCCAAAAAAAGTCTATCTATGCTCAATTAGCAATATTTCAAGTGGAGCGTGTAAGGAGGATTGCGCCTATTGCACACAAAGTGCTAAATACGGGATAAACTCACAAGTCTATAAATTCAAATCACAAGAAGATGTATTAAAAGAGGTTATCACTCTAGCGAAATTTGGAGCAAGCGGATTTTGCCTCGTAACTTCTGGTGTTGGACTAGATTCTAAAAAGTGCGAATACATCGCAAAACTAGCCCATACTATTAAACAAAAATTACCAAAAATGCTACTAATTGCCTGCTGTGGCATAGCAGATAAAGAATCTCTAGCCCATCTTAAGCAAAGTGGCATAGATAGCTATAATCACAACCTAGAGACTGCACAAAGTAACTTTAAAAATATCTGCACTACACATAGCTTTGAAGAGCGATTTAGCACTTGTGAGAATGTTTTGAATGCGAATCTAAAACTTTGTAGTGGCGGAATTTTTGGGCTTGGCGAGAATATGGAGCAGAGATTGGAGTTTCTAAAAACATTGCACTATCTAAATCCTCACAGCTCCCCACTAAACTTCTATATCCCAAACGAAAATCTCCCTATAAAACAAAATGTGATGAATAGAAATGAAGCGCTAGAGTGCATAATCCTTGCTAGAGAATATCTAAAAAACAGCATCTTAATGCTAGCAGGTGGCAGAGAAGTGGTATTTGGCGATAATCAGAGAGAAATATTTAAATATGGAATCGATGCAATCGTGCTTGGAAACTACCTAACGACAAATGGAGAAGCCCCACCAAAAGATTTAGAAATGCTAAAATCATATAATCTAAAAATAGGACATCTGATTCAAGATAGAAAATGTGCGATGTAAAAAAGACTAAATAACAACAAAAGCTTTTTAAATAAAACAGAATGAAAAAGAAATAGAAAATACTTTACAATATGAGTTTTTTAAAAATTTAATACTACAAAACAAATTAATAATATAGATTTTTATTTGTCATAAAGATAATAGAGGAAGATAAATTTGCTATGAGCAGAGGTAAAAAGAGGAGTTTTATCAAAAGAAGAAGTTTATAAATCTTTTGTGCAATTAATCTTAACCATTGGAAAAAATAAAATTTACTCACTCTCCATCCCTACCCCATATATCTAGCAGCATTTGATAGTCAAAAACAGCATTATTGAATATTATAAGATTAGCCTTATTTTTAGTAAATGATTTTAATTGGAATGTTAGACCCAGCCACCACAGCACAAATTAATTTAGCGAACTACTTAAAATAACACAAGAAATTTTACAAAATCAAACTTTATTTTTTGAACATCAAGATAAAACTAATTTAAAAACTTTTATTATAAATAAATTAAAACAAGTTTCTAACTTTTCAAAAATCTAAATAGATAAAAATAATTTTGTAAATATCTATTAAAATGGCTATATGAAGTTAAAGATACTATAAATGTTAATTAGGATCTAACAAAAAAAACAAGGCATTATTGATGCAGATTCTTATCTATCGGTATTTTGAGCGATAAAAATAAAAACCCTAAAAGAAAAACTACTAATAATTTTAAAAACTGATAAATATTACCAAAATGGATTTGGTGGAAGTAATTTTGCTGTATATTAATTTAATAATAGCCAAAAATTTTGGAATAAATACAAGAGACCATCAAAAGAGGAATACTATAATTTAGGATTGTATTGCTTGAGGTGGGAATCTTTTGATTGAATTAGTAAATAAATATAATATCTTTGCTTCAACATTTGATAAAATAGAAATTATGAGAGAGCCATATGGAGACGAAAAATTACTAAATTCACATATTTTTCAATTTGATTTTTTAAATGATAATTTACTTGATGAAATTTTAGAAGATACCAATGGCGCATATATTATCAAATCAAAACTTCCAAAAGCTTTGCAAAATATTCTAAAATACGAATTTAAGAAACTAATAATTTATATTAATCCACCATATGCAGAGGCTGGAAATACAAAAACAGGTAGTAATAAAAGGTAGCAACAGATAATAAAACATATTAAAAATAAAAAACCTAATGGGTAATTCTAACAATGGGCTTTTTGCTCAATTTTTCATTAGAATCTATAAAAGAAATTGAAGGCTCTATACTGGCTTCTTTTAGCACTCTAAAATATGTAAATTCAAGTAATTTTATAATTTTTATAGATTTTTTATAGCAAAAGATTATAAAAGGTTTATTTATCCATCTTATACACTTTAACAATGTAAATGGAAGCCTTCCTATTGGCTTTTTAATTTGGGATACAAAGATAAAACAAAATATTTAAAGAAATGGAGAGTGATATTTTGATGATAGAAATAACTATATTGGCACTAAAAAATTTTATGGAAATACACTGCAGATGATAAATGACTATTTAAAAGAACACAAAGATGAAAATAGAATAAAACTAGCGATATTGATAACAGATGTGCCTTACTTTCAACCTCTTTCATTCACAAAACAAGCTGAATAGCAAAGATAGAGTAAATCATTTTATCCCATTTAATAAAATTAGGTCAATGCTAAAAAAGTTTGAATCTAGTTTTATAAAATATTTTATAGATGAAAAAATAAATATGACAAGCCAAAGAAGGTATTAATACTAAAATATTTATCCCAAATGAAAAATAATCTTTCTACCGAATCTAACAAAGTCTTTAAGACAAGATTAAAGATGCTTTCTAGTGCAAAAAATTGAAAACAAAAATTTGATAAATTAAATAAAATATATTTGCAAACATCAAAAATATAATCGTATTTAGTGATTTTATATTTATTTTGTAAATCCTAAGTTTTATGCTAAATTATGTAAATAAATTCCTAATTAAGTAGAACTAAATATTTTAAGATATTAAACAAAATAAAAATTAGAATCTAAAATTAAATATGGGAAAATGAGAGAAATGTTGCTACAAAAATTACTTAAAATAATAAAATTTTTAAAAGTAGAATCTAGCCTACCTATCCATAACCTAGATGAACATTTTAATTTTATTGTTAATGAAAGTGTGGGTTCTAAATATTATTGTATAGAACTTCTAAGAATTTTTTTAAATTAAAAATTAGCCAGATTATATATTGACTTTACCTCCTAGTAAGTCCATCAAAACAATCTATTCTTTTTTGTATTGTCTTGCTTTTGGGGCTATTCTACAATAATTTGATTATCAAAAACCCTAAATTTACTCTCCGTTTAGTGAAACACCATTATCAATTAGCAAGATATCTTTAAGGCACAATGTTTTTTCTATGTAAGATGATACTATACTTCATCTTACTAATACAATAGATTTGCGGGTTTTTATCTTTTGGAAAAATGGTAGTTTATCGCAAAAAATAATGCTTTCTATATTCGCAATCTTTGAGCTTGTATTACACCAAAATAAGAAAAGTGCCATCATCAATAATTTTTGCAATTTCAATTTTTACACTAATTATTTTCATTATTTGCACATCCACACTTTTGTAAATAAGATTCCATTTTTTAAAAATACTTTTTAGATTCCTTGTAGCGTAGATTCTTAGCTAATTAGCTTTATTTATCATCTTTTGTAGAATCTAAATTACTCTTTAAAATCTTTAGAATCTAAATGCGAAAGCCTATAATTTGCCATATCTTCATATTTAGTATTTTTAATTCCATAATTTGCGTAAGGATATATGCTAATTCCTCCTCGTGGTGTGAATTTTCCATACACTTCAAGGTATTTTGGCTCTAGGAGATTAACTAAATCATTCAAGATAATATTTACACAATCCTCGTGAAAACTACCATGATTGCGAAAACTAAAGAGATATAATTTTAGCGATTTACTCTCTAGCATTTTTAGGTTTGGAATATATGAGATATAAATCGTAGCGAAATCTGGCTGATTGGTTATCGGGCATAGGCTCGTGAATTCTGGGCAATTAAACTTCACAAAATAGTCCCTATCTGTATGCTTATTGCTAAAAGTTTCTAATAGATTCTTATCATAACTAAAAATGTATTTAGTCTTATTTCCCAAACTTTTTAGTTGCGTTTTTTGCGATATTTTTGATATTTTTTGTTGCATAAATCTCCTTTAAAAATTAAGATTCTAGCATAGAATCTTGTTCTAAGCTTAAATTTTAAATTAAAGCCAAAGATAAGCATTATTTTAAATATTTGGATTATAAAATTAGATTCTTAGATTTAATATAGTAATTCTACTTTTTGGGATTTGAAACTTGTATTATCAATAATTTAGCCACTTAGTTTCTAGCTTTCTAAAAATTTGCTAATGCCATAGATTAACACCAAATACCGCATAAACTTCCCTAGAGTGATAAAAATCAAAGCTTTGTAAAATGGATATTTATTCACCCCTAGTGCAAGGACTAAAATATCCCCAATAATAGGTAAAAAACTAAATATCGCACCAATAAATCCATATTTTCTAACAAAAGTGTTATATTTGTGAATTTTGTTATAAGCATTGGCAAAATACTTCTTAAGCAGTATTTTATCTCCAAAATAGCCGATAACATAAGTGCTTAAGCTTCCTAGTGTATTCCCAAAAGTAGCTATTAGTAATGTCGCAAATGTGTCAAATCCAAGAGCTATAAATCCTGCCACAAAAGCTTCCGAGCTAAGCGGATAGAGGCTACTAGAAATAAAACAAATAATAAAAAGCCCAACAAAACCATAATTTTCCAAATCTAGAATCCAAAATAATATTTAATTTTTTTAAGATTATACTTTAAAAAACTGCTTTATTTTTTGAGAATTCTTAGGAGTATTACATAAATCAAAGCTTTTATATTATAAAATCAGAGCTTTTAAATTACCTTAAAGGCAAAGAAATGAAAAAAATGGAATCTTCTTTAAAACCACAATCCTTCCAAAAGTTAGAATCTAACGCAAAAGAGCAAGAAATTAAATATATCATTGCAAATAGAACTGATGGCTTTGGTGAGAGAATGTCTGCTTTACTAAATGCAATGTATATTGCCAAAAATAGCTCTTTAATTTTTAAATTTATTTGGCAAAATCCCCCCCCCATCAGCATAATTTAGACAATAACCAAATTTTAGCCTCACACGCAAATCTCCCCACACAAGAACAACTTTTCACAAAAGATTTTATAAATAAACATTCTTTGGATATTTCATATCTAAATGATGGCTTTTCTATGGGCGAATCTAAAAGTTTTAGAGAGTTTTTGAATAAACCCTTTGACTGCCCTCTTGGATACTATGCGACAAATCAAAGTTTATTGTGCTATATATGGAGAGATATAAATAAAGAGCAATATCATAAAACTTTGCAAGAATGCTACGAGCAAATAGACTTCCACCCAAATATCAAAGAAGTTATTAAAACTGCTAATTTACTAGCACAGAAACTAGGCGAATATATCTCCATTCATATAAGGGCAGGAGATGTATTAAGAGTGCATAATCCATTTATTTTTAGAGGCAAAGTATCTCAAATCTATCTAGTGCTAGAAATTATAAAAAAGAAGTTAGAGGGTGGAAGCAAAGTCATTCTTTTTAGTGATAATTTGGCATTACTAAAAGATGTAAAGACGCAATGCAGCCAAATCTTTGGCGATAAATCTAAAAATATACTTTTAATAGATGATATTTTAAAAGGAGATTCGCTAATAGAAAACAAGCTAGAGGCAAAAAATACACAAATGATAGGAGGTGCAATAGCGACAAATAAAACTATGAATCAAATGACAAGCCAAATAGAAGAGATAACAGGCTTTTATAGAAGTATTTTCGAACTAACTTTGCTTTCAAAAAGTAAAGTTTTATATGCTCCAGGCTCTGGATTCTCAAGGCTAGGGCAAATAATTGGCAATATATATAATATAAATATTTATAGCTATTTTTCTATAAAAGAGCAGTATAAAATTATGCTAAAAAATCTCTCAATCTATCATTTTAGCACATACATTGAAGCGTTTTGTTATATGAATTTGTATGAGTTGAGTATTAGATTAAAGTTATCAAGGAATCTTGCAAAAGAGTATATCAAAAAGGCTTATTTGCTAGATTCTGGCAATCTGACTTATAGTGTTTTGTATATCGGGGCGTTGCTAGATTCCAAAGATTATATGGAATCTAGCAAGCTTTTAAAGCAAATATATTGCAACAATAAAGATAAGTATTTAGACATCTTGCTTTCGTATGATTTTGACAAGACCTATCTTTTTAATTTTAGTTTTAAAGGATATGTTTTTGGTAGTGATGTTTATATTTCATACTTTGCTTATTGTATTGCTTTGAGGCTTATTACAGAGCCATATCATTTTCAAATCAAAGGATTATATCAAATAATAAATTTACTAAATTCAAATAAAATATCTGCATTTATCAAGCAAGCAAAGGAAGCAAATATCAATGATGATACGATTTTAGTGCTAGAAAATCTCATTTCTAATCCATCACAACAAAAAAATATCAAAAAAATCAAGGCTAAATATTTACAATTTAAGTTAAACCAAGCTTTCAAATATCTAATAAAATATCCAACAAAGCAGATAAAAAAGACTATCGACTATCCAAGACGATTGAGAAAAAAGTTAAAAATGCATAGGTTTAGATTTAATTTATTAAAAAATTAAATTATAAAAAGTAAGTTATTAGTATATC
>CAMWQM010000031.1 GCA_947176375.1 uncultured Helicobacteraceae bacterium
ATAAAGCACCTTATGATATAATCAAGTGCTAAGTGGTGAAATTAATTTTGAAACATTAGGATAAAAAATTCTAAAAACCTAGATCTGATTGCACTAGATTCTAATATCCCTCATTCTTTAAGCGCAATAATTCTATTATTAGATTAAGTATTTCTAAAAAATGATGATATTTAAAATAATGAGATTAAATTCATATCTAGAGTAGTATTAATTTATGATGATTTATTATTTTAGGTGGTGTATAAATCTTATTAAGAAAATTTGAGTGATTTAATAATATAAAATGATTTTAAGATTGTAACTTACAAAATCTTTCTAGCTTTTAATAGATTTTATGATTTAAATAACACTTTAAAGACAAATCATTTTATTACAAAATTCCCAAAGCTAAATTTTATTCGCAATGATTATTGTTTTATTTTAGCTTATCTTTTTATTTTAAGAGAGTAAAAATGCTTTATATTGTGTATAAATCGCTAATTTTGTGCAATCTTTTTACTATTTTAATTAGTGTAGATTCTACAAGTAGGAGTTAAGTTTTTAAAATAATCTAAAATTGTAAATTTATTTAGAATAATTAAATATTAATATCTTACACCGCGATTATTAATACATCTTTGTTTACAAGTTTCTGCTTGTTGTGAGCCTTTACCATAGACTTTATTGCAATCTTGCATACAACCCTTGGTCTTCACAGCTTCACACATAGAGCGACTTTTATCACAACTTTCTAGACATTTATTTTTTGGTTGATTGCCTTGAGTGCATTTATTCATACAATTTGTATATACTTCATTACAATTACTTGAATTAAAGCCAAATTTGCTCTTATTGTCACAAGCATTTAATAGAAAGACAATTGCTATAAACATTATGATTTTCATATTTCAACCTAATTTATTTTCTAAATAATCTAAAAATTGGCTAATTTTGGCGACCCCTAGAAGATTTGAACTTCTGTTTCTACTGTGAAAGAGTAGTATCCTTGACCACTAGATGAAGGGGTCAATGACATTAAAAATTTACAAATGAAGTATGGCGGAACGGACGAGGCTCGAACTCGCGACCCCCTGCGTGACAGGCAGGTATTCTAACCAACTGAACTACCGCTCCAAATGGTGGTCGCTACAAGACTCGAACTTGTGACATCTACCTTGTAAGGGTAGCGCTCTACCAACTGAGCTAAGCGACCGAAAACTTAAGCATATCCTAAATCTAGCTTTGGTGACCCCTAGGGGACTCGAACCCCTGTAACCACCGTGAAAGGGTGGGATCCTAACCGCTAGATGAAGGGGCCAGATTTAGTTTGCTTAAAATCTATGGTGACCCGTGTTGGATTCGAACCAACGGCCCATTCCTTAAAAGGGAATTGCTCTACCAGCTGAGCTAACGGGTCTAAAAATTCAGAAGTATTTTAAAATAAAACCGAAATTATAATGGCTTTAATTTATTTTGTCAATATTTATATAAACATAGTTAATAAAATTTTTAGTACTCAAACTTTTGCTAATATGTTTTTTGATCAAAATTTACCTTATTTTTGTAAATCATAGCTTTAAAAACCATATATTTTGGAATGATATAAATATAAAATATTTATAAATTTCTAGAATCCATGAAATTTTAAATAATTCTAAATTCTGTAGAAATTAGAATAAATATTATAAAAATAATATAAAGTTGGAAGCTATTTGGTTGCGGGAGATGGATTTGAACCATCGACCTTTGGGTTATGAGCCCAACGAGCTACCGGACTGCTCTATCCCGCGATAATTTTGAAGTTAAGTTTTTGTAACTTTATGTAAAAGATGTGTTTTGTGGCTGGGGTAAAAGGATTCGAACCTCTGAATGGCTGGACCAAAACCAGCTGCCTTACCACTTGGCTATACCCCACTAATTAAAAAATTTAAAACACGAATTATATTTAAATTTAAATAATATTGTCAAGTAGTCTGCTATAATTGCAGATTTTATAAATATTAATATAAGGATTTTTGTGCAATTACAAAGAGTAAAAGACGCTATAGAAGCAATAAAAAATGGTGAAATGATAATAATAATGGACGATGAGTTTAGAGAAAACGAGGGTGATATAGTCTATGCAGGGGAGTTTAGCAGCCCAGAGAAAGTAAATTTCCTTATCACAGAGGCTAGGGGTGTGCTATGTGTATCAATCACTAATGAAATTGCAAATAAGCTAGACTTCCCACTAATGGTGGATAAAAATAGTTCAAACCACGAAACAGCTTTCACAGTATCTGTTGATGCAAAAAGTGCAAAAACAGGCGTATCAGCATTTGAGAGAGATTTGACAATTAAGCTAATTTGTAGTGAAAACTCTAAACCAAGTGATTTTGCGCGTCCTGGACATATTTTTCCATTAATTGCAAAAGAAGGTGGTGTGTTGGTTCGCACAGGGCATACAGAAGCAAGTGTAGATATTTGTAAGCTTGCTAATATAAAGCCAATTGCAGTAATTTGTGAGCTAATGAAAAAGGATGGTAGTATGGCAAATAATAATGATGATTTTGTGCTAGAATTTGCCAAAAAGCATAATCTAAAGATCCTATATGTTTCAGACTTGATTTATTATAAGATGCAATATGAGCAGCTAATAAATAAGATTGATGATAAAAAAGTTAAATTTTTTGGAATAGATTGTGGAAGGTTAACATTTATAGACCACTTGGGAGCTAAACATATCGTATATAAATTCCCTGCTAATGGCAATAACATTAAATTTCATACTTTTAATAATACTTTGCAGTTGCTTGAAGATGATGAGTTTGAAAATCTTAGCAAATCCATAGAATATTTAAAAAATAATGGCGGGTTTTTAGTCTGCATTAATGGTGATAAAAGTAAGGAGCCTAGCAAAGATTTTGGCATAGGAGCGCAAATTTTAAAATATCTTAAAATTAGTGAATTTACTTTACTATCTACATACAAAAATAGGCAGTATGTCGCAATAGATGGCTTTGGTTTGAAAATTAAAAACGAGATTTTAATTTAGCAAAAATTTGGTTTATATAACTTTTAAATTCTTCATATTTAGAATGTTTTTAAATTGCTTTTAGATTCCATAAAATCTTTTATAAAATATATTTATATGGCTAAGTAAAGTGTGTAGCAAATATAGTTATTTTTGATTTAAATGAATGGTATAAATTATACATTCATATCATTTTAGAATATAATAGACTAATCTTAAATTAGCAAAAATATTTCATATATTAATTAGATTTTAGAATTAGCCAAATCCCCTTAAATTGAAATCTTTAGAACCTATATTTGCTAAGATTCTGCTTTAAAATATAGATTCTAAATCTAAGAAAAATCTAAATATATCACATTAATTTTTAAAACTCTTTTTGTGTAATTTTAACTACTAATGCTTTAAAAATATTAAATAAAAGGTTGCTATTTATATTTCATATATTAATATTTTTTGCATATTATTTTCACACATAAAAATTATATTAAAATCAAAAATATTTTAAAAATAATAAATTTATTTTTTAGTTAGGTCAATTACTCTTTCACACCGCTCTATTGTGCTTAATCTGTGGGCTATTATTAAAAGCGTTTTATTTTCTGCGATATTATAAATCTCATCCATTATTTTAGATTCTGTATCTTTATCTAGCGCAGAAGTCGCCTCATCAAGCACCAAAATTTCTGGATTATTATACAAAGCTCTAGCTATGGCAATTCTCTGCTTCTGCCCACCGCTTAATTTTATTCCGCCTTCGCCAACAAAAGTATTAAGCCCCTCATTTTGCTCTAAAAATTCCCAAATATTTGATTTTTTGCAAACTTCAATAGCTCTATTTTTATCAATTTCATCGCCTAAAGCAATATTCTCTAAAATATTTCCATCAAATAAAAATACATTTTGAGGTATGTAGCCAATTTTTTTACGCCAAGAGCGCAAATTTTCATTATTTAACTTTACACCATCGATTTTTATTTCTCCACTTTTTGGTTTGTAGATTCCAATGATTAAATCAACCAATGTGCTTTTTCCAGCCCCACTTTTGCCGATAAATGCGATTTTATCACCTTTATTTATCACCAAATTAAAATCTTTTATTATAGGTTTTTGGACTTTATACTCAAAATTTATATTTTTTAATTCTATCGTTTTGTTAAATTCCAGTGGCTTATTATCCTCATATTCTGTATGATAAATCAAATCTTCATATATAACATCTAGTGCGTGGCGGTAGAATCTAGTCATATTATAGCTGTTTATCGTTTTGTTAAGTGCGGGAAGAATCCTATACAAAGCCAAAGCATACATAGAAATTACAGGAATAACTGCTGTTGCATTATTGTCTTTTATTAATATATAAGCCACAGCAGCAATTAAAATACCAAAGCCTATCGTCTCTAGGATAAATCTAGGTAGTGGCGCTAATGTTTGATAGATGATTTCTGAATCTACCCTCTTTTTTGAAGCATTATCAAAGTCATTTAACACCTGCTCTTGCACACCTTTTAATTTGATAATCTTAAAATTTCCTAAAGTTTTTGTGATGATTTTTAAAACCGCATTTGTTGTCTCTACATTTATAATGCCTTGTTTATGCACTTTTTTGGAGATTGTTTTTGTAATTAGAATTACATTTATTGTTAAAACTATGGTAAGAACGATAGTCATTTTATAGCTAACTATTAACAATAAAATATACATTAAAATAATTGTAATAATTTCTGAGCAAATCATCAAAAGCTGCTGAATATACTGCGATACTTTTAGAGCTTCGTTTGTGATATTTTGCCTAATTCTATCTACATTTTTGTTTGTAAAATCAATATAACTTAATTCTATGGATTTGCAAAATAATCTATAAGCAAAAAAGTGGTATTTGCGGAATGCAAAGCGATTGAGTGCATAAGAATAACAAATATTATAAACGCTTCTTAAGATATAAAATACAATCAAAGTAGCACTAAAAGCTATCATAAAATCTAGGCTATTTTTAAAACCAAAAAAATTATAAATCATCGAGCTAAATTTATTTTCAAGAATCATATTAGGATTCGATGCAAATGTGATAAATGGCATAATAATGCTAATTGAAATAGTCTCAATGATTGAGAGTAAAAATGTAGCAAGTAGCAAAAAAGTCAGAATAGCCTTATCTCTCCTTGACAATAAATAATGGATCTTTTTAAATTCACTTATTTGATGTTTTTCAGAAGTTTTAGAATCTGTAAAAACTTTGGATTTTGTAGATTCTTTAGAGCTTGTGGAATCTGCTTTGTGCTTTAATCTTTTTTTCAAATCTCATTCCTTAGGCATTATTTAATCACTTCATCTACAAAATAAAGTGGGCGTTTTTTAACCTCTTTGTAAATCTTGCCTATATATTCACCTAGGATTCCAAGCCCTAAAATCTGAATCCCACCTAAAAAATACATAGGCACAACCATAGAAGTCCAGCCTGAAATTGCTCCGCCTCTAAAGTAGATTACCAAAGCCCAGATCCCAATAAGTAGGCTAAAAAGTGATATTATCCCGCCTAAAACCGTAAGAATTCTAAGTGGCTTTACGCTAAAACTTGTAATTCCATCGATTGCAAATGATAGCATTTTAAAAAATGGATATTTGCTAACTCCTGCTATCCTTGCATTTCGTTTGTAATAAAGTTTGCAAGATTTAAAACCAAGAAGCGGAATAATTCCTCTTAAAAAAAGATTGACTTCGCTAAAGTCTAATAAATGCCCTAGCACTCGATTTGATAAAAGCCTGTAATCTGCGTGATTATAGACAATATCAACTCCTAAAAACTTCATCATTTTATAAAAAACTATCGCACTATAAGCCTTAAAAAGGCTATCTTCACTTCTATCATTTCTCACGCCATAGACAACCTCAAAGCCATTACTAAATTGCTCTATCATTTTACCAATTAAATTTATATCATCTTGCAAATCGCAATCAAGACTAATCACGCAATCACATTTATCTTTTGCATAGTTTAGCCCAGCAAGTAAAGCATTTTGATGACCTTTATTTGTGCTTAAGCATAGAATCTCCATATTTTTTGTTTTATGAATTTTTAATAAATTTAGTGTTTTATCTTTGCTTCCATCATTTACAAAAATGACTTTGCTTTTAGAATCTATTTTATTAGAAGAAATAAGATTGCAAAGCTTTTCATTTAGGGTTTGAATTGATATCTCTATAATCTCTTCTTCATTGTAGCAAGGCACTACTAGGTATAAAATGGGCTGTTTGTTGATCATTTAAATTTGCCTTATATAAAGTGATTTTGGATTTTAGCAAATATTTCACAAATATTTCACAAAAATATATTAGAATTTGCCTTTAAAAAAATTTATAAATTTCTAAAGAAACAGAAAGAGGAAAATTGCAATATATCATATTAGCATTAATTAGTATATTTTTTGTCTCGTGTGCTGCCCCTTACAGCAATGAAGACATAAAAAATGAATTTAAAATAACACAATTTGAAAATAGCTACATAAATCAAGCCAATAAAACAGATTCTATCTTTGAGGTTTTTGGTGATGAGGATTTAAAAACTTTAATAAATTTAGCACTAAACAATAATAGTGATATTTATATCTATGAAAATAGAGTGAATATTGCCGCATCTCAAGTAAAAATCGCCATTTCAAAGCAAATGCCTAGTCTAAATGGAAGTGCTAGTTATGGCTTTGATGGAGATTCTACTATAAATGCGAATCTTATGGCTTCGTGGGAGCTGGATATTTTTGGCAAATATGTGTCTTCAAAAAATTCTTACGAGGAATTATTGGAGCAAGAGAGACAAAATCTAGAATATTTCAAAGTTTCTTTAATTAGCGATATTGCCCTAGCTTACTTTAATATCAAATATTTGCAAACTAGTATTATCTTAACAAGAGATCGTATAAAAAATTATTATGATTTAGTAGAAATTATGGATATTTATTATAGAAATGGTTTGGTTGATTTTGCAGTATTTTTAGAAAATAAGGCTTTTTTGCAGCAAGAAGAACAGACTTTAAACTCGCTTTTAAAATCACTAGAAGAGCAAAAAAATGCTTTAAGAATCCTAATAAATGATATGGAGTATAAGTTTGCAGATTCCGCTTATTCTTTTAGTGAGCCAATTTTTAATGTGAATTTAGAAAATAGTGTTGAAATTATCCTAAATCGCCCGGATATTAAAGCTCAAATTGCCGCACTCAATGCTACTATTTATCAACTAAATTCTACTAAAGCTCAAATGTATCCAACGCTAAATTTAAGTGGGAATCTAGGCAAGATTCTGCTCTCGCCAACAGGAATTGCAGATTTAGCATATCAGATTCTCACTTCGCTAACTTTGCCTTTATTTTCAAGGATGGAAATTTATGAAAATATTAAAATTAGTGATTATACGAGATTGCAGTCTTACTACACACTTCAAAAGGCGCTATACACTGCAATAAGTGAGGTAAATAATGCAATATATTCTATAAATATAAACAAAGATTTGCTAAAAATAAACAATGAAATGCTAGATGAAAACAAAGAGATTTTAGAAGTATTAAAAGAAAGCAACAACCTAGGATTGATAGATGATATAGAATATCTAAATGCGATAAATAGCAATCTTTTAATGATAAAAAATAATATTATGTCCTATTTTAATACCATTAGTGCGGTAATTTATCTTTATCGCTCTATCGGTGGAAACACTAATGATACAAAAATAAATGAAATTAAATCTATAGATACACAAAATGGAGAGGCTAATGAATGATATTTATTCTACAATAAAAGTGAAGAAAAAAAAGAAATATTATATTTTTATAATTATTATTTTAATGTTGCTTATTTGTGCCTCTATCTTTGCATATCTTAAATTTAGCAAAAAAGAAGTGCGATATATTACTGCAAAACCTACTTTAGAAGATATAAGTCAAGATGTAAATGCCACAGGCTCACTCTCCCCAATAAACACAGTTGAAGTTGGAAGCGAGGTTTCAGGAACGCTTTTAGAAGTGCTAGTTGATACAAATGATGAGGTTAAAAAAGGGCAGATTTTAGCTAAAATCAATCCAGAAAAGCTAAATCAATCTGTAGATAATTTTGTCGCACAGCTAAAGAGTGCGAAAGCAGAGCTTTATAGCGCAGAAATAAATTTAGAGAATAAAAAATGGAATTATGATAATTATTTAGAACTCTATAATAAAACAAATGGTAAATCCCCCTCAAAGCTGCAGCTTAAAACCTCTGAGCTAGAATATAAAAGCGCCCTAGCAGATATTGAGATAAGAAAAGCAAGTATTAGTCAGCTTGAAACTTCGCTAAACTCTGCAAGAATTGATGTTAAAAATACAATTATTTTAAGTCCTGTAAACGGATTTGTTCTCTCTCGTCTTGTAGAGCCAGGACAAACCGTTGCTGCAAGTTTTGAGACGCCTACACTTTTTGAGATAGCACAAGATTTGACAAAAATGAAACTAATTTCAAATGTGCTAGAAGCGGATATTGGCAAAGTAAAGGATAATCAAGAAATAGAATTTAGTGTTGATGCCTACCCAAATAGAATCTTTAAATCTAAGGTTAATAAAGTAAATTTCGCGGATTCTGCTAGCACAAGCACCACTACAAATGCTGCATCTTCAAGCTCAAGCTCCAATATCGTAAGTTATGAGGTAACAACTTATATTGATAATGATGAGTTATTGCTTCGTCCGGGTATGAGTGCTACTGCTAGTATTAAAACTGCTATTGCAAAAAATGCCTTAGTTATACCATATCAAGCATTACTATTTACAAATACAGAGCCAACCGCCGAAAAAAGTTCAAATTCTGGCTTTATGATGGGACCACCAAAAAGAGAAAGACGAAGTTATAGTTTAGGGACAAATTCTAGCATTTGGATTCTAAAGAATGGAATCCCAGAGCAAATTGAGATAGAAATAGGCATCTCAAATGGTAAGAGTGTGCAGGTTTTATCAAATAATATTGATGAAAATACGCAAGTGATTTTACAGAGAGAGAATTAATAAATTGATAAAACTAAAGAACGTTATTAAATATTATGGCGAGGGCGAAAGCTCATTTCAAGCCCTAAAAGGTGTGAATCTAAATATACAAAAAGGTGAATTCATCGCACTAATGGGACCTAGCGGAAGTGGTAAAAGCACAATGGCAAATATTTTGGGCTGCCTTGATGTGGCAAGTGGTGGAGAATATTTATTTGAAAATGTGAGCGTTTTTAAGCTAAATAGCAAAGAAAGGGCATTGCTTAGGCGATTTTACATCGGCTTTATATTTCAAGGATTTAATCTTCTTCCTAGAACAACCGCATTAGAAAATGTGGAATTACCGCTTTTATATCGTGGGGTAAATAAAATAGAGCGAAGAAAAAATGCACTAGAAGCACTAGATATGGTTGGACTAAAGGGTTGGGAGCATCATACATCAAATAAGTTAAGTGGAGGGCAACAACAGAGGGTAGCAATTGCTAGGGCAATTGCAAGCAAGCCATTATTTCTTCTTGCAGACGAGCCAACTGGGAATCTTGACACAAAGCGAAGTGTTGAGATTATGAATATTTTGAAATGGCTAAATAAGGATTTAGGAATTACCATTTTAATGGTAACGCACGAAAGCGAAATGGCAGCCTATGCAAACAGAGAAATACATTTTTTAGATGGAAATATAGATAGCTCAAAAGGTAGAGGAAATTAAAAGGAATCTAAATGATATTAAACGCATTTATGCTAGCTTTTAGGCAAATAAGTAGAAATTATTTGAGGGCGATTTTAACTATGCTTGGGATAATAATTGGCACAGGAAGTGTTATAGTGATGATTAGCCTAGGAAATGGAATGAGTAAGAAAATAAAAGAAAATATCTCAAGTCTAGGAAATAATCTCCTAACTTTGTTTCCAGCTCGTGGACTTGACACATCTGGGCAAAGTTTGAGGCGATACTTTAATATACAGGAGGTTGAGGCGATAAAATCTAGAGTATATGGGATAAATGCACTTTCACCACTAGGAAATGGAAGTTCACTAATAAAATATCAACAAAACTCAAGGGAAAGCGAGACTTTGGGAGTTGAGAGAGATTACTTTATCGCGGCTAATTGGGAAATGGAAAATGGGAGAGATTTTTTAGAAACTGAATATAAAAGCGGAGCAAATGTCTGTATAATCGGTAATAGCGTTAAAAATGCACTTTTTGCCAACTCTAATCCACTAGGAGCTAAAATCGAAGTAGGAAATAAAGATGGTAAAATAATTTGTGAATGTGTAGGTGTGCTAAAAGAAAAAGGGCAAAGCGGATTTAGTGACCAAGATGATGTGGTGCTTTTTCCACTAAAGGCGTATCTTAGGACGCTAGGTAGAGAAAAAAGCTCGATGAATAATATCAATCAAATTATGATTTCACTGCAAGATGGTATGGATTCCAAACAAAAGACAAACGAAATAAAACAAATTTTAAGAGACTTGCGGAATCTTGATAATAGCGGAAAGAGCGATAATTTTGAAATAAGAGATACTAAACAATTTGAAGAAACTATGAGCAAAACAATGGCGACTTTAACACTATTTATCGGCTCTATTGCTGGGGTTAGCCTTATTGTCGGTGGGATAGGGATAATGAATATTATGCTAGTTTCTGTAACAGAGCGAACAAAGGAAATAGGCACTCGCCTAGCAATAGGAGCACTAGAAAAAGAGGTGCTATTGCAATTTTTAATAGAAGCTATTGTGATTAGTTCGCTTGGTGGAATAATTGGCATTGTTTTGGCTTTTATAATATCATTTGGTTTATCGATAGCTATGGAGATTCCTTTTGTGTTTAGCATATCTGTTGCTATAATTGCTTTTGTATTTTCTGCATTTCTTGGAATCTTATTTGGATATTTACCAGCAAAAAGAGCCTCAAAACTCAATCCAATAGATGCTTTAAGGCACGAGTAATTTAAGTTTTAAGAATTGTGGTTTTTAAATTTAAGAGATAAAGATAAACTATATGTTTAATACCACAAATCCAGCCTTTTATTAATTAGTTTCACCAACCCACCCCACTCAAAACAATTTTTATAACAAAATTACAATATTTTT
>CAMWQM010000032.1 GCA_947176375.1 uncultured Helicobacteraceae bacterium
CTTGCCTTAAGAAATATAGTCTAAATAGAGTGTCCAACTTTATGGGTTCACTTCAGGTTATAGTATAGGCACTTATGGACTCTCTAATAGTATTAGTCAAGATATACAGTCTTCCTTATTAGTTAACCATACCCATTGAGTACCTATTTCGTGGTACGTAGTTACCAAATTTTGTATATAGTAACTTATTAGTTAAAATGGCTATAACTCAGACAATACTGACTTTAAAACAACCGTCAGTACAGCGAAAGTTCATATAGGAAACATTTGTTATTTATGATATTCTAGTGTAAATATAGCTTTAAGGGGGACAAAATGGTAAAAGTATCGTCATCTACATCTGTGGTTCATACCGTTGTTTCACAATTCAAAAATATTGAATTGAATGAACGAAGTATTAACCTTGCTGAATCTAATTGTCAAGGTATGCTCAATGGTAAAAAGGCTAATCACGAGATGAAGATTAAAATTCAGAAGTTTATGGATCAAACTAATAAACTTGCTCAACAGTTCAATAAGGTTGCTGGAAAGAAGTGCATTGAGGATAGTTTAGACGCAGAAAGGTTTGGTGATTAGGTGAATAATTCAGAACGTTATGAATTAGAAGAGCGATTATCACGTATTTATCGTGAGAAAAATAGGAATATTGAAAATTTGGATCAGTCATTCTTCGAGGTGCGTCGTTTTGATAATCAACTCTTAGAAAAGCTCTACATGATGAATAGTAAAGGGAATAAAAAATTAGGTATGTTGTCCTCAAAAACTGAATTTATCCAAAGTGATACTAAGAAACGCTTATCAAATCAAGCCTATCAAATCGAAGAAGACTATAATCGTGAAAGACGTTCGATTAACGATAAATTATATGGGGGATAATAAATGAGTTTAAAATATTCTAGTGTTGGCTCTAGTAGCTTCATTGCTTCAACAAGAGAGAATATCAATTCTTGTCGTGAAGCAGTGAGAATAATTCAAAGAGCAGTAGATAATTTAGTTGCGACTGTTGGAACACCAGGTATGCAAGGTAGAACGTATGAAGCTGGTGGCATGGTCTTTCGGGAATATATTGTTCCTGCGATGAATGAAGTAAATCACTGGTTAGATAGAATGGAAGGTGATTTACGTACTTATACTAATGCTGATAGTTCAGTCAATCAATATGGTTATTTAGATGAAAAGGTCTTAGAAGAATTAGTACGTATAGCACATGCTAAACTTAATATGCTCCATGTACACCAACAGGAGCTACACAATGCAGGAATTAATTTTAGTTTTTCGAATGAGATTGAACTAACACAAGAAAGTATCTATACTTTTAATCAGATGTTAGACGCTTTACGGACATTTAATGCCCAGACTTCTAATCTATTTACGGATAATAGCGGTCTTACTCATCTCAACACAATTATCGGATACTTATCTAGCTCAACTCCTAGTCTACAAGAAGTTAAAATGGGTGTAGGTTATCATAGAGCCATTAATTCTTTTGAGGGAAATAATGCCTATAAGAAACGGATTAAACGAGTAGTTGCTAAAATTGCTAAAGGTAAATCTAAAGCATATCAACAAGTCTTACAAAACCGTCTTGAAGGCGAAGTTAGTATCATGGCTAATTCGTCAGAAGGTTGGGATAAGACGGCTATTTTAGGGTATTTAAAGTTTATTCAAACTCATGCCCTAAAAGATTCTAAAAAGCACCATAAGACTTTAAATAAGACGCTTAAAACCTACTGGAAGAACCTACATCAGGTCGGTTCAGGGGTTTATGTTAAGGTATTTAAGTCATCTAAGTTAAAAGATAGACAAAAGTTAGATTTAATGCTAATAACACAACTAGACGCTCAGATTGATAAAAATGGCTTCTTACAACTAAATAGTGACGGTCATGCACAATATCATTTAACTAAAAAGATTAGTCCATTAAGTAGTTTCTTTACGACTATGCGACAAACTGTAGTGAGTGCTTATGGTAAGAAAGGTTTAAAATCTGCAGGAGTACTTGGTAGCAAAATTCACTTGTTCAGAACATATTTAGACCGTTCTTATATCCAGTATATTCGAGAATATGACGGTAAAAAACATAATCTAGGCAAGGACGCTACTGACTATCAACGTTTACAACAGTTTATGGAAGATTACCATGTAGAAGCTGACTATACCACAGGAGCAAACTTGCATAATCGTACACACCCAGAACAGTTTAAGTATCCTGTAAATATGAAAGTTCAACTGACTAAGAATAGTAATAAGAAACACTATAACAGTAGTCGTATGGTTGAATTTATTGTCAATATCAAGTCGGGTAAGTTCGTAAGTGAATGGAACGCCTATGATAAACATATGGTAAACGGGCATGTGAACTCTGACACTAAAGTGTACAGTGATGATGAACTGTATCAAGTCGCAAATACAGAGTCATTCAACTACGGTATGCCTCAGGGTGCGTATTCTGTACCTTCAACCTACGCTCATACTCATGATAAACTTGACGTAAAACATCCTAAAGACCCTAATATTAGAAAATTAGCAACAGCAGGGAAATTAATGGATAAGGACGATAATCTTATAGATTGGCGCCTTGAATATGTATCTGAAAAAGATTTAAATAGAGGCGGTAAATTTATTAATATAGTGAGTACGGGAGACAAGGACATAAAGGCTTGGAATAATATTCCAGATGAACAAAAGCAACAAGCATATGACAGATATGCAAATTGGGTTTACGAAGATTTTGCCAACCGAAAACACTCAGGATTTGATGATTACACCCAAGAAATAAAGGGGGTAAAGAAATGAAAAAAAAGATGTATATTTTTTTATCCTTTCTTTTAATTTTAGTTTTTTTCTTAACTTCTTGTTCTAATAATCAAGTTACGGTTAAGGAAAAAATAGATAAAGCAAATTATGTAATCGTTAATATTAGACCACAATTTGAACAATTATATTACTTAGATTTAAAATCTAAATTGTATTATGGAGATGGCAACGCTAGTGATAATAACTTATATTATGCAGATAACCATCCTTATTCAAACAAGAAGTTAGGGTTTGAACATTTTAAAAATGTAGATATGCTATATCCGATTATCGCAGATAAAACATCGACACCCAAAATTCAACGTTCAAATTTTATAATTGAAAAAGAGATAACTAAGCCGAAATATATTATAAATATTTTGCGAGGTAATGGCTTTACTGGAAATAAAATAAAGATATTTTACAATCGTCAATGCTTGCCTATAAAAGTTCAATTACTCAGTAGAAAAACTAAAAAATGGGTAACTTATAATACATATTCTTACTTTAAATCGACACACAAAGAATATAAGAAGAAATGGGATGCCTACGTAAAACGTATCAAAGCTGGAGAATTTGAAGATGAATAATTCTATGAAAGTTCAACTGACTAAAAATAGCAATAAAAAGCACTATAACAGTAGTCGTATGGTTGAATTTATTGTTAATATCAAGTCTGGTAAGTTCGTAAGTGAATGGAACGCCTATGATAAACATATGGTAAACGGGTATGTGAATTCTGACACTAAAGTGTACAGTGATGATGAACTGTATCAAGTCGCAAATACAGAGTCCTTTAACTATGATATGCCTAAAGGTGCATACTCTGTGCCTTCTACTTACGACCATACTCACGATAAATTAGACGTTAAGCACCCTAAAGACCCTAATATTAGAAAATTGGCAACAGCAGGAAAATTACTTGATAAAGATGATAACCTTATAGATTGGCGTCTTGAATATGTATCTGAAAAAGATATTACTGCTGATAGTCAAGGTGGCAATTTTATTAATATAGTTAGTGGTGGTGGTTACCAAGACGTTAAAACTTGGAACAGTATACCTGATAATCAAAAGCAAAGTATGTACGATAATTATGTAAAATGGATTAAGAAAAGGGATTTCAACAACAGAAAAAGAAAAGGTTTTGATTACTACTATCATAAACTAATGGGAGGTAAGTAGATGAAGAAAATATTAATTTATGTAGTCTACATATTTTCCTGTATTTTCATATTTACTGCTTGTTCTAATGGTTCAATGACAATAAAAGAAAATGTAGATAATGCTAACTACATCTCTGTAACCTTATCTAATAGCCAAAATAAAATTAATGTAGATTTAAAATCAAAACGTTACTATGGTGATGGCTATGCTAGTAATGGGGGATATATTTTATTCTAATAAGCATCCTTATCGTAGTAAAAACTTTGGCTTTGATAATTTTAAGGCTTGGACATTAACATACCCACTAATCGCTAATAGTACAACTATAAATGAAGTAAGAAGGTCTAACTATGTCATTGAAAAGAAAATAACTAATACTAAGTATAAAGAATTTTTTAATGAATCAGGTTGGGTCAATAATAAAGTTAAAATATTTTACAACCATAAATGCTTGCCCGTAAAAGTGCAAACTATGGATAGTAGAACAAAAAAGTGGACTACTCATATAAAATTGTCTTACTATAAATCCACTCATATTACATCAATTTTAGTCCATAAATATAGTTAATCTACTAATGAAAATCTTGACGTAAAGGGATTGCTTATATTCTGAAATGTATATAAGACCTCAATATAATTCTCAAAACGTTAATATCGCGTTATATCAACGTTTCAAACGCATTTCTCACTTTGGTGGGGGATGCGTTTTTTGTTTTGACCTAGATTTTTATTCTGGAATTGTCAAATAAAGTTAGAAAAAAGTGGATACCAAAAAATAGTTTAGGCTGTTTTTTTAAACGGTTCGTGTCTTTAAATATATGTAACACTCATTGTAGAGCTCTTAAGATATTTAGAAGCATATATCTAGCAAAAAATCAATCTTCAGATTAATATTTTTTGTAGTATAATTCAGGGTGAAAACATGGATGCAAAGCTAAGAAGATAGTTGGTGATAAATTACCTACTTTAAAGGGGAAACAGATGTTTATTAAAAAGGGGGGATCGTATAAATGAAAAATACAGCGATGTGGGAATATTTTTACCTAATGAATGTAATTATTGGGATCAGTTTAGGCTATTGTATCTTTTTAAAGGTAGCGCTTAAAAGACGTAGCCTAAAAGAGAACATGCTATATTTTTGCTTTACGGTCCCAGTACTAACGTTGGTATATATATCTTGGGGAAATGTGCTAGAGCAATTTATAGAAATAACATTACTATATTTGATCTATCGCAAAAGACCAAAAGATCATCAAACTTTAGGCCGGTTGCTAATTATCGGTTCTATCTCGTATATGGTAGAGTCTCTAATGTTTTTGATCACATTTTCTTTTGGGATAGAACATAGTATAGCTCAAATGCTTTTTTTTGATATAGTAGCGTACATGGCCATATATCTAAATATCATGAAGACACCAATTATCCGACCGTTAGATCAAGAAAATGGTAAAGTGTATTTTGGGTTAATGGTGTATATATACATGACCTTTTTAGGTATAAACTATATGGTCTACTTTATAAAGTCAGAAATGGTAGCTTTTCTCATATTGATGCTTTTTTTTATAGTCCAACTTTTTTTTGCGATCTATTTATATCTTACTATCCAAAAAGTAGCAAAAGATAAATTATTTTTACAACAATTGGATAACTTAAAAATATATACAAAACAACTTGAAATAAATCAAAAAAATTTATGCAAGTTCAAGCATGATTATCGAAATATGTTAATAAGTTTGCAATTAAGTGCTCAAGATAGACATGATAAAGAATTGATCGCAAGATTGAAAAAGTATTCGAATTTTTATTTAGACAATAAAGGTTTATGGCAGTTTAACAATATTGATAATGTCAGAGATGACTTATTAAAGAGTTTATTGATAAGCAAGTTAAATATTATGTTTCAACAAAATATCGAAAATACTTTTGAATGTCAAACTTTGGTAGAGCAATTACCAACTAAAGATATCACTTTTGATATTATCCGAATTCTAGGTATCGCTTATGATAATGCTATTGAAGCAAGTTTGATATTAAAAAATGGGGCAAAAGTTAAATCAATGGTATATCGTAAGGAAGGTGAACTAGAATTTGAAATAAAAAATCGATTTAACGATACTGGAAAGTCGATTTTAGAGCTAAAGAAATTAGGCTTTACGACTAAAAAAGGGCATAGTGGTTTGGGATTAGCTAATATTGAGGATATTAAAAAAAAGTATGACGCTATTTTAGTGGAATATCATATATCTGATGGTTGGTTTACGTTTTATATGAGTGTTAGGGTCAAATAAGGGGGATAAATTTATGGAAACTTATGGGATAGTGGTTTGTGAAAATGATCAAGTTCAGTTAAAAAATTTACATGGTTTTGTAAATAGAGCTGTTTGGTCTTTGGAAGATTCGCCGGATAGTAAGGATAAAACCTGTGAAGTAGTATTAGTGACTACTAGCTATCAAGAAGTTGTAAATTATTTGAATAATACGTATATAGATAGTGGAGTATATTTTTTGGATATCGATCTAGGCAAAGCCGATGGTCAAAATGGTATAGATCTGGCTGAATTTATCAAAAGTAAAGATCCAAATGCACAGATCATCTTTATTACAGCCTATGAAAATTTTGCAGCAATGACTTATCGGCGCAGGATAGGGGCTGTGGATTTTATAACTAAGACGGAGCTTGACCAAAAACGTTTAAATGAAGCATTATTTTTAGCGATAAAACGTATTAGAGAGCTACATACTGTAAGAGAACAGACTTTTAGCTATAAAATGGGACGAAGACTTATCAATCAAAATATACGAGATATTCTCTATATTGTTACCACAGAACATTCACATAAATTAAAGATCGTCACGCTCGATAGTGAGGGTGAATTCTTGGGGAATATAAAGAAGATCGATGATGAAAATGAATTTTTAGAAAAAATCTCACAATCATGTTTAGCCAATCCAGACAACATCGTTGAGATCGATCTAAAGTTACGGACCGTAAAATTTAAAGACGGGTATATCGAGGTGTTTCCTAGAAGAAATTCAAGAAAAATTGAAAAGTTGATCAATAAATATAATGTGAAAAAACGGTAGTGAAGTGGCAAAAGATCTTGATATTAGGTCAGTGAAGTAAAGCTTAGGCATTATTATATTTGGCAGATAAGAATAGAAACTGACAAAATCGGAATAAATACTCTGAAAAATATAAGCAGTGATAGAATACGGAAAAATAGAAATATATGAGGAGTATCTATGTCGAGTAAATATAAAAAGATGTATATATCACAAATTGACGAATCTGATTGTGGTGTGGCTTCATTAGCCATGATACTGCGTTATTATGGATCAGAAGTATCTTTAGCATATCTACGAAATTTAGCTAAAACAAATATTGAAGGAACTACTGCATTTGGAATTATAAATGCAGCACAGAAATTAGGCTTGGAAACACAGGCTATTAAAGCTGACATGACCTTGTTTGATATGCAAGATGTTACTTATCCATTTATTGTCCATGTAGTCAAAGAAAAAACAATATTGCATTATTATGTGGTGTTAAAAGCAACATCTGATCATATAATTATTGCTGATCCTGATCCAGAAAAAGGAATAGTTAAATTAAGATATGCTGATTTTGAATCAGAGTGGACAGGTGTAACACTTTTTATGAAACCTGGTAGTAAGTATAGCCCTATCAAAGAAACTAAGAGTAATTTGTTATCTCTTTTTCCAAGAACGTTTAAAAATATAAAATTGATCATCAGTATTGTGATAGTTGCCATGTTAACAACAATAATAAGTATTTTAGGGTCATATTTTTTTCAAGTATTAATAGATAACTATATACCCAATGGCATGGAACAGATGCTAGATATTGTTGTGATGGGATTAATAGTGGCATATGTGTTCAATTCGATTTTTGTATATAGTAGAGATTTTTTATTAGCTATTTTGGGGCAAAAATTGTCGACTGATATTATTTTAGAGTACATTAAGCATATTTTTGAGCTACCATTGGAATTTTTTTCAACAAGAAAGACGGGTGAGATCGTTTCAAGATTTACAGATGCTAGTAAAATAATAGATGCTTTAGCCAGTATGGTAGTTTCCATTGGACTAGATGCTAGTATAGTTATTATTATTGGGGTGACCTTATTTTTTCAAAGTATTAGGTTATTTGTTATAACACTGACTGCTCTTCCAATATATATCATTGTTATTATGACTTTTGCTAAAAAATTTGAAAAATTAAATAAGCATCAAATGGAGAGTAATGCAATACTAAGTTCGTCAGTCATCGAAGATATACAAGGCATAGAAACGATCAAGGCATGTAATAGCGAAACCGTTCGTTTTAATATAGTAAGTGAGCAATTCTTTGATTATTTAAATAAATCACTTAGCTATATAAAAAGCGATTCTTTACAACAAGCATTGAAAATCTTTATTCAACAGGGCTTGAATGTGATCGTTTTGTGGGTAGGCGCTAAACTAGTTATTCAAAACCAGTTATCTGTTGGACAGTTATTGACTTTTGTTGCATTACTATCATATTTTATTGATCCACTACAGAATATTATAAATCTTCAGCCAAAGTTGCAAAGTGCTAAAGTTGCATATACTCGAATGAATGAAGTTTATTTGGTCAAAAGTGAATTTAGGGATGAAAATTTTAACTATACTACTCAAAAATTATTAGGTGATATAACATTATCAGGGATAAAATATCAATATGGATATGGGAAAAATGTATTAAATAATGTTAGTACAACTATAAAATTTGGCGAAAAGTTGGCTATTGTAGGTATGAGTGGTTCTGGGAAGTCTACATTAGTCAAAATGCTAGTTAAATTTTTTGATCCAACTTCAGGGAAGTTAGAATTTAATGGATATCCAAGTAACAATATAAGTAAAAAGAGTTTACGTAGTTATATAAACTATGTACCACAGATCCCATACGTATTTTCTGGAACAATTGAAGAGAATCTGAAATTAGGGGGAAGAGAAGGGGTGACTCTAAAAGACATAAATAGAGCGTGTGAAGTTGCAATGATAAAAAATGATATAGAAAATATGCCTCTAGGATTAAATACTAAATTAGATGAAAATGCTAGTATTTTATCAGAGGGGCAAAAGCAAAGAATTACGATCGCAAGAGCGCTATTATCACCAGCTAAAGTCTTGATTTTTGATGAATCTACAAGCTCTTTGGATACTATTACTGAGAAAAAAATAATTGAACAGTTGATAGGGATGAAGGATAAGACCATAATTTTTGTAGTTCATAGATTATCGATCGCAAAGAAAGCTGATAGGATCTTAGTGTTAGATAGTGGTGAAATTGTGGAAGAAGGTAGCCATAGTGAATTACTGGCAAAAGAAGGTTATTACTATAAACTTTTAAAGGCTTAGCTTGTTCTATAAATATGTATTTCTTGAGTAGAGATGTGTTTTTGGTGTGGATCATATAATTTGATAATTTCATTTAGGCGTAGGCGATCACTTAGATATGCTAACTGGATCTTGCTACGTTTTTTAATGACGCCTAGCCGGAAATCCCGTGACTTTAGTCATGGGATGGATAGG
>CAMWQM010000033.1 GCA_947176375.1 uncultured Helicobacteraceae bacterium
TCGCAGTCGTTGCAGTCGGTGCAGTTGTAGCAATTATTGAGACTAACCGATGCTCTAGAGGCGGTTTCTTTGTTATAGCGGCTTTTGCTAAATTTGTTTTCGTTTTCGTCTATAAAAAAATTTTCAATTTCTCTAATTTTCATTTTTACACTCCTTATAATTTTCATAGTTAAATTTGATTTTCATTCTTTCCTATACCCCCTTTTTGTTAATTCAAAACCTGCCTTTAAATCCTCGTATATCTCAATTATGCGAGTTTTTGAGGCTGTAATCTCAATATCGTATTTTTTTCCAGCGTGATAACTCGGACGCAAATCCTCGAATTCATTTTTGAAAGGGTTAAACCACTCGCAACCCTTATCACTTGCGGCGGTAGTATGGTTTGATACCCTCACATTTTTATCGTTGATTTTAAAATAGAACGAGTCTAAATTTTTGCTATATTCTATTCCATTTAACCCGCAAAAATTTTCGATTTCCTTCATTTTTGCCGCCCATTCGGCTTTAGCGGCTTTTGATAATTTGTAGCGTTTCATAGTGTTTCTCCTCATTATTTGTAGCAGTTGTAGCAATTATTGCAGTCGGTGCAGTTTTTGCAATTTCTAAGAGTTTTTGAATATAAAATGGCCTCCTTCTTTGAGAAATTTGATTTCGAAAATCGGTTTCCATTCTCATCTATGAAAAATTTTTCATTTTCTTTCATTTTTTATCCTTTTTTTTAAATTAAGTTCTTTTGAACTCTGTAACTTTATCAAAAAGTTTTTTTTTTGTCAAGATAATTTTAAAAAAACTTTCGAATATTTTTCAAGCCCTTTTTTTTAGCGTGTGCTTCAAAAGAACGCGTCCGACTATTTTTCTTAAAGTTTTCTTAAATGATATATCTTTTCTAAATTCTAATCTTGATTTTAATTTCACCTTTGACTTTTCGTTGTGAGATTTTTTTTAAGTAAGGAGTTGAGAAAAAGAAATTATTTCTCAAGGAGAACATATTAATTATTCTTTGGCGTTTGGTTTGTTTCGATGGCGGTGGGTTTGTGGGTTTTCGTTTTTTTGATTTTTTTGCGGTTTTTTTAGAAACTTTAAGCTTTGTAGGTGGAAATTCTAAAGTTAATTCATATCTCGTTAAACCTCGTGGGGCGTGGGAATTCTTAGCGTTTTTATCGTAAATGCATAATTTTGATTTTCCTAAAGTGATGTATGCTGTCGTTTTGAATGCTTTACATGGAAAGTCCATAATTAAATTTAGAGGTTTGAAAGTGTCATAACAGCAATCAATTCCAATTTTTTCTATGGTTTTTAATGAAAAGTATTTTTTAATAATTTGATTTCTAACTTTGAGTTGAGTTTTGGAATATTTATAATATTGCTCTAAATTAAAAATTTCAAATTTGATTTTTTCTTTTGATTTTTTGAGCTTCATAAAAAATGCTCCCTCTATAGAAAAAAGGGCTTCTTTTTTCGGAAAGCGTTTAATTTTACAATTTTTTAACAGCCTTTCTAATGCTTTAGGGGTTGCAATCCCTCGTATTGTATCGATTTTAATTTTATCATCATCAATTTTTTGCAAAAATAAGGCTTGGAAACTTGACTTATAATCGTAAATTATGTTATAATTTGACTTCATGTTTATCCTTTTAGCTAGAATTTTCTAGCTAATTCTAAAAATAAAATTCGTTATTTAATCAAAAAAAATCAAAAATGTCAAATTATTTACAAAATTCTAAAACAGCTTCCAACTCATAAGTATATATGAAAATTTCTTTTAAATATTCGACTTCATTTCTGTCTAATTTTGTCGGGCGTATGGGTTTTTTTTGTGCGTAAGTGCAATTTACATACTTGATTTGTGGGGTGCAACCGCTAAAAATTATTAATAATGGTATGTAAAGTATTAAGTTTTTGTTCGCAGGTCTCATCTTTAATAGGTATTTCTTTAATGATTTCAATTTTTTTATCCTTATATTTAATAATTGGCTCTAATTGTTGCGGTTCTTTACTACAAAGCGCTTCTAGGCTTGAGAGTTGTTCAAGTAGTGACAAATTTTTTTTGTAAAGGTAAGATATGGAGAGGAGAAAACTTCCTAGAAGCAACGCCATTATAACATAAATTATTTTATTAATGTCTATCATTTTTATTAATCATATTAATTATTAAGTCTTCTCGCTTATCTAGTCGCTCTAAAAGGTGTTTTTGGGCGTCTCTCTGCATAGCTAAAATAGCCTCGTAAGTTTCTCTTAACTCTACAACGCTATCCTCTATTTTTGATAAAGATTTATTATTTACATAAATCAAATATATGATAAATGCTATTAAAACAGCAAAAACGCTAATATCTTTAATATTTAATATGTCTATGATTGGGATATTTTCAATCATTTTTTGCGGTTTTTCCTTTTTGCTCGTTTCTTTTTAATTGATTTATTTGTTAGTTTGCGTGAAGCACCCCTAATCGTGCTATATGCATATAGATGCTCTTTAATCCTACCGACATATTTTAATTTTCCAGCCATTTATTTACTCCTTTTAAAAATAGATTTGATTTGTTTAATATTTAAATATGCAAATATTAGAACTACCCCCACTATAAGCCATTTACCATAACTTGCAATACTAGAGGCGGTTTCTTTAATGCTATCCTCTGTTTGATAGATTTTATTTACATATTCATAATAAGCATTTTGTAAAGTGTTCTCGTCGTCGTTTATTCCCGGAATATCCGCTAAATATTTATTATAATATGCTTTGCCCTCGTCTGTGTTATACCACTCTAGCCATTTATTATTTGTAGCCATTAATTCCAATCCTTGCCTAAATGAGATTGAACCCTTGATATATAGGCAGATGCTGTTCCTGCTCCGCCTCCTGTGTTATAATATTTTTTCCAATATTCCGCCCTCTCTTTTAGAGTGCTTGGTATTGCTTCTATTTTTCCTAAATAAAAAAATCTAGCTAAATAAAATGCAAAGCGTGGGTTTCTTTGCATAGCTTCGGACATATAGCCTTTATTAATTTGCTCTTGGAAGTCGTTATTTTTGTAAATGTTTCGCACCCTTAAGGCTTCTTCATATCCTATTTTATCAAATTGCATTATAGAGCGTCCATAGGAACGATTAACATCCATTGAGGCATTTCCTGCGTTTGTTTCGACAATTGCAGTCTCTAATAATAATTTATAGAGATTATCCCTGTTAGCGTTGTAGCTGTATTTTTCGGCGGTTTCTTTAGCGATTGATTTCAAATCCTCTAAATCTACAACGCCATAAGTTATATAGCTTGGTGTTTGCATAGCTTCGAGCCTCCTGAATAATAATAAGAGTATGAATCCGATAAAAAGAAATTGGTTAATTCTCTTTTTTTTTTTGAGTTAATTTTATCTCCTTTTAACATTGTTATAAGCCTGTGAAATTGTAGTTAATATTGATGCATGAGCCGTATCGTATATACTACCTCTACTTACATAATTGTTAAAAGATAATAAAAGACCGAAATAGGAATATCGGTTTAATGTTGCGCCCGATACTATAATATCAAAATTAAGATTTGAATTGCCTGTGTGGGAGTTAATTGCTGTGCCTGTGTCGAAGTATATTGCAGTTTGCTCTTTTAGTCCTAAGAGATTGAATCTATTTGCTGGTATAGGCAGTTTATTTAATTGATATAGGTTTCTACTTCTAATAATATCTGTGTCTGAGATTTCTGTAAAGGTTAAAGGGTCTGTGCTAAGGTCATTAAATAGAGTTATGTGCAAACTTGCAAAAATAGTTCCTAAATAATCGACAGTAGCCTCTCCATAGTCGGTTCCTGTATCCCAGTGTCCTAAAATACTGATTCTGTAGTATTCGTCGTCTTTGAGTCCTAATTCTGAAATTGTTGCTTTTTTATCACTTAGCGGGAATCCGCAAAAATATTCTTGATTTGTAGAAAATATCCTCTTTTTATAATCTAAATAATAAAAACTTTCGAATATTGTCCCAGTGGATTCTAAGGGTATTCTATTATAATAATTAAACATTGCGTTATTAATATCTATTTGTGCTTGATTTCCTAAGCTTTCTATCTCGCCTATGCGCTCCACGCTTGAATTGCCAAAGATAAAAAAGTTTTTTTCGCCTGTGTAGCTTAGTTTTAATGTGTCTTGTGCATTTACGCCTTTTGTAAAAACATAAAGATTATATAATGGTTCGGCTTCTAATGGGAGCTCCCAACCATCGCCTCTATTAATAAGTGGGTATAGATTTGTGCCATTTGAATCGGTGCTAATCCAAGCCTCTACCCCACTAGGTCTGTTTAATAATTTAACTGTTCTAACACCGCTTAAATTTAGTCTTGTCCCGCTTGTGTATTCTTGAGATGTGCTGATATCGTATGTTTTATAAACTAGATTTCCATTATTCATTTTTTACCCTTTTTAAAGAAAAATTTATATGCAATAAACCCTACGATGCCTATAATTATAACTTTAAAGCCTGTAGATGAGGTTATGTTATTAAGTGTATTACTTGCGCCCTGTGCTATCGTGTTGGCTGTATTATTAAGAATAGAATTAAATAGTTGCGCGGTCTCTTTAGCGTCTAATCCATCATTAATCGTATGTCCTTGTATTGTAGCACCGCTTAAATCGAGGCTTGCACCTAATCCACCTGTGCTAGTTGTTCCACCAGTTGAGGAGGTGGAACTACTAGAACCGCCATTAAACGCGCTTACATCTATTGCACTACTCATTTTTTCCCCTTTCTTTTATTAAAATTTGCTATTATAAAGGCGGCGGCGATACCTATGGCTGCTAATACTAAAATGGAATTGTTGCCATTTCCTGCGAGGACGCCATCGCTATTACTTGTGACTTTATCGACTGCACCCGCTGAACCTGTGCCACCAACACCAACGCCGACACTCGCCCCTATATCAACGCCACTAGAGCCACCACCGCCACCATTTGCGGAGGTATCGTTTTTATTAGTATTTGTGGCATCAAATGCTTGACTATTAGAGCTGTTAAAATATCCACTGCCCTTATAATTGAAGTTTCCAAAAAAATTAGAGAAATTGTTTGACCCGCCTTGATAATTCCAAGTTCTATTATCGTTTGTTGTTGAAATGCTATCGCCGCCACCAGCTCCCATTACGCAATCCTTTCTTAATAATATATTTCATTGATAACTTATAAAAAGCAGTTGCCATTAATTTAGCATCTTTCTTATTAAAATGCTTTTCGGATTCTGTAACTCTTAAATATTCCATAAACTCTTTTAACTCATCTTTTGGGGCTGTATAAAGATAGTTTGTATTTCTAACGACTATACAACCAAATTTTAATATTAATTGTCCCTCTAGTTCGTATATGGTTAGAGTAGCTGAATCCTCTGTATATTTTATAAAACTTGCTTTGTCTATCCTCCTAGAATGAATTTCTAAGAGTTTTTTATTATTAACAATCTGCTTTTTATAAACTATTGGAAGCTCTGGCAAATCTCCTATATGCTTGATGTAATAGATATTATTATAAAATTTTATATCTTTAAAGATTATAGGATAGCGTGGAGCTCCCATTTTGCCTACTTCCTAAACATAAAAAATGCTACTAAAATCACCACTCCACCAATTATTAAAGCTAAAGTTGTTTTATTTTTAGCCAATGTTTGAGCTAAAGTAGCTTGATTTAATGAAGCTTGATAGTTTTGTTGTGCCGCGTCTGCCTTTAATGCTTCTTGTTTAGTGGCGTTGTAGTCGCTCCACGCTCCTACAGCACCATTAAAAACATCGCTAAAGCTTAAATCTGCCATTTATAATCCTTTATTAATTTGCTTCTGCATATGACATAGCTATATTAACATTTAAAGAGGCATTATTTAACGATGATAAATCTGTATCTAAGGCTATTTGTGGAGCTTTGAAATCTTTAATATCCCAAGAATTAGAGTAATGTCCTCTATCGCTGAAATCAAGCACAAAGTGAGCGTCTGGATTCAATACTTGATTTGTTGTAATGTAAGCGCTATATATAGATTTGAAGGCATTATCATCTATGCCATATCTTAAGCGGTTCATAGCTTTTAGTGTATCTATTGATAATTGAACTATAACATCTGTTCCATTTAAGAATTTAATATTTTTTATTGTATTAGGTGCTGCGTCGCCTGTGCTTCCTGTTTGTAAGTCAAATTGGAAATATTGATATTGTTTTTGTGCAGGTAAATTGATTAAATAACCTGTTGTTGTTGTTGTAATTTGCTCTGATTGAAGTTTTTGAACAAGTTTCATATTATTAACTTGCTCGCCTTTTGCTAATGTCTCTATTTTCTCAAATGATGTAGGCTTGAGCTGTGCAGAGATTATCTCTATTCCTGTTCCTACAGCACTTGCATCATTCCAATTTATTAAATAATCTAAAGTTTGAAATTGATTAGATTGTAACCCTGTATCGCTTGGTTTTGTCATTAATAAACTAGCAAATGGAACGATAACTCTTAAAGTATGTGTGGCTGTTAGTGCCTGTGTCGCGTCTTTCGCTGGCAATTGTGGAATATCGTAAAAGAGTTTTCCTCTTGTGTAAATGTAAGTTTGATAGACTAATTGCGCGAAATTGAGGTTTTTAAATTCTGTTGAACCATTTGCAAATATTTGAAAGTTTTTAATAAGATTTGCGAAATTCAAATATTTGAATGTGGCGCCTGTTTGAGCTTTATAATTTACCACTAACTCAAAAATAATATAAGAATAATTATAATTTCTTTGTAGTTTAGCGCTTCCGCTTGAGTTTGGCGTAAAATTTATCGCCTCTTGTTGTCTTTGTAATGTTTTATATACTGGCATTTTTTAGCTCCTTATTTGATAATTAAAGATAATAATTTTTTTGCTAGAATTGTTCCTATTAGCCCACCTGCCCCTAGACCTACATATTTAATAATTTTACTCATCATTTTTTAACTCCTATAAATAGCTTTTGCCTGTGATTTTTTTAATAATTGAATTGACGACGACTAACGCTATGCCTATAATAGCTCCTGTTTTAATATTTTCTAACATTTTATAACTCCTTATTGTATATTTAGCATTTTTAACGCTAATTTTGGTAATTTAAAGCATTCACTAAAATGCTTTTGTGTATCATATCGTAAAAAATGGTATTTTTGCAAGGCTTGATATTTATTAAAAGTTTTAGAATCTACAAAACTTTTAATATATTTCAAGTCTAAGGGTTCATTATTTGAATTTCCTAAATATAAATAGTTGCTTTGTGATGTAAGCGCTCGGGGCATATTTGCAGGGCGTCTAGCAACGCCTATTAAATCTAGGCATTTGTGCCGCCCAAAATTGCAAATTTTATATAAATAGGTGTAATTTGGGAGGGTGGCGGTGTAGCATAAGTCTATTTCATCTATGACAATACAAATATTTTCTAAATTATTATAAATGAGTTTTAAAACACTTTCTACATCGTCGCATCGCTGTATCACTATATCTATTTTTTTTGTATAAAGATTTTTCCTCCCTATTTTATTAATTATTTTTGATACGCTTTGAGTTTCATAATCAATAAAAACTCTATTTTTAAAGGGTTCTAAGCTTCCTGTAGGGTCAAAAATGATACAGCTTTTAGGGTTACACATTAATAGATATTGCATTAGAGCGGTTTTCCCACTCCCTTGCATTGCTAGAATAGCGCTAACGCTTCGAATTTTCTTTCGATTCTGTAGCATTTTCACTATTCTTTTTTTGGAGTTTAGATAGAAACTTATCAAAACCGATAGTAGCGTCAATAATAAGCCCGATAATAATAAAAGACAATAAAAGATAAGAGATGATAGAACCGCTAGCCCCGATTTTAATAAGACCCTCACTAATTTTCTTATCTTGTTTGCGTAGAATTTTACATAAAAGAGCATTTAACTCCCTTCCCTGATGTTTGATTTTATGTTCATTTAATATCTCTATAAACAATTCTATAATGTCTTTTGTGTCACTCCCTAGAGAACCATATTCTTTCGATTTGAAATCATCTTTCTTATTTGTAATGATATATATTAATTCCTCTCTTGAAAGCCTTTTAAGCGTTTCAATGGAGCGGTTAGAATAGGGTTGGGCTAATTCTGCTAATTCTGCTAGAGTTTTATTTTTTAAATTTTCTGTATTAAATTCTTGTTCGTTTTCATCTTTAATAAGTGGTTCTTTATCGCCCTCATCGTTAAAAATGGGGGTTTCTAATGTTTCACTTTTTTCCGCTTCGTTTTCCGCTCCGCTTTCCGCTTTCGTATTTCGTTTCCGAACTAATTTATTATTTTTCTGTCTGATTTTCGCCATTTTTTACCCTTTTATAAACATCAAATCCAAGCCCCGCTATAGCTGCTAATAGAATTATTACACCAAGAACTATATAAGATTTGTTATTTTTTGTATTTTCTGATTCTGATTCTGTTAAATCAATTTCAAAATTTTCTAATTTTTTCTCAATATCTTTTAATTTTCTAATAATCGCATCTTCTTTTATTGGAATTTCCTTTTTATCCTCTTTTACTGGTGGGGGTGTGATTTCTTCCCCACCCTCTATTATTTCATTTTCTACTTCTAATTCTTTATTTTTTTTCATTATAATTCTCCTTTGTTTTAGATTCTGTGATTTTATCAAAATTTTTCCTATATTTGTAAAAACTTGATTTTGAAATATTGTATTTTCTACAAATTTTCATCGGGGCTACTCCATAATTATAATCATAATAGATTTTTTCTAAAAGCTCTTTATTAAGGGGTTTCCGCCCTTTGTAAAGCCCTTTTGATTTTGCCACCGCAATTCCTTGCCTTTGCCTCTCTAGCATTTCCGCCCTTTGCATTTCTGCGACTGCACCAAGTATTGTTAATATCAAATTTCCTATAAAATCATTTTTATTTTTGATTTCAAGAGAGGGATTTAATATTTTGATTGTAACTCCTTTTGTTCGGAGTTTGTCGCATATTTCTAATAAATCTTTTGTGCTTCTACTAAGTCTATCGAATGATGGGCTGATGAAAATATCGCCCTCCCTTGCAAAGTCTATCGCATTTTTTAACCCCTCGCGCTCCATATTCTTACCGCTTCCAATATCGCTAAATACCTTTTCTGCTCCCGCTTCTTGTAATAATATCGTTTGGCGGTCTAAGTGTTGAGTGTCGCTCGAAATTCTTATATATCCTAAAATCATTTAAATTCCTTAAGAATTGGTGCAATCGGTGCAATCGGTGCA
>CAMWQM010000034.1 GCA_947176375.1 uncultured Helicobacteraceae bacterium
TTTGTAAATATGAAAAAAAGAGAATCCTGATTTAACGGGATTCTCTTTTGCTATACGCTGAAAAATTCACAATATTTTTAATATGTGTGTTTTAACCCTTGGGAGAGAAGAGATTACAAGGCTTCGTCTAATATGCATTATGTAAACCTCGATTGGTCTACTAAATAATTTTGTTTAAAAGACGCATTTTAATTAAAAAATTTTCAAATTTAGAGTACGAAAAAAGCCACTTAAAAAGTGACTTTTAGCTGTTTTACTCACTAAAAATAAAAAAGTTGAGCGCGCGTGCAACAAAGGTAAGCTGATTACTTGCCGAAAGACGTCTTGTGGGTGGTCATTGAACTACCTTTTTTTATTATAAAATTTTCATCTCAAAAGCCCGAAAGGTCTTCAATCGCGTGATCTACCCTCCACCGGCTACAATCCAGCAAGCTGGATTTCCGCTCCGGCTCGGGATAGCTCGCCGCTCAATCAGACCTTTCGGGCTTTTGAGATGAAAATTAACAGTGAATCTATGCAGTATTTTTTTACTTTAAAAAAATTTCAATATTAATATTATGTATTGAAAAAATATCAAAATAGATAGTTTTTTCGCATCACAATATATTATATTAAAATTATAAAATTTATAATTTAACTAATAGATAATGAAAATTTTTGTTGACTTTTAATTTTTATCACTGTAATATTGTGATCAACAAAAAATAATAACGGCTTTGATAAGGAAAGTAAGTTTTACTGAAGTACTACAGAGAGTTTCTGGTTGGTGCGAAGAAACAACGAAGGTTTAGCTGAAAATCACCTTTGAGCAGAAATTACGAATTGAGTAGTTTCAGGGCACGCCCTTTACAGCGTGGACGTATCGCTCTTTTTGAGCCGCACGTGCAACGAGGCTGGGTTTATGCCCGGCGAACATAGGTGGTACAGCCAGCGCCCAAAGCGCCCTATTAGATCAAAATAATTGGTCTGGTAGGGCGCTTTTTTCTTTAACAATGCTGTTAAGTATAGGAATAATTGGAGGAAAATTATTATGAAAAAAGTATTGAAATCAACATCAGTTGCTCTACTTTCTGCAACTTTGTTAGCTACTGTTACTCCAGCATTAACGAATACAGTTAGTGCCACTACAAACAGTTTTGAATCAAAACAGCCGGAAAAATCTCCTTTAATTACCTCAGAATGGTTTGAAGAAGATAATTCTGTCAATAGCAAATTATCTGCACAAGATGTTGATAAAGTAGTTGAAACATTAAAGAAGAGCTATCCTGATTTAAGTACAGATTACTTACGAACAATTGTTAATAATCAACGTCAAGGAGATTATAGTTTACCCGCTTTGGATCAAGTTTCTCAACGTCATTTACATGGTACTTTAGCAGTACAAGGTGGCTGGAAAGGAATCACTGTGTCACAAATGGGTGCTGTGATTGATGCAGCACTTATTGGTGCTTCTGGTGGTGTGGGTTCATTGGGTGTAAAATATGCCATCAAAAAACTTGGTAAAAGTGCAGCCAAAAAGACTATTCAAAGAGCTTTACAAGGCATTGTAGGAGGGGCTGCAGGAAAAGTAGCTTCTAAAGTAGTCGATCAGGCTCTTGATTATGCTGGTAGTCCAGGATATTATATTGCAAAATATTGGGATGCTCATGATAAGTATCCAAATAATGGACGTATCAACTTTTAAAGAAGTAAGCGGAGGCACAAATGGGTAAAAAAATTGCTGTTTATTTGTTACCGCCAATTGGGCTTGTAGCTCTATTTTTAATTTATGATTTGCTAACTAATCAGCATAATTTATGGATGTCAGCTATTGGAACACTGGGATGGTGGATGTTTTCTTTTGGAAGTGAATTTTTAAGTAAAAATTGGCAAAAGGTATTATTTTTAACCTGTATTGCATTTTTAGTTTTTGTAGCAGGATTTTGTGTTTATATAAAATTAACTTCTTAAAACATTTGTTAGTATTATGTAATTCTCTAACTCCCCGTAGCGTAGGGCTTGGCTACTCCGAGACGGTACGGAAGACGGCTTTAGCCGGCTGAAGCGTCGAGGATAGACTTGCCCGAAGCGGAAGGGAGTTAGAGAGCAAAACAAAAAGCAGTTTTTGAACTGCTTTTTTTCGTGTATTTAAATTAAATAGATGCAGACGATATATTAGGATCATGCAGAAAATGGGTGCTTGATACTACCACTGTGTGATGATATTTAACTTTTTTAGTTGCTTCATCAATTGAAGTAGATACCTGCAGTCTGCCTTGGCACAAAATTTGACGACCTTTGTCGCAGTGCTTATAAATTGCGTTGGCCAACTTATCGAAGGCTAAACAGCGGATGTAATCAGCTTCTTTTCGGTTATCTTGTCGAGGCACGGCCATTGTAAACCATGTATAAGGGCGTCCATTAGCTGATTGTTTAAGTTCAGGTGTGTTAGTCAATCTTCCTAATAAATTAATATCGTTCATCTCTATTCTCCTAATTTAAATTTTTCCGTTTAATTAAATATAAAGTCTAACATATTAAGCCTTATTATCCGAAAGGTGCATGATTGCTGAAGTTAGACTGTCCAATTTACTTTCAATACGAATGATTAGAACTAATGCAATTACTACCCCAGACGCTTGTTCTAATACGTATCTAATGATTTCTTGCGTCATAGTCAAATCATTATCCTTCCTATAACAAAAAAAGGAAGGCAACAAGGCCTTCCCTTAGTCAACTAAACTATTACTCAGCGTCAAAAATAGGTGTACTTTGAGTTTCGTAGTATTTAGCCCCAACAATAGTTGCATAAGGGTTAATTTCTGCGTTATCAAAAATGTTAGCATCAATAATCTTTTGCATTGCAGCCTTAGCAGTGTCTGCATCGACACTCTTAGGATTATGCAAAGTAATTACTGAAGTTTTGCCTTTGGAATTATTGAAAATTAACTTTAAAACTTTGTTCATTTACATTCTCCTCCTGTAAATTATTCGCCGTCAGCGTCAATAATATTTGTGTCAGAAACTTGAGTACCAACAACAGTACCGTTCACTAGTGAGCCTAAAGCTTGAGCTACGGTATAAATGTTTTCGTAGCTTGCATCTTGCTTAACGTGAGCTAAACTAAAAGACTTTTTCTTTTCTTCACCATCAACCATGTAGCTAACAGTCATTTTTCTACCAGTAAATGCAGATAAAATCTTCATTTATCAAATATCTCCTTTTGTGTTTTTTAGAATATAGATATAGAACTAAAATAAAATGACGTGCGAAAACATCAAAAAAAGCAATGATGCTTTCTCGACAGTTTTTCCTCGATCGATACATCATTGCTTAATTACTTTTCTTAAATTATTTATGTCTTTCTTGATGTGGTTATTAGTATAGCATGGATTTAGTTAAAAATATATAGAATAAAGTCAATTACATTATTTAGTGTAAAAGAATAAGATAAAAACTGCTGAAATTAGGATTTAACCTTTTTAAGCAGTTTTCAAAAGAAGTTAAACATTATTGCATTAATCGCTAGCTTTGGCAGGTGTTGTAACTTTTGTTTGTGATCTTTTAACTTTAATACTCATTTTTACTGTTACAAATAAAACAATTGCTTCTACCGCAAGTAATGCAATTAACGCAAATCTAACATCACTTGCACCTGAAATTGTAGTAAAAATAGTAGTCAATAATGGAGAAGAAGCCATAGCACAAGTATTTAAAAGCCCCACTGTTGAAGCTAAAATTTTACGTTCAACAGTATTAACTAACCATTGAGATAACTTAATAGAAGCAATGCTGGCAGTTGCTGCTAAAAGGAAGAAAAAAGGCAATACAGTATAAATATGAGCAGTTAATGATGAAAAGGTAGTAAACAAACTAAGTCCACCGGCAACAATAGTCATTGTAAAAGCTGATACCTTTTTAAATAATTGTGGACCAAACATACTTCCAAAAGCTGCTCCACAACTAACAACAACACCCATTACTGCCATAGTAAAGCTATAGTTACTGATTAACATAGTTGACTTATGACCTGCCATTACGATTGGAATTAAAGCACTCATTGCACCTAATACACCATTGAGAAGGGAAACAACTCCAATGATTGTTAAAAGTCCTGGAGACTTTTTAGCCTGCTTATATGAAGCTTTCATTGTTGCAATAAATTTCTGATCGTTAACCTCTTTGAGTTCTAGATCATTACCATTTTGTTTATTTTTTAAGCCAACACTAGCATACAAAAGTCCAGCTGCTAAGAAAGTAAATGCGTTGATAAAGGCTAAGTTAGAGTAAGACATAAATAAAAGTAAGCCAGAGCCGACGAATTGGGCAACCATATTAATAACTTCTGAAACACCACTAGTAAAACCTGCAGCTTCGCCGAATTCTTCTTTGCCAACGATATCTGCAATAAGTGGAGATACTAAACCGCCTGCATATGAGCCAAAAGTATCTGAGAAGAAATTAATTACTACAACGGCAACTACTAAACTCCAGTCTGAAACTTTAGCTACAAATAAAACGCCAACGATTGCGTAGAGAGTGAATCTTACTACGGCCATTAAGAAGATATTTTTAAACTTATTGTGAGTTTTATCAGCTAAGTAACCAGCAAAAATTTCGAAAAGTCTAGGAATTGATTCTGAGATTGCGATTAGAGACAAAGCTAGTGAGTAATTATGTAATTTACTTGCGTATGTCATAAATGCTAGGTAAAAAAGTATATCACCAGTAGTTGAAAGAAAACTAGCAATTGAAAATCTTCTATAATCTTTATTTTTCAAAAATACATTCATAATGTTTAACTCCTTAAATTTAATGTTGCTTTAATCTTAGCAAGGAATTAAAATAATTTTTAAAAATGTCGTATTTGAACATTAGGAGGAAAAAATATGACAATTGGCGAATTATTGAAGGAATACCGACTAAAAAAAGGACTAACCCAAAAACAATTTGCAGATGGAATTGTAAGTACTTCATATTATTCAAAAGTTGAAAAGAATGAACATAGAATCACTGTGGAGGATTTAGTTACAATTCTAGAGCATAATGATATTGCTATGTGGTCCTTTTTTAGAAAGCTAAGTTTAAAGGGAGATTTCCAACACGAATATATAATAAAGTTAGAAAATGATGTACTAGATGCTTATTATCATTCAGACAAGAAAAGAGTTGAAGAAATAAGAGAAGATGTAGAGGAGAGTACCGTATCGAATAAAGATGAATATCTTTTAACCATTGATGGATGGCTTGAAATTCTGAAAAAAGATGATGAAGAGCCAAATTTAGAAGTAAGAAATGCTTTAAAAGATAAAATATTTAATATTCCAGATATTAATAAGGATAAATTAAATCTTTTTTGTAATTTTATGGAATTTTACGATCTCGAAAGTAATGTAATGATTACAAAAAATGCTATTAACAAGTTTATAGATAGTAACGATACAGAAAGCCAAGAAGTTCTATTAGCAATTATGGATAATTTACTTTACTTATCAATAAAAGAAAATAATTTTAATTACGTAAATTACATAATTTCTAATGCCGAAAAATTACCACTTAAGCCACAGTTTTATTTTTATCAAAGTATAATTTCCTTCTATAAACATTTAACTAACTATCATTTTAATGATAATAAAGATGATATAGATGTTTGCCGTGCTATTATAAAGAGCATGAAATTAACTGGAATGAAGTCATATGGAACTGAATTAGAAGAATTTTTAAATAATCACATATAAAAATGTCGTATTTGAACATTTATACAGAAAAATGTTCAAATACGATTTTTTTATTTTTTTGTTAAAGATCCTAATATACTTAAAGCATAAATTAATTAAGCGAGGAAATAAAAATGAAAGAGTTAAATAGTTTAATAGTTGGAGTTGTTTTAGGCAACGATAGATAAAATTTATATATTTAAGGAGGTGAGAGATGGTGAATCTCAACTGCATTTTTAGACCTATTATTCATCAAATGTAATTTATGACAAAAAAAGAGAAAGAAAAAAAGAAAGATTCCATAACTGTTACAGAAAAAAAGAAACTTGAAAGTACTATAGATGGAATGTTAATTAAATTCAAATAAAGGAGATAAAGTTTAATGTTAACTAATGTACATATTGGTCCACCGCCATTTGTTTTTTAGGCAAGAAGTTATTAGAGTTAGAAAGGAAATTATAAAATGAGCGCACAAACAACTAATGGTCATGTAGTAATTGATGTAGATGTTGAATTTTAATTTTAAATTATAAAAAAGAGGAGGAAAAAACATGTCCGTAGAACCAAACTTTCATATTCATGTACATATTGAATTTTAATAGACAAAATAATGATAAAAAAAGAAAGAAGGAGACAGCTATGACAACTAATGTATACGATCCATGGTGGAAAATTGACTTATAATACAAATAAAAAAATGCTGAAATTATTTCAGCATTTTTTTATTTAACTATTTTCTTAAAGATTAAATTGTTTTATAATAAAAAGCGAAAATTAAATATAAATTGAAAAAAGCCCAACTTCGAATTGGAGTTCAAAGTTGAGCTGTACGCTAGACTACAAACCCATACTTTGTAGCTTCACGCTTTTCTAACAATTTTAAAGCTAATTAATTAGCTATTAAAATTGTAACGTGAACTGAAGAAGAAATCAAGATGTGAGACACAAAGGTTTGTAGAAGTGTCTCACTTTTTTTGTGGGCTTTTTCAGGGCGATCTCCTTTATTAGATTAATATTCCTGTTGGTCTCGCAGGATATGTAACAAAGGGGACGGTCCTATTTATTTTCCTCATTACTAAGATAGATAGGAAGCGCAGGGGGTAAGGCTTCAAGGCCCCCATTAAGATAAAAAGAAGTGGGCAGGCAAATTCGGTCTTATAATTAAACTGATGAGCTACGATTTATCGGAGAATTTAGCGCCGAGGTAACTTGGGCATTTGAAAAGGGTAGATTTTCGAGAGCTGGACAGCCAATGATGTAAGATTTGACGCATGTGGGCGCTCAATTTTGGGTGCTGGGACTGATGTAGAGTTTTATTATAATGCCGTGTAGGGGCATGTAGACGCACGGATTGATATATCAGATAATTCAGTAATGACTGTGACGAGCGGGCATCGCCGACGCATAAGTTGAGGGATTTTCCTTATATTTTCTAATACAGGGAAATTCTCTGCTCTAAACTTAACAAACACCTCAACATAAGTTGAAGATGTTATTTGTTCAAGTTTTTTTGTTAGTTTTACTTTGAATCGTATTTTGAAGAATATTTGAATATCTTCGAAGATTCTTCGCTTTATTAAAGGATTTTTATATGAAAACTGTTCGTGAAATTGCTGAAATGATGGGAACTTCTTCCGCTGATTTGGTTAAGGTAAAACAAAGGATTAGGGATGAAATTAAACGTCAAGATATTAAAGTTACCAAAAAGGGTAATAGATTTGTGATTGCTGATAGTGATGTGGTAAGGGTGAAGGAGGCAGTCCAATCTAAAGGTAACGAAAAATCTTCGAAGATATTCAAAGAAAAAGAAGATCTCTTGAAAGAAATTGAAGAGTTGAAATCGCAGAATGATAGACTTAAGAAAGCTAATAAAGAAAAAGCTGAAGAAATAATTCGAATAAAAACGCAGAAAAATGAAGAGATTCGAAGATTGAATTTAAAGATAGAAGAGTTTGCTGATGATTTTAAAGAGCTGAATAATAAGCAACTTCAATTGAATAATCAACAGCAACAATTACAAGCTCGAATTCTTGAACAGACAAAACAACTTAATGATTCGCAACAAAAATTGATTAGTAGTGCTGAGAGGAGCTCTCAGTTGCAAGAAAAAGTTGAAAAGATTGAGAATGCATCTTTGTGGAAGCGAATAACTCGTAACTTTGATTAGGGTAATTAATTTTTATTTTAATAGCGCATATGCTATTATAGTGGTAAGGATGTATTTATGTTTGAATTTGAATATTATGATTGGGATGAATTTTCTAATTTTTTAGAGAGTTTACCAGAAAAAGAACGTGTAAAGTTTGCAGGAACTATTGCTAAGATTGAAAATAGAGGGTTTTATGTAGCTGCTAAGCAACGTTGGACTAGAAAGATAAGTGGCCAAATTAATTTATTAGAAATAAGATCAAAATTTTCAAGTAATATTGTGAGAGCACCGTATTTTAGAAGTAGTAACGGTAAATATGTTATAACTCATGGTTTTCGAAAAAAATCTCAAAAAATGCCAAAGAAGGAATTAGATAAAGCGTTAGAGCGTCGGAGATTATATGAAGAACGATATGGGGTGGACTAAGATGAGTAAGATTCAAGAATTTATTAGGGATGATATTAGAAAAAATCCCGAATTAAAAGAACAATATGAGCAAGTAAATTTAAATTTAGACGCTTCAATTTTGGTTAGAGAAATGCGTGAAGATTTAGGCATGACTCAAAAAGAATTTGCTAAATTTGTAGGGAAACCCCAATCTACGATTGGAAGAATTGAAGCTGGTTCAATGAATGTTTCAATTGGGCTTATTAATGAAATTGCTAATGCTGCTCATCGAGAAGTAAAATTAGTATTGGTCTAATTGTGAAATTTTGTAAATATGAAAAAAAGAGAATCCTGATTTAACGGGATTCTCTTTTGCTATA
>CAMWQM010000035.1 GCA_947176375.1 uncultured Helicobacteraceae bacterium
TGATAGGCACATACATCAAACAGCATCCGCAGGAGTTTCTCACAGAAATGACCGAGTGATATTCAACATGATATTGTTACCCGAAGGACATGATAGATTATCTGTATTATCGGTTTTATAGACTATGGCTTCATTCCTCTTTGGCGGAAGGAGCCGTGTTTATGGGGATGCTTATGTTCTCGGTCATACTGAGTACCAACGTATTGACCGTATGGGGGATGCTGACCCGATACGGCATTGTCGCATATCCCTCCGATATTCAGTATTATATTATCGAGGGCGGCATTATTGCCTTGTTGAGCTGGCGGTTCTTTTTCAGGAAACGTTACGACAGGATTATAGCCAGATATGACGATGAAAGCCCGGTGCAACGCAAATCCGGTGCATGGGTTCTTGCGCTGTATGTAGTGTCTACCATTGCCGTTTTCTTCTTGGAAGCGTTGCAACGGCAAGGAAAAATATGACCGTGTTGGGATTTTCGGCAAGATTTGGAACTGCTTGTTACTTTATAAACCCGATATTTGCCGCAAAAACAACATGATGAGATTGACAGCCCTGCTACGGCACACAGCCGATATATATCCCATACATTCCGCAAGTCTGCAAAGCATAACGGACAAGGCGGAAGAACTTGTAAAGAAACGTTACTCCGTAAGCCGTATGGTACGCGAAATGGAGAGTTTCGCCCATGATACAGAGGTGCTGCGCCTGATTGTCAGCACATTCAAATCCATTCCTGTCCAGCCTACATTGAAAATGCGTGACTACAAGCCTTACATAGCTCTTGTGGCATGCTCGCCTGAAGACTTTGCATTCTGCTACCTGTGCAATGACCTCGTAGCCGTCTATGAAACGGAGTACCGGACACCGGAACTGATGTTTTTCTGCGACCTGCTCCGCTGCATGAGGGGACGCTCCTATCTTAACTGCGTGACCAACCGGGTGTGCGACTACTTTTTCAGGGCGCGCCGTGACACCCTCCGCCATATCTCCAGCCCTCTGAAGGAATCTGAAATGCAATATGCGGAAAGCCGTCTGAAAGAACTGGAAAAAGCGGTCTTCTGCCTGAAAGTGAAGATGTATAAGTGGCACACCTTTACAGCAGAGGAGCTGGCAGGGATGTGTGGCATGAGCTATTCCCATTTCCGAAGCCGTTTTGAAGAATATTACGGCTGTTCCGCGACCGACTGGCTCCGGCAGGAGCGCATAAGCCGTATCAAGGAAGACCTTTCCTACCGTCCCGAACTTGCCCTGAAGGAAGTGGCTGAACGCAACCGGTTCCTCTCTGCAAGTAATTTTTCCGACTTCTGCAACCAGCAGGTTCTCAAGACACCCGGAGAACTGAAAAAAGAGGGATATGAGGAATGGTGCGAGAGAAGGATGAAATACTGGAACAGTGAATCATGAGCACGTTTCCGGCAAGATTTGGAAGGTGCGGCTATAGCGGCACGCATATTCCTGACAAATGAGAAGTTTCGCAATCATTATATATACGGCTTATGAAATCCTACCGCATATTAGTAGCCGCAGGCTACATTTCCATATTCATCCTGTCACTGCTGGTAGCCTATACCTACCATAACGAACAAAACACATTGGCTCTGTCCGAGGAGGAAAACCGTAAGGCAAGCGAGTTGCGAAAAAACATAAACCGCCTGAACATACGGATTACAGGGCTGTCATTGCTGGGAGAAACCGTATCGGAATGGAAAGAGGGCGATGCAGAACAATACCATCATCAAAGGATGGTGATTGACAGTACACTGTGTGTCTTCCGCGAGGTGTTCAGTTCGGAACGTATAGGAATAGACAGCATCCGTGACATATTGGCAAGCAAAGAAGTACAGATGAGGGAGCTGGCGGATATACATTCCCGTCAGAGGACACTCAATAGGCGTATAGCCGATAAAGTGCCGTTCATAGTCCGTCAAAGCGCAAATGAAAGCCCCCGCAAGACTAAACGCAAGGGGTTCTTGGGCATCTTCGGCAAAAAGGAGGAAACAAAACCCTCGGCAACAACCTCGATGCTCTGTTCTCTTAACAACGATGTGATTGCCAAACAAAAAGCCCAGAACCGGATACTTAGCGAACAGACCGACAGCGTTGCCGCACATAATGCAGCCCTAAACAGCCAATTACGTAGGCTTATCCGTCATATCGACAACAATGTTCAGACCGACCTGAAAGAACGAGAAACCGAGATAGCCACCATGCGTAAGAAGTCGTTCAGGCAAATTGGCAGTCTGGCATTATCCATACTTCTGTTATTGCTCGTATTGTTCATAATTATACATAGGGATGCCATCCGAATCAAACGATACCGACTGAAAACATCGGATTTAATCGGACAACTTCAACAGTCTGTTGAACAGAACGAGGCACTGATTGCTTCCCGCAAGAAAGCCGTTCATACCATCACCCATGAATTGCGCACGCCTCTGACGGCAATAACGGGTTATGCCGGACTGATGCAAAAAGATTGCGATGTTGATAAAATCGGGGCGTATATCCAAAACATCCGGCAATCTTCTGAGCGTATGCGTGAAATGCTCAATACGCTGCTAAGTTTCTTCCGCTTGGACAACGGCAAGGAGCAGCCGAATTTCTCTCCTTGCCAAATTTCGGCAATCACGCACATCCTTGAAACGGAGTTTATGCCAACCGCTATGAACAAGGGGCTGGCTCTTACCATAATTAATCAAACTGATACGGTTGTTTTGACTGATAAGGAACGCATCCTGCAAATCGGAAATAATCTGTTGTCCAACGCCATCAAGTTCACGGAGAACGGCAGCGTATCTCTGACAACGGATTACACTAACGGGATGCTGACACTTATCGTCGAAGATACGGGGACGGGCATGACCGAAGAGGAGCAACAACGTATATTCGGTGCATTTGAACGTCTGTCAAACGCCGCTGCAAAAGACGGCTTCGGGCTGGGATTGTCCATCGTGCAGCGTATCGTGACAATGCTCGGCGGCACAATCCGGCTGGAGAGCGAAAAAGGCAAAGGCAGCTGTTTAACTGTGGAAATCCCCATGCAGACAGCCGAGGAAATTCCGGAACGGATAAATCAAGCACAGGTTCATCATAACCATACATTCCACGATGTGGTTGCCATCGACAATGACGAAGTGCTGCTCCTGATGCTGAAAGAAATGTATGCACAGGAAGGGATACACTGCGATACCTGTACCGATGCTGCGGAACTGATGGAACTGATACGAAAAAAGGAATACAGCCTTCTTCTGACGGATCTGAACATGCCGGAAATCAATGGCTTCGAGCTGCTGGAGCTGCTACGTACCTCCAATGTTGGCAATTCAAAGACTATCCCGGTAGTCGTGACAACCGCTTCGGGCAGTTGCGGCAAAGAGGAACTTATAGAACATGGATTCACAGAA
>CAMWQM010000036.1 GCA_947176375.1 uncultured Helicobacteraceae bacterium
TTTAGATTACATTAAAGCCTAAAATATTAAAATATAACATTTTTAAGTGGGTAAATTAATAAAAAAAGGGAATCAAATGAAAAGCATAAAATGCCACCATAAATGCCTTAATCATCTTAATAATCAATCCAAATCACACAATCAAAGAAAAATTATTCCAACAAATCATTTAAATAGATTTTCTTATCCTTCATTCTTTTATTTTTTACCTTTAATTCTTATGGGGGGGGGAAATCTACTAGCTATTGAAGCTAATAAGGCTTGTGCTAATGGTAATACAACTGATTGTATCATAAATACTCCACAAGATAATGATATTAAATTTGATAATTTAAGTAATATTAATAGCATAATCATAGAGACAACAATAAAAGGTGAGAACACCTATGATTTTACTAAAGGAGATGATGTCTTATATTTTGAAAAAACCAATGTAACAAACTTTGTTAATAAAGGTCAAATAATAAATCAAGAAAATTTCAAAAAAGCAATCAAACTAGCTGATAGTTCAACTATAAATAGTTTAACAAATGAGGGGTTAATGCTAGGCTCAATAGTGCTAAGTGGTTATAATGGTAATTCAAGCAAAATCAATAATTTTATAAACAAAAAAAGTGGCGAAATATATGGAATCTTTAATGAAGGTGGTGGAAGCTCAATAGGATTGCTGAATAATTATGGCTCTATTTATTTAGAGCAGACAGGCGAAAGCAATAAACTTTATAATTTTAAAGACATTTCTATGACAATAGGAAATTATGCTATGAAAATCAATGAAGATTCTAACACTTTTAATAATTTTAGTGGATATGAAAAAAACTCTACTACAAATGGTAATATTACTCCCAATAAAGACACTTCACATTTAGTCTTTCACAATGCTAATGATAAGATAACTTTAACCAAAAATTCATTTTTTCTATTAAACTTTGGAGGTAAATTTGAACTAAATAAAGACTATTCCTTAGATAAGCTTATTACGGATATAAGTGGAAATAAATTTAGTTTGAAATACGAAAATGGTAATGTAAATGACTTATTTTCACATTTACATTCTTCAGACCCAATTTATACAATATCACGTAATGGAAATTATTTTAGAGCAAATATTGATGGAAATAATGGAATCTCTAGCAGAATTTTAAAACCAAACATTAAATATTCTCTTACTCTCCTTTCTCACTCAAATTCTCTATTATTTAATAACAAGAAATTCACTAAAAAGACTAATAAAAAAGCATTAAGTAATTTAGAGATGGAATATAATAATTATCTAGCTCTCACTTTTAAAAATAATCAAAACTTTTATTATTCAAATGAGTTTAAAACTAAATCAAATATGGATTTAGAATCTAGCAATAATGTAAATCATAAAATACTAAATTCTAAAGAAATAGAATCTAAAACTAAATTAGATTCTATGTCTAAAAAAGATTCTAATGTTAGTTCAGATTTCAGTGTTTTAGCAGATTCTACTTCTAATTTGGCTTCTATTTCAATGGAATCTAATAATTCTAAAATAGATTCCAAATTAAATATTAATTTGGATTTCATTTCCACTTTAGATTCCAAATCAAGTTTAAAATCTAATGTTAATTTAGATTCCAAAGATTCCAATAATAAACTAGAATCTAATATTTTAAACAATAATTTAGTTTCTACTTCACTGGATTCTAATACAATATATATAGCAAATGTAAGTGATAGGCAACAAGCAAGAGAAAGGAGAACTATAATAAATGATAAGAATAATAAAAATAACTCTAGCAAAGAAATAAATATACAAAATGATAGACTAAATATTTATTCAAATTATTCTAAAGCTAATAATTACAATAATCCAACTAATCAATCTAGCTCTTTAGATTCAAATAATAAGAATCCAAATTCTAATCTAGCAGCTCTAACTTCAAATCAAAGTGCTAATAAAATTTATCCATATTATTTCTTTTTCTCTCCATTTGTCTCTTATAATATGTTTTATAATGATGGATTAGATTATAAGGGATTAGATTATGGATTTATTAGTGGATTTAATGCAAGTATAAATAATGCTAATACTCTAGGACTTCATCTTGGCTTTAGCTATGGAAAGTTAAAAAGTGATAATGCTTCTACTCTTTCTACTATGAGCTTAATGACTGGAATCCACTACAAACTAGATTTAGTTTATAATATGTATTTAAAAGCTAGAGGTGATTTCTTTTATTTCTTAAATGATTTAAGTTATCTAGCTAATAATATTAAACCAAATAATATAGCCTTTAGTGCATCTTTATACTATGGCAAAGACTTTGATTTTAAAGAGGGTGGAATCTTTGGAGCAGAGATTGGATTTAATTATCTAGGAATGAACACAAATGAATTTAGTTTTGAATCTACAACTTATACTAAAAGCTTAATTAATCTAATCTATACAGATATTAATATAAACTATACAAAATTATTTGAAAACAATATCTATTTAAATTCTGCTCTTGGATTTAAATATCTCTTTAATAATCCTGTTTCATCTTTTATAAATAATACTATTACTTATGACTTTAATGTAGGAGCAGATAAATATATTGGATATGTAGAGCTTGGGCTTAGATATAATATAAATAATATAGCTAGTATTGATTTAAACTATATAGGAAACTTTGGAAATAAATCTATCTCTCATAGTGGATTCTTTAATGTTAGAGTATGGTGGTGAGGAAACACTCTATTTGTTTTTTATGTGGTAAAAGAGGGGAATAAAAAGAGATACTATTAGAGGGTATGATAGAAATAATATATTTGGTTTGGGAAAAAATTAAAGAACTTTAGATAAAACTTTTTAGTAAATAAATTTTTATTCTACTTTTTAGAGAGGGGATTTTAAAATGTGGATTATTGTAATTTATTAAAAATTATTATATTTTTACCATCTGTAATATTTGATAATAAAGTAGTAAGAGAGGAAATTAACACTAAATGAATATTATAAAATTTCATTGTAAAAGCTACAAAATTATCCACCCCCCCCCATCAATACAAGCCATACAGAGATATACTAATAACTTACTTTTTATAATTTAATTTTTTAATAAATTAAATCTAAA
>CAMWQM010000037.1 GCA_947176375.1 uncultured Helicobacteraceae bacterium
TGGATTATGGGGTAAAAAAATTTTTGGAAGAAAACGATATGGAGTATAAGATTATCCCTTATGAAGCGTAAGTGCTATAAATATGATTTTAGCAAGATAGACGAGGATATACAAATGGAGCACAAAATGGCATTTTTGCAAAAAAGAGTGATTATCTCCAAAAGTTACTTGGATTTGCACAGATACCACAAAGTTACAAATTTGGTATATTGGTGGCATGAAAATGACTTATGAAAAATTTAAAGATAGGCTCAATAAGAAAGTTTTTGGAGAAGACTTAAATTATGAGATATTGCTTACCATTCTTCAAAATCCAAAACGATACATAGGGATTTTTAGAATCACTAATGCAAAAACGAAACTTATACAGAATGTTACACAAAGTTGCGAAATTAAATTTGGAGATTTTATAGAAGAAATCTTAACGGAATACATTAGGGATATGGGATATTCAAATGTAGATAAAAATATAGGAGTTGATGAAAGTGGTAATAGATTATCCGCTGACCAGATTTTTCACAAAGACAATATTATTTATTTGATAGAACAGAAAATAAGGGACGACCATGATAGCACTAAAAAACGTGGGCAATATACAAATTTAATCAAAAAGATAAAAGTACTCAAAAAACAATATCCATATCCAAATTATAAAATTATTGTTTCTATGTGGTTTAGTGATGATAGTCTAAAGAAAAATAAAAAATATTATTTGGAACAAATAGGGCATAATACAGATGAACAAGTAGAAATTTGTATTTTTTATGGCAAAGAGTTATTTGAGAGCATCTTTAAAAGAATGGATATTTGGAATGAGCTTGTTTCACATCTACAAAAACATAAACAAGAGAGAAGCCAAGAAATATTGAATATTCCCGATTTTGACATGAGCAAAGAAATAAAGATGGCACTATTTAAAGTGAAAAATGATTATCCGAATTTGATTAAGAAATTACTCTCTGATATGCCAGATTACGTAGAATTAAGAAAGAAACTTTTTCCAATGCAGCACAATCTAAAGGAGTTATGCAATGCAGAATCAACTACCCATTAATCAAATCTTACAAGGCAACAGTCTCGAGCTGTTACACACAATCCCCGATTCGAGTATTGACCTTATCTTTGCCGACCCACCCTATTTTATGCGCGTTGAGGGTAGTTTGCAACGTCCAGAGGGCAGCAATTTTAGTGGCTGTGATGATGTTTGGGATAATGCTTTTGTAGATAATGCAGATTATGTGAATTTTAGTAGAAAATGGCTTGAAGAATGCCAGAGAATCCTTAAGCCCAATGGCAGTATTTGGGTAATTGGTTCAATGCAATGTATTTATAGCATTGGCGGGGTAATGCAAGAGCTAGGCTTTTGGTTTATTAATGATGTGATTTGGCACAAAAGCAATCCAACACCTAATTTTCATGGCACAAGGTTAAATAATTCACATGAGACTCTTATTTGGGCAACAAAAAGCAAGAAATCAAAATATACTTTTAATTACAAAACGGCAAAAGAATTGAATTGCGAGATTATTGGTTTTGAAAATGGAGAGCGCAAACAGCTTGGCAGTGTATGGAAATTACCCGTGTGTAGCGGCAAAGAAAGGCTTAAAGATATAAATGGCGATAAGCTCCATAATACGCAAAAGCCCGAATCACTTCTTTATCGAATCATTGCCATTAGCTCCAAAATAGGCGATACTGTGCTAGACCCATTTGGTGGGACAATGACCACAGCGGCAGCAGCAAAGATTCTTGGTAGGAATTATATCATGCTTGAACAAAATTCTACATATATTCAATATGGCAAGCAACGTTTAGATTCGCTTACGTTTGAGGATAGCCCCATTGCCAAAGCAGAGTTTGACAAAAAACCATTGAAGGTTAGTTTGACTGAAATGCTTACCGCAGGTTTTTTGCATGTCGGTGAGCAACTCTACCTTAAAAACACTACATTTCGAGCGCAACTCACAGATGAAGGAAAACTCGAATTTGAAGGGCAGATTTATGATATTCACACTCTCGCCGCTCGTCTTAAACATGCAAAAGCAGAAAGGCTGAATGGATTTGTTTATTGGGAAGCAAACAGGGGCGATTCTAGAATCTTGTTGCATGATATAAGAGAAGAATATCGGACATCTCTTGAAATATAAGGTATAAGTCATGGGTTATAGGCAAGCTTTTTACGTAAATACGGAAAGAAAAATGATGCAATGGAAAGTTAAGCAATTGTTTTTGGCTTCCAAAAGCATGGAAGCTTGTGTGTTTGATAATGGAGAAATGCTAAGCCTAGATTCGCTAAACTTAGAAAAATTCCCAAAACTTGAAAATCTAATATAGTGGGAGTAGGAAAATGAATACTGCATTTGGCAAATCGTACCTTACGCACATGAAATGCCTCGAGAATGTCGGGCTTTTGCGCGTGGATTCTGTGGAACATAAGGGGCAAAAAATCGTGCCAATAGAAGTGTTAAAGACACTTTTGCCCGACCCTGCAAGTCTAGCTTCACGCACAAAGGGCAAGACAAATATTGGCTGCTATATCAAGGGTGTCAAAGGTGGCAAGGAGCGCACGATTTATATTTATAATGTATGCGAGCACGAAAAATGCTACGCTGAAGTCAATGCACAAGGTGTGAGCTATACCACAGGTGTGCCTGCGATGATTGGGGCGAAGTTAATATGCGAGGGTAAATGGGGCGTAGGCGCAAATTCGGTTTGTAGCGACTTTTTGAGGGGTGCATCGGACACTTCATTGCGGAGTATGTCTAATACACCTCATTCGCTTACCTCCCACAACCTCAAAAATTCATCTACAACCCTAGAATTTGAGGATTTAAAGAAATCTTACAATGCCGAGCGTTTGGAGCTTAATAAAGATATGCCACAGGGCGGCGAGGCGCAAGGTGTGGATTCTCAAAATGGCAGTGGTGTGTGGAATATGGAACAAA